>NZ_CADFEH010000003.1:0-417426 GCF_902833155.1 Burkholderia sp. BCC1047 | reverse complement strand
GCATCGCTCTCGTCTGCCCAAGATCATGAACACGATATCTCTAACGCACCGCTCGCAACGCCCGTTTACACCGTATCCAATTTCAACAGCCTGTTAGGTCATTGGCTGCTCGCCGTCGCCGCTTCACGCTCGCGCGCGATTTCGGCCTTCTGCTCTTCCGCCGACGAGCACGCGACCAGAATGCTGCAGTTCACGCGATCGAGCAGTTGCGTATTGCCCGAGCCCATCCACCATCTCGACAATCCGCTGCGGCACCGGTGGCCGACGACGACGAGGTCGACCTTCAGCTCCGACGCGAGATTCGCGATTTCGTCGATCGGATAACCGAATGCGAAATGGCCTTCGGCCTGGACGCCGCGCTCGCGCAGCCAGTTCACGCCTTCCTGCAGGATTTCGCGCGCGGTTTCCTCGAAGCGGCCGCATGCGACGTCGGTCAGCAAACCCGCGCTTTGCGCAATGCTCGAACGCATGTCCACGACCGACAGCAAGTGCGTTTCGGCCTTCAGGTCCATTGCGAGATTGGCGCCGTAACGCAGCGCCTTGCGCCCTTCGAGCGTGCCGTCGTAACACAGCAAAATCTTGTTGTAGCTAGCCATGAAGCCTCCCTATCGCGACAACGAGCCTACGCATTCATCATGGTGCGCCGCAATTCAGGACGCAAGGGATGGAAAACGCTGATTCGCCCCGCGCGGCGCGTGCGCAATGATGCGGTGCACGATCGCTGCGCGCTTGCATCGCACAGTGCGCGCATGCCCTCAAGCGATGCAGCGATGCACTAGAATGGCCCCGTTCCACGTCCGGTGGGCCAGCTCGCGCCGGCGTCGTATGCTTCGGCCATGCCCATGTGACACGCCTTCGCGCGATCCGTTCGCACACGGGCCGCGCACCGGGCAGCGGAACGCACCCGCTTACAACGACAACACGCCCATGTCCGTCGCACCGATCGATTTCCGCAACGTCGAAAAGCGCTATGGCGACAAGCTCGTCGTCAATGGCCTGTCCTTCAACGTGAAGGCCGGCGAATGCTATGGCCTGCTCGGGCCGAATGGCGCCGGCAAGACCACGACGCTGAAGATGCTGCTCGGCCTCGCGCATCCCGACGCAGGCACGATTGCGCTGTGCGGCGAACCGGTTCCATCGCGTGCGCGACATGCACGCCAGCGAGTCGGCGTCGTCCCGCAGTTCGACAACCTCGACCCCGACTTCACCGTCCGTGAAAACCTGCTCGTGTTCAGCCGCTATTTCGGGATGTCGGCGCAGGCGGCACGCGCGCTCGTGCCGCCGCTGCTCGAATTCGCGAAGCTGGAAAACAAGGCCGATGCAAAAGTCGGCGAGTTGTCGGGCGGCATGAAGCGCCGGCTCACGCTCGCCCGCGCGCTCGTCAACGATCCCGACGTGCTCGTGCTTGACGAGCCGACGACGGGCCTCGATCCGCAGGCGCGCCACCTGATGTGGGAGCGGCTGCGCTCGCTGCTCGCGCGCGGCAAGACGATCCTGATCACCACGCATTTCATGGAAGAAGCCGAGCGTCTGTGCGATCGGCTGTGCGTGATCGAGGAAGGCCGCAAGATCGCCGAAGGCGCGCCGCATGCGCTGATCGAATCGGAGATCGGCTGCGACGTGATCGAGATCTACGGGCCGGATCCGGCCGCGTTGCGCGACGAGTTGTCGGCATTCGCGAAGCACACCGAGATCAGCGGCGAGACGCTGTTCTGCTACGTGACCGATCCCGAACCGGTCAGCGCACGACTCAAGGGCCGCCCGGGGTTGCGCTATCTGCATCGCCCGGCCAATCTGGAGGATGTGTTCCTGCGGCTCACGGGCCGCGAGATGCAGGACTGATCGACCATGGACGTCCGCAACTATTCCGCCACCACGCCATCGGCCCCGCCGCGCGCGTCGCGCTTCGCGATCGCGATGCCGGCGAACGCGAGCAACTGGGTCGCCGTCTGGCGGCGCAACTATCTCGTGTGGCGCAAGCTCGCGCTCGCGTCGATGTTCGGCAATCTCGCCGATCCGATGATCTATCTGTTCGGGCTGGGTTTCGGGCTCGGCCTGATGCTCGGCCATGTCGACGGCGTGTCGTATATCGCGTTCCTCGCGGCCGGCACGGTCGGCTCGAGCGTGATGATGTCCGCGAGCTTCGAATCGATGTATTCGGGTTTCTCGCGGATGCACGTGCAGCGCACGTGGGAAGCGATCATGCATACGCCGCTCGCGCTCGGCGACATCGTGCTCGGCGAGATCGTCTGGGCGGCCAGCAAGGCGATGCTGTCGGGGAGCGCGATCATGCTCGTCGCGGGCGTGCTCGGCTACGCGGAATTTCCGTCGATGCTCGCGGTGCTGCCCGTGATCGCGCTGGCTGGCCTCGCGTTCGCCAGCCTCGCGATGATCGTCACGGCGCTCGCGCCGTCCTACGATTTCTTCATGTTTTACCAGACGCTCGTGCTGACGCCGATGCTGCTGCTGTCGGGCGTGTTCTTCCCGATCACGCAGTTGCCGCCGCTCGCGCGGCACGCGGCACAGGCGCTGCCGCTCGCGAATGCGGTCGAGCTGATCCGGCCTGCGATGCTCGGCCGGCCGGCGGCCGACATCGCGTTGCACGTCGCGGTGCTCGCCGGCTACGCGGTCGGCGGGTTCCTGCTGTCCGCGTGGCTGTTCCGGCGGCGGATGATGCGCTGACGGCCGGCGCGCCGGGCACCGGGCGCCGGCTTCACGCGACGACGTTACTCGTCGTCGTCGCTCCACGGAATTTCGACGTCGGTCAGGAACGCGACGGTCGCGAGCGGGCCGCCTTCCTGGCGGCCGAGCTTGCCGTCCGCGCGATGCCATTCGACGCGAAACTGCGTGCCCGGATCGTCGGCCACCAGATAGACCGTGCGCAGTTCTTCCTTGTCGGCTTCGTCCACCGGGCCATCGAACGACACCAGCATCTTCTGCGGCCACAGGCCGTTGACCGGATCGTAAATGCGATCGCCTTGCGGAATGTCGATGCTGGCCTCGACGCCGATCGTTGCGGAAGCCTCGATGATCATCGTGCCGAGTGCGTTCAGCACGGCAGTCGCCCGCGCGGAATTGGCCTGGCGGATCGCGAGATCGCCGCGCGTCAGCGCCTTTTCGAGTCGAGGATGGATCTTCGGTTGGGTCATGCGTTTTCCTGTTTGCTTCTTGTAAAGGGCGTCGCACGCGTGAAGCGGCGGCGCCGGATGAATACGAATGCGACGAGTGCGCCGGGCCGGCGTGTCGCCCGCGTTGTCAGAACCCGAACGCGATCGCGAGCAAGCCGCTCACGATCCCGAATACGACGACGAGCGTCGCGACGATCGCCAGCATGTAGGGCTTGAACGAACGCGCGAGCATCGCGAGCGACGGCACGCTGATCGGCGGCAGCGTCATCAGCAGCGCGGCGGCCGGACCGACGCCCATGCCGAGCGACAGCATCGCCTGGATGATCGGCACCTCGCCGGCCGTCGGGATCACGAACAGCATGCCCGCGACCGCGAACGCGACGATCCAGCCGAGATGATTGCCGATGTCCGGGCCGATGTGCGGAAACAGCCACGCGCGCGCGGCGCCGAGCAGCAGCACGAGCACGATGTATTCGGGCACGAGCCGCACGGCCATGCGCGCGAGCAGTTTCATCCAGCGGACGAACGGATTGCCGGCCGCGGCCTGTTCGGCCGCCAGCGCGGCGAGCTGCGCATCGTCGATGCTGCGGTCTTCGGGGCGCGCGATGCGGTTCAGCAGATAGCCGATCCCGAACACCATCGCGATGCCGAGCACGACGCGCAGCGCGCTCCAGTGCCAGCCGAGCACGAAGCCCATGAATACCAGCGCGGCCGGATTCAGCACCGTATTGCCGAGCCAGAACGCGACCGCGCCGCCCGGCGATGCATGGCGCGCACGCAGGCCGGCGACGACCGGCGCCGCGCAGCATGTGCACATCATCCCGGGCAGCGACAGCAGCCCGCCCGCGGCGACGCTGCCGAAGCCCGTGCGGCCGAGCACGCGCGCCACCCAATGCGCGGGCAGCAGCGCCTGCACGGCCGAGCCGAGCAGCAGGCCGAGCACCATCGCCTGCCAGATCGCCTTGCCGTATGCCCATGCGTAGTCGAGCGCCACCTTCAGCGACGGCTCGGGTGCGGCCGCCGACGTGCCCATCAGGATCGACTGGCCGATCGAATGGTGCTCGGCGGCAACGAACGCCTTGTTGTAGTACGGGAACCATTTTACGTAGAACAGTCCCGCGACCGCGATCAGCAGGAAGGACATCCAGCCGAGGGCCGGGTTGGGTTGGGTGCGTGTGGTCGTCATCGTGTCGTGATCGTCGATTGGTTTTTGTCGGTTTCGGATGTCGTGCCGCCGGCAAGCGCGGCCGATGCGGGCAATCCGGCCTGCGCGAGTTCGGCCAGCAGCGTGCGCGCCTGAGCGCGTACGTCGTCCGCGTTGGGCCGGAACGTGAACGTCAGCGCGCGGTTCGGC
Source organism: Burkholderia sp. BCC1047 (assembly GCF_902833155.1). Classification (NCBI taxonomy): domain Bacteria; kingdom Pseudomonadati; phylum Pseudomonadota; class Betaproteobacteria; order Burkholderiales; family Burkholderiaceae; genus Burkholderia; species Burkholderia sp. BCC1047. Next base: position 412,944 of record NZ_CADFEH010000003.1, on the reverse strand, counting down.
TTGTCGTATGTCGCGCGATACGTGCGTGCGTAGGCGGGATCGTAATGTCTGTCGATCAGTTCGGTGAACAGATCGGCCCGCGCGCCGGCATCGATCAGCGCCTTCCAGCGCATCACCTCTTCGCGGCTGTGCAGGCCGATCAGCCGATGAAGCTGCGCCTTGAATGCGTCCGGTGCGTCGAACAGGTGCGCGTAATCGTCGAGCAGGAACGCGATCCGCTCGTCGTGCGCCGCTTCGACCTGCACCCACGGCCCCGCGTGAAACGCTTCGATCAGCGCGATCGGCAACTGCACGAGCCCGATCCTGCGGCTTTCCGACTCGACGAACACCGGCCATTGGGGGTTGAAACCCCCGAGCGTCTCGACGAGCCCGGAATCGAACCCCTTTTGCGTGGGCTGCGGCTTGCCCGGCAGCGCACCGAGCAGCGAGCCGCGATGGCACGCGAGTGCTTCGAGATCGAGCGTCTGCGCGCCCACGTCGCGCAGCGCGTTCAGCAGGCGTGTCTTGCCGCAGCCCGTATGGCCGACGAGCGCGATGTAGCGAAAGCGCGTCGGCAGCGAGTCGAGCGTCGCGCACACCGATCGGCGGTACGCCTTGTAGCCGCCGTCGAGCTGGCGCGCCTTCCAGCCGATCAGGTTGAACCAGGTCGTCATCGAGCCCGAACGCTTGCCGCCGCGCCAGCAGTAGATCAGCGGTCGCCAGTTGCGCGGCCGGTCGGCGAACGTCGTGTCGAGATGGCGCGCGATGTTGCGCGCGACAATCGCCGCGCCGACGCGCGTCGCCTCGTACGGCGACACCTGCCGGTACATCGTGCCGACGAGCACGCGCTCTTCGTTGCTGAGCACGGGCGCGTTCAGCGCGCCGGGGATATGGTCCTCGGCGAACTCGAGCGGCGTGCGCACGTCGATGATCTCGTCGAACTCGCCGGCGCGATCGAGGGTGACAATCAGGTTCTTCAATTTGGCGTCGAACAGGGGCGATGCGGCTCGGGGAGCCGCATGGGCACGGAAGGCGGATTGACGATTATCTCACGGGCCGGCGTCCCGGGCCTCGTGCGGCAGTCGGCGCCAGCGAGGCGGCCTGCATCGCGTCGATCAGATGGTCGCGGAACGCGCGCACCGACGCGGGCAGATCGCGACCCGCCATCGTCTGCACCTGGATGCTGCGTTCGCGCAGTTGCGGGTTCGTCACCGGCACGACGACGAAGCCGTCCGCATCGGCGCGATCGCGCACCGACAACAGCCCCGTGAACATCACCGCGCCCGTGCGGCGCGCGTAGCCGTACATCGCCGCCGTGTTGTTGCTCGTCAGTTCGGGCTCGAGCAGCAGCCCGTCGAGCGCGCACGCGATGTCGATCAGCTGGCGCACCGTCGTGCCGGCCTCGGGCAGCACGTGCGCGTGCCGCGCGACATCGGCGAGCGCCACCGCGTCGCGCGCCGCGAGCGGATGATCGTGCCGGACCAGCGCAAAGACCGGCGCGCGCTCGGTGTGGTCGACGCGCACGCCCTTCTCCGGCGCGAGGCTGAACGTCAATGCGATGTCCGCATCGCCGTCACGCACGCGCCGGGTCGCGTCCGCCGGCGACACGACCCATACGGTGAAATCGACGCCCGGATGGCGCGCCTTGAAGCTCGCAAGCACGCCGGGCAGGAAATCGATCGCGAACCCTTCCGAGCACGCGATCTTCAGCAGGCTGCCGTGCAGCGCGTCGAGCCCGCCGATGTCCTTCATCACGTGTTCGGCCTCCAGCAGGCTACGCTGCGCGAACGCCAGCAGCCGCTCCCCCGCCTCCGACAATGCCATCCCGCGCGGCCGCCGCTCGAACAGCGGCGCCCCGAGCTCGCTCTCCAGCTTCGCGATCTGGCGACTGATCGCCGACACGGCCACGTGCAGCCGCGCGGACGCGTCGCTGATCGAGCCGGTACGCGCCACCTCGACGAAATACCGCAACCCCAGGCCATGCAGGAAGGCCGCCATCGTTCTGTCTCCGCGCCGCATCCGGCTGCGCTGCTTTGCCTTTTCGGCAAAGAAAGGTTCGAAATTCGATCATTGTGACAAAAAAAGCGGCTTTCTAGAATCGATCGCACTTCACGTTGCCTGCGCGGCCCGCGCACGGCGAACCCGACCGAGGAGACACGATTTGAGCCGTACCGCCGCCATCCAGCATGCGCTGAACCAGTTCGAATCCGGCGCGTTCTTCACGACCCTGAGCCGCCGCGTCGGCCTGCGCACCGAAAGCCAGGAACGCGGCAGCGACGCCGCGCTGCGCGCCTATCTGACCGACGAGATCGCGCCCGAAGCCGCCCGCCTCGGCTTCACGTCGCGCATCGTCGACAACCCGGTCGACGGCGGCGGCCCGTTCCTGCTCGCGTCGCGCCACGAAGACGACGCGCTGCCGACCGTGCTGATCTACGGCCACGGCGACGTCGTGCGCGGCTACGACGCGCAGTGGCGCGCGCCGCTGTCGCCGTGGACGCTGACGGCCGACGGCGACCGCTGGTATGGCCGCGGCAGCGCCGACAACAAGGGCCAGCACACGATCAACCTCGCCGCGCTGGCGAGCGTGCTCGATGCGCGCGGCGGCCGGCTCGGCTTCAACGCGAAGCTGCTGATCGAGATGGGCGAGGAAACCGGGTCGCCGGGCCTCGACGCGCTGTGCCGCCAGGAGCGCGACGCGCTCGCGGCCGACGTGCTGATCGCGTCCGACGGCCCGCGCATCGCCGCCGCGCGCCCGACGGTCTTCCTCGGCTCGCGCGGCGCGGTCAACTTCAAGCTGAGCCTGCGCGCCCGCGATGGCGCGCATCACTCCGGCAACTGGGGCGGACTGCTGCGTAATCCGGCGATCGTGCTCGCGCATGCGCTCGCGAGCCTCGTCGACGCGCGCGGCGCCATTCGCGTCACGGGGCTGCGCCCGCCGCCGATCCCGGCCGCGGTGCGCGACGCGCTCGCCGATCTTTCCGTCGGCGGCGGCCCCGGCGACCCGGCGCTCGACGCCGACTGGGGCGAGCCCGGGCTGTCCGCGGCCGAGCGCGTGTTCGGCTGGAACACGTTCGAGATCCTCGCGGTCAAGGCCGGCAATCCGGAGCACCCCGTCAACGCGATCCCGCCCGCCGCGTATGCGCACTGCCAGCTGCGCTTCGTCGTCGGCACCGACTGGGAAGCGCTGCAGGCGCACCTGCGCGCGCACCTCGATGCGCACGGCTTCGCCGATATCGAGATCGACGTCGAACGCGGCGCGCCGGCGACGCGCGTGCCGCCGGACGATCCATGGGTCCGCTGGGCCGTCGCGTCGCTCGCGCGCACCACCGGCAAGAAGCCCGCGATCCTGCCGAATCTCGGCGGCACGCTGCCGAACGAGGTGTTTGCCGACACGCTCGGGCTGCCGACGCTGTGGGTGCCGCACTCGTACCCGGCGTGCGCGCAGCACGCGCCCGACGAGCACCTGCTCGCGAGCGTCGTCAGCGAGGGGCTGCAGATGATGGCCGGCCTTTTCTGGGATCTCGGCGACGACGCGCCGCCCGTTCGCCGCGCGGCATCCGCCGCGGCCGGCGCCACCCTGTAACGCGCTTCGCCCCTTTCACGGGATCTGCACACACGATGAATACGACCACCCTCACCGCGCAGGACGCCGCGCGCCCGAGCGCTACGAAAATCCGGCGCATCATCTTCGCGGCGTCGATCGGCAACGCGCTCGAATGGTTCGACCTGATCGTCTACGGCTTCTTCGCGGTGACGATCGCCAAGCTGTTCTTCCCTGCCACGAGCGAAGCGACGTCGCTGATGCTGACGCTCGGCACGTTCGGGCTGTCCTACCTGATCCGGCCGATCGGCGGCTTCGTGCTCGGCGCGTATGCCGACCGCGCGGGCCGCAAGGCGTCGCTGCTATTGTCGATCGCGATGATGATGGTCGGCACGCTGCTGATCGCGCTGATGCCGACCTACGCATCGATCGGCATGCTCGCGCCGCTCGGGATCATGCTGTCGCGGCTGATGCAGGGCTTTTCCGCGGGCGGCGAATTCGCGAGTTCGACCGCATTTCTCGTCGAACACGCGCCGCAGCGGCGCGGTTTCATGTCGAGCTGGCAGTTCGCGAGCCAGGGCCTCGCGACGTTGCTCGCGTCGGGCTTCGGCGCGCTGCTGACGGCCACGCTGACCACCGCGCAACTCGAAAGCTGGGGCTGGCGCGTGCCGTTCCTGTTCGGGCTCGCGATCGGCCCGGTCGGGCTGTATATCCGCCGCTACGTCGACGAAGGCGTCGAGTTCAAGACGCAGGCGCGCTCCGAGGCGCCGGTTCGCGAGCTGTTCGCGGACCAGAAGGTGCGGCTGCTGCTGTCGATCGGCGCGCTCGTGATCTCGACCGCGATCAACTACATGATCCTGTACATGCCGACCTACGCGATCAAGCAACTCGGGCTGCCGGCATCGACGGGCTTCGCGGCGACGCTCGCGACCGGTTTCGTGCTGACGCTCGTCACGCCGGTCGTCGGCCATCTGTCCGACCGCACCGGGCGGATCCGCATGATGGCGGTCGCGGCCGTGCTGATGCTGCTGACCGTGTGGCCGACGTTCGCGTGGCTCACGCGCCACGCGTCGTTCGCGACGATGCTCGCCGCCCTGATCTGGATTGGCGCGCTGAAGGCGATGTATTGCGGCGCGTTGCCGGCGCTGATGGCCGAACTGTTCCCGTCGCAGACGCGCGCCACCGGGCTCGCGGTCAGCTACAACACCGGCGTCACGCTGTTCGGCGGCTTCGCGCCATTCGTCATCACCTGGCTGATCAGCACGACCGGTAACCGGCTGTCGCCGGCGCTCTATCTGATGGGATGCGCGCTGCTGAGCCTCGCCGCGTTGTTCGTCGCGCGCACGCGGCTGAAGATGCGCTGACGCGACAAACGACGGCGCGGCACGGCACGGCGCCGCCGCAACCACTCGACTCGGCCCGTCGCGGCATCGCTGCCGAGCGGGCCGCGTGCCGTTTACGGCGCCGGGTTCGGCTGCCGTTCGTGCAATGCGTCGATCTCGGCGAGGATCTCGTCGGACAGCGTCACGTCGATGCTGCCGATGTTCTCCTTCAACTGCTCGAGCGACGTCGCGCCGACCAGATTGCTGCGCACGAACGGGCGGCTGTTGACGAACGCGAGCGCCAGTTGCGCGGGCGACAGCCCGTGACGCCGCGCGAGCGCGACGTAACGCGACGTCGCCTCGACGGCCTGCGGCTTGCTGTAGCGCTGGAAACGCTCGAACAGCGTGATGCGCGCACCGGCCGGACGCGCGCCGTTCTCGTACTTGCCGGACAGCCAGCCGAACGCAAGCGGCGAATACGCGAGCAGGCCGACGCCGTCGCGATGCGTGAATTCCGACAGCCCGTTCTCGAACGTGCGGTTCAGCAGGCTGTACGGATTCTGGATGCTCGCGATGCGCGGCAGCCCGAGCTTCTCGGCCGCGCGCAGGAACTGCGCGACACCCCACGGCGTTTCGTTCGACACGCCGATCGCGCGCACCTTGCCGGCCTTCACGAATTCCGCGAGCACGCCGAGCGTTTCGTCGATCGGCACCGTGTACGCGTCGTCGACCCACGGATACGCGGGCCGGCCGAACGTGGTCGTGCTGCGATCGGGCCAGTGTAGCTGGTACAGATCGACGTAGTCGGTCTGCAGGCGCTTGAGGCTGCCGTCGAGCGCTTCGGTCAGGTTCTTGCGGTCGAACTGGTTGCCCTCGCCGCGAATATGGCGCGGATTGTGCGGCTGCCGCGCCGGCCCCGCGATCTTTGTCGCGAGCACGATACGGTCGCGCTGCGCGCGATGCTGCGCGATCCAGGTGCCGATGTATTGCTCGGTGCGGCCCTGCGTGTCGGGCTTCGGCGGCACCGGATACATCTCCGCAGCGTCGATCAGCGTCACGCCCTGCCCGAGCGCGTAGTCGATCTGCTCATGCGCGTCGCGCTCCGAATTCTGCTCGCCCCACGTCATCGTGCCGAGACCGATCAGGCTGACCTCGATACCCGAATCGCCGAGTGTGCGGTATTCCATGCTGTTCCTGTCGCGTCGGTGGAAAGCAGAAACGCTATCACATCGAAGCGATTGCTTCAGGCAGGGCGCGGCGCACGCTTACTGGCGGCCTGCGGTGCGGCTCCGGATGTTCACGCGCCCGCCCGGACGAGGTGCTGCCGCCCTCCGTCACTGCGGCCGCTGAATGAAGCAGGTCGCCGACGCATGCGCGACGATCTTGTCGTCCGGCGTCTTCAGCGTGCCCTCCGCGACGCCCAGCGAACGCGACAGGTGAATCACACGCCCTTCCGCGATCAGGTCGACGTCGCGCGGCACGGGCCGCAGCATCTTCACGTGCAGATCGACGGTGCCGTAACCGACGCCCGCGTCGAGCATCGAATGCACCGCGCACCCGGTGACCGAATCGAGCACCGTCGCGGCGAACCCGCCGTGCACGCCGCCCAGCGGGTTCAGGTGCCGGCCGTCCGCCCGCGCCGAAAACTTCACGTAACCGAGCTCGACGTCGAGCGGGCGCATCGGAATCGTCTCGGAAATCGACGCAAGAGGCGCGTCTCCGGACGCGGCGGCACGCAGCAGATCGAGGCCAGACAGGGAAAGCGGGTTCATCGGGTTGTCTCCGGGTTGAAAGCGCGTCGCCGCGCGAGTAAGTTCTAAATTGGAACTCATTATTGTCAACGAGGCGGGCCGTTGTCAACGCGGCTGCGCCCGTTGCGACCGAAGGCGGGTTCTATAATCGAACCCGCTATTTCGCTGAACCGCCGCAAGACCGCCGCAACAGGCACGAGACTCGACAATGAAATGGGATGACATCGGCACGCTGAACTGTTCGGTCGCGCGCACGCTCGCCGTGCTCGGCGACCGCTGGACCATGCTGATCCTGCGCAACGCATTCCTCGGCTGCCGTCGCTTCGACGCGTTCCAGGCCCAGCTTGGCCTGACGCGCCACGTGCTGGCCGAACGGCTCGCGCGGCTCGTCGACGAAGGCGTGCTCGTCAAGCGCGCGTATCAGGAACGCCCGCCCCGCTTCGAGTACCGGCTGACGGAAATGGGCCTCGATCTCTACCCGGCCCTGCTCGCGCTGATGGCCTGGGGCGATCGCTGGAAGGACGACGGCCAGGGGCCGCCGGTGCAATTGCGCCACCGGGCCTGCGGGCAACTGATGCACGCGGTCACCGTATGCTCGGCGTGCGGCGAACCGCTCGACGCACGCGACGTGCAGCCCGAGCCCGGGCCCGGATGGATCGCGTCCGACGGGACCGAGGCGTCCGTCTCCACGGATTGACGATACGTTGCGTGCGGATGTCGTTCCGACGCGCCTGCTAGACATACGTTTGCGCCACAAGCCGCATCGAGTCGCAGTCCGCCCGCCGGCGCACGCATCGTTCGCACGCCCGTGCGCTGCAACGGCAAACGCAATCGCCTGCCATCGCCGGCACTATCGCTGTGCGTTGATCGCCCGCTCGCCCGCACCGGCTGCATAACGCAACTTTGCGTCACCCTGTCCACCATTGCCGATCACTGCGCACGCCCTCGCTTCGCATCCGCGCGTGACCGGGCCGCCATGCGTGCGTTACACTCACGGCCCGCTGTCTCGAAATTATTCGCTGTCCAAGATGTTGTCGCGCAATCGCCTCGCCGCCGCCTGTCTCGCCGCTTCCCTGCTCGCCACACCCTTCGCCGCCTTCGGCAAGACGCAAAGCGAATCGCTGCTCCAGCAAGCGATCGACCTCGTGTCGCGATGGCTGCCGGCCCCCACTCACGAAGCCCCCGCGACCCAGGTCGTCGAATCGGCATTCTCGCCCGACGGCGGCGCCGAGGCGCTCGTGCTGAAAGCGATCGGGGCGGCGCGCAGCTCGATCCGGGTCGCCGCATACTCGTTCACGTCGCCGCCCGTCGCGCGCGCGCTGCTTGCCGCCAAGCGCCGCGGCGTCAACGTCGCGGTGGTCGTCGACGACAAGGGCAATCGCGCGAAGAGCAGCAAGCAGGCATTGAACCTGCTCGTCAACGCCGGCATCCCGACGCGCACGATCGATACCTATGCGATCCATCACGACAAGTACCTCGTGATCGACGCCGAGCACGTCGAAACGGGTTCGTTCAACTACAGTGCGTCGGCGGCCAGCCGCAATTCCGAGAACGTCGTCGTGGTCTGGAACAACCCGCAACTCGCGTCACGCTACCTCACGCACTGGCAAAGCCGCTTCGATCAGGGCACGCCGTATCGCTCCAGCTACTGACGCCGACACACGCTTTCTCGTGGCGCTCGCCCCTCGCATTTCTGCCGCCGCGTTGCAGATGATCGGCGAGCATGGCGCGATGTTCAATTCAGCCGAATGGCCAGCACGCGGCGTCGCGAAGCGCCCTTCACGCGCGACGCGCCGCGTTCAATGGATTTCCGGCGCCCGCCCGGTCGCGACGCGCGCAGGCGCGCGCGCCACACAACGGCTCGCGTGCCCATCCGCGCCGCTGGCCGAATTCGCCGACAGCCCGTGGTCGCCCATCGGCAGCACGCTGCGCACGCACGCGGTGCTGAACATCAGCGTGTTCTGAACCAGCGGATAAAGGAGATACAGCGCAAACGCGAGATAGCCCGCGTACAGAATTCGAACCATGGTGTGATCGGATGAGAGGGGATGAACGATTGGACTCGTCCTGTTTACGGCAGGGCGACGCGCGCCCTTGAGGCATCGCGGGTCCGATTCCGCATCGGGACGGAACGCGGGCCGATGCCCCCCACTTCTCGCCGCATCTTCACCGACACGCGCGAACCCGATCACCGCCGCGGCGGGACTTGCAGCGTGGCGATGCATCGAACCGTGCGCAATATTGTTCGACGTACGAACCATGACCGACCTGACAGTCGGGACACGAGACAAGGCTCACGCAAATCGCACCGAAACCGGCCGACGTGGCGGCTCGCTCGGGCACGTTGCCTATGATCCCGCCCGCCATCGCACCGTCGCCGACCTGCTTGCCTCGACCGATCGGCGGATGGACTAACACAAGCAGCGCGGCCGGACGGCCCGCGCATGACCGCCGACGAGCCAGGCCGGCGCGGCGCGATCAAGCCGCCGCGCCGCCTGTCGCCGCCGCGCTGCCCGTCGCCGCGCTCGTGCGACGGTGTCGACTCAACTGCCGCAGGGCGGCGCGCTGGCCATTGCGTCCGCGATCTGCTCGGGTGTCAGATCGCGCTGATGCGTCGCCAGCGACCAGCGATGCCCGAACGGATCCTCGACCTGCCCGTAACGATCGCCCCAGAACATGTCGGCCGCCGGAATCGTGACCGTCGCGCCGGCCGCGACCGCCTTCTCGATCGCCGCATCGGTGTCCGGCACGTACAGATGCAGGCAGACGGGCGTGCCTTTCAGCGCCTTCGGCCCCAGCGCGCCGTGTTCGGGCATTTCATCGACCAGCATCAGCGTCGAATCGCCAATCGCCAGGCACGCATGCGCGAGCCGGCCGTCGGGCATCGCGAGGCGAAACTGTTCGGTCGCATTGAATGCGCGCTTGTAGAAATCGATGGCGGCGGTAGCGCCCGCACAAATCAGGTGCGGGGTCAGCGTGCGCATCCCTTCCGGGATCGGCTTGACGGATGTGGGCATGGTGTCGCTCCTTCAGTCGGTTGTCGTATCGAAAATCGGGACGGACGCGCGATGCGCACGCCTCCGATGCTACGACGGACGACTCCCGCGGAAATCGACACGGTGCCCGGGATTTTTTTGTTTGCTCGAGCGGCGCCGCGCGCAGGACGCCGCATCGGGCGTTACCGGCCCGTTCGATCGGCCGGTTAGTCCGGCAAGCCGAACTGCCGGCGGCAAGCCTCCAGCAACGCGGCCACCGCGTCGAGCGGAAGATCGGCAAACCGGGCGATCGGCAGCATCACGCCGCCCGGCACCTTCGTACGGGAAGAATGTACGGAGAACTGGTAGCCGATGTAACGATTACCGGCGACGCTGACGATCCGGAATTCAGCGACGTCCCGCCACGGCGTGACGGGTTTTTCGCGGGCGGAACCGATCAGCCGGAAGCCCGTCTCGTCGACCTGCAGCGCCAGCTTGCGCCGCGACGAGACGAACAACGCGGCACTGGCGAGCCCCAGCAACGCGGCCAGCGCCGCTACCGGCCAGAGCGTCGGGGCGGCCACGTAACCGCACAGGCTCGCCGCGGCCAGCCCCGCACACACGACCGCCCTGCTTTTCAGGCTTCGGCTGTCGACCGCGAGCGTCACCGGCAACGCGCCGGTGACCGTTCCCGCAACGGGATCGACGTGCCAGCCGGAATCCGTCGTTTCGCGTTCGTCGTTCATTGCACGCCGGCTCGTGTCGACGGCCGCCCGTCCATCGACGCGGGCGACATGTCGGGATTCCGATTCCGTTTGCACGCATCACGCGCCATCGCGCCGACGCCGGTCAATTGCATACGTTGACGGTACCGTTGGTCGTGCATTGACCGACGGCCGCGTGACTCTGTCCGGCCAGACGAGGCGCGACGCCGATGCCGGTGCCGCGAATCGGCGCGGCCGGCGGCGACGATGCGGGAACGGTCGTCGACGCGGTTTCGGGCGACGGGTGCACGGGCGTCGGCCCGGACGCGGTCTGGCAGGCGGCAAGCGCCAGACAAAGCGCGAATGCCAGCGGAAAAATGGCGAATCTGGACATGGTCGTGGGCGCGTTCGCGCGATTCGGTTGGGGAAACGGCTCGCGGTCAGATCTGCGGCAGATCGCGCAACGTGCGCGACTCGCTCGTTGCATCGATGTCGAGCTCGATGCCTTCCGACGCATCGCGATACAGCACGCGTTTCAGCCTGGGCCCGATTGCGGTGGTGTCCGAGGCCGAGAAGATCGCGCGGACATCGTTACCGGACGCAAGCGCGCGCGCCACGTCCGCCACCGGGGCCTCGCGGGGCGACGCCGCCCACGAGCGATCGACCGGGTTCACGGCCGCCCAGCGCACGTGCGTCACGCGCGCGCTGAGCGGATCGATTCGGACACCATTCACCGCGAACGTCGACATCGGCATCTCCCTTGAATTTTTGCGGCCGGCCGCATGCATGCGGCGCGCTGCGAACAGCCCGGATCCCGCGGGCGCGGCGCACACGGCCCGCGATCGGGTGCGCGGCTCCGGCCAACGCGATTTTCGATGATACATTGGGACGCTTTGCAACCGTCAACAGACAATCGTGTACGGGAGAAACACATGAGCGACGCCTGGGGAACCTTCCCTGCCAGAATGGGCGACCATCAGGCTTTCATCAGCTTCAATCACGGCTTTGCGGAAATCGCCGAAGGCGATCCGCGCACGTCGCTGCTCAGCGTGCGCGTCCCCTTTGCGCATCCGTCGCCCGAAGGTCTGCCGACCGGCGACGAATTCGCCGATCTCGCGAAGATCGAGGATCTGCTCGACGCCGCGATCGTCGCGAAAGGCGGCGTGCAGGTCGGCCGCATCACCGTCGACGGCAACCGGGATTTTCTTTTCTACGTGCCGTTCGACGAAGAGGCGGCCGCGGAGATCGTCGACTCGCTGGCCGACCAGACGGCCTATGCGCTTCAGTATGCCCATCAGGACGACCCGGACAAGACGACATACTGGCAGACGCTCTACCCGACCGACGACGACTGGCAGATCATGCGCGACATGCGCACGCTGGATGCGCTGCGGCAGCAAGGCGACGCGCCGGACGTGAGCCGGCGCGTGATGCACTGGGCGTACTTCCCCGACCCGAGCGACGCGCACCAGTTCGCGGACTGGGCCGAAGCAAAAGGCTATCCGGTGGAGTCGGTGGCGCCGACCGAGGACGGCAAGTCGGCGGTGCGGTTTTCGCACGAAGGCACGATGGCGCTCGCCGACATCACGCGCCACACGGTCGCGCTCAATCGCGAGGTGCGCGCGCTCGGCGGGAACTATGACGGATGGGAAACCAGCGTCGAACAGGCGGGCTGAGCGGAGCGCGATGCCCGTGACGCGCGATGTGACGTGACGCAAAAAACATCCCGGCAGCGCTGTGACGCGCCGCCGGGACGAGGCATCGCCGGCAAAGACCGGCGATGGGCCTGAGGGTTCGCTCAGGCACGAGGAAAGCAATTCGTACGGATCGGGCGAACGGATGTCGGGGTGCGACCGTGTGTCGTCGCGCAGCCCGCCGAACGCCTGTCCGGTTCCGCCGACGCAATCTTCCGGCGTCGGGGGGCAAAAAGCCCCCGCTCCTGCACGAGCGAGCGGGGAAACGGTTGACCGGGCCGGGGAAGAACGGTCAACCGGTCAAATTGTGATCGCGGGCCGCGCGACGGTCTGTGCGGCAACTCACCCTTTAGTGACAACGCGAGGGCAACCGGCATGCGCGCGTGCCGGCGAATACCATCGTGATTCAAGCGCGAGGAACCGGCCGACCGCGTTCGGTTTTTCATTCCAGCGTTTTATTTCTTTTTAATTCAAATCTAGTTTTCAGACCCGCGGCAGTTTCCGGTAAGCCGCGGATATTGTCAAAGCAGGATTATTCTATTTTTTTGCGCACTGCGATTTCCATCTCGTTTTTACGTTCGGAATTTCTTGCGCGCAATGATCTACGTCACGAAAACACGAATTCGTCGCTACAACGCACCATTGGAAAACCAGTCGACCACCCTATCGATCCAGTCGAGATCGCCGGCGATTTCAATAGCGGCGCCGCCGACGATTTCGGCGGTTGACAGATCTGCCGCCACCGCGCCGGTTGCCACCGCGCGCGCCTTCGCAATCTCGGTCGAGGCGACGAGCCTCGGATCGGCAAGCCGCGCCAGCCAGTCGACGATATTGGCGCGCGTCCGCCTCATCGGCGAAATCGTTCCGCTCGAGAAAACGATCGAACACGATCCACCCGAGCGTCTTGCTGCGTACCTCGGACTCGAGTTGCCTGTCGACAACGGCGGTACGGCCGGACTCCGTGATTTCGAGCGTTGCCGTGAAGCAGTAATCGAGATGGTCGATCTCGAGTTTCGACGACTTGGCCTCTCCGTTCAATGTGCCCTCTCAGTTTTCGTGATGCCCGGTGCGTGACGCGTGCTTCGTCACACAGTACGAATCTTGCGTGAATTTCGCGCAGCGCTTCATTCTCGCTGGCCGTATCGCGATATTGTTGCGGCCCGTCGATATGGGCCGTCAACGGATGACCGCCCCCATTCCATTTGCAGATTGAGCCGCAAGTCGCTCCGTTTTTCTATTTTTGGCCTCGACCTGCTGCGCAGCCGTCCGCGCTGCTAAACTCGGATCGCAAAGACCGCTTGCGCCACCAGAGGAAATAATGACGCTCGCTCACGCACGACAAAGCGGCGTAGATGTCTGGATCGTCCAGCTTCCCGGGCACGTTCCCTATGCCTACACGCACCTCAAGCGGGTATTCTCGTCCGACGACTCTCGCCATCGGGTCGTGACGATCGACCTGAGTAAACTGCTCGCCTGCGCGGACCGCGATACCACCGACTATGTATTGCCGTCGGTCCAGTACTGGGCGCCTGGAAAAGCCGCGGGCATTCGCGAATTCCTCGATCCGGGCCAGGACCGGATTCCCGACATGCCGTTCATCACGTTTCGCGAGACGAGAACGCGAACGTTGCTCGGCATTCCCGGCCTGTCGAAAATAGGCGTCGCATCGTTCCGTAACGGCCAGCATCGCGCGCGCTATCTCGCCCATGCCGGCGCGACGATCTTGCCCGTCGAAATTCACGAGACTGAAGCCGATTTGCTTGTGCGGTATTGCGGCGAGTGATGGCAAAGTCCGTTCGGCTTTCACCCGGCGCTTCCCTAGCAGCCCGGCGCAATTGCACTCGCTTGCCGCCGCTCGCATCGATGCCGGCCGGCGTTCAAGCGTGGATTGCGTAAATCCGGTCGGTGACTTGCGTCTGGCCGATGCGACACGTTTCGACACCGGCCAATTGCCAGCCGTTGTGTTCGTAGAATCCGATCGCACGCACGTTGTCCTCCAGCACCTGCAGATGGACCCTGTCCACGCCGATCGAGCGAGCCCATGCGCGAACGGCTTCGATCATGCGCTTGCCCGTGCCGCCGCCGTGATGCGAAGGATGAACGTGCAGGCAGTCGAGCAGCACACCCAGCGCGGGATCGACGGGGCGCTCGGCGCTGACGAAGCCGACGGGCTCGCCGTTCGACTCGGCGATCAGCACGAGGCCCCACTCACTCTCGTTGCGATCGAAATAGTTGCGCCACCGGATCGCATGCTCCGTCGGCACCTCGTCGGACAGATAGCTGGCCGGAAGGATATGGCTATAGGCGGTTTGCCAGCTCAGCGTGTGCAGGCGAGCAATGTGACTCGCGTCGTGCGGTGTCGCGGCGCGCAGTGTAACCCGGGTGTCCGGCATCGGTAGCCACTCCTCGTGTAGGTTCTCTTGATCGGCCTGTGTCGTCGCAAAATATACCGCGCTTTGCGGGATGCATTTCGCAGGGCTTGTCGGCGATCGTCGGCGAGCGCCCAAAAAAAATCCCGACACCTTCTCCGGTCGTCGGGATCGAACGGCCCTGCAAAGCATGAGGGCACGAGGAGGCTCCCACATTACACGCATGTAAGACTGTTGCGCTTTGTCGGTTTGCGCCAAGCCCCTGTTCGATTCCGCCAATCAGCCGGTTACGAGCGGCCGTAAACGAAAAAAGCCTGCTCGCGTTTAGCGCGAGCAGGCAAGAAAACGGATCAGCATTCGAGGCACGAGGGCTGTCCAGAGAAGATAACGGCACGGCGCGCGAGAACCTTAGGCGGGAAAGGAAACGGCGCGAGCATGGGTACGAACGTTGTCAGCGCAACGACAAGGAAACGCGATACGAAGCAGGCCCGGGGGCCTCGTCGCCATCTCCGTCATCCACATCGGCGATGCGAGACAAGCGGCCATCCGTCGATACCACGAACGATCGCGCGCCCGATTTCGATACCTGCCCGCGTCGTCTCATTCGAGGTCTCATATTCGGTATCGAAGTCATATCGCCGGGACGCCTCGATTTATGCAACCGCTCTTTTGACGCGCGCGAGGCCGAAATGGCGTCGTGGTTGATTCGTTGAATACGGGGATACCACTTCGTTAAAGACCCCGTGACTAACACACACATTGGCTGTGTCCGAACGCCAGAAAGCAAAAAGCCCGGTTCAATGAACCGGGCTTTTTGCTTGAATTTGTTGGGGTGGCTGATGGGACTCGAACCCACGACGACAGGAATCACAATCTTAGTGGTCAAGCCTTATATGACAAGGGTTTGAGCCGATCCGGTGGAATTCTTTGGCCAAATCGACCGTTGATTCGTCGTCGTTTTTCTGGGCTCGTTCCACAAAATTTCCGCCCCTTCCGTCCTTCGTACTGACATGTGCGGCACGCCGGACAGCGTACGCATAGCGTACTGCAATCCGGTGTTGGCCGCAATTCGAGGCATGCGCGTAGGTCATGGCTAAGCCGCCTTGGGCTTAGGGGGCACCGGCTCGGCGAACATCTCGTCGGCCGGATAGAGCTGCAGCATCGCGCGCGCGGCCTCGACGTTCGGCGTCGTCAGCCATTCCTCCCAGTCGGACGGCCGCAAGATGACGACGGACCGCTTTTCATCGCCCGGCCGGTGCATGTGCTTCATGATCGGGTGCTCGTCGCCGTTGACCGTGATCATCGCCATGGTGTGATGCTCGGTGCCGTCCGGGCGCTGCAGCGTGCGCCAGATACCCGCGACGCATAGCGGCCGCCAGCCGGCCAGCCCGATCCGGTATCGGACGTGCTTCCCCGTCTCCCAGTTCGGCTCGTAGATCCACTTCGCCGGGATCAGGCAGCGCCGCCCGGCGCGCCACGCTGGCCCGTACAGCGGCGATTTACCCAGGTTATCGTCGCGCACGTTCATCGTGCTGCGGATGATCGGCGGCTTCTTGCCCTGCTCCTTCGCCTTCTCGACGTTGGCCTTCTGCAGCGCGTGCGGCCAGAAGCCGAAGCCGGCAATCAACGGCTTGAACTGCCCGTCGACGTAGCCGACGATCGGCGCGTCATAGTCCTGGTAGATCTCGGGTTTCCACGGCGTCCAGCGGTACAGATCCCGAAAACTGTCGATCTTGAGCTCGCTCAGGCCCGGATCCTCGCCCGGCGCCACGTAGTTCGTGCACATCGCCGTCCCCAATTTTCGATCTTGACGACCCCATCTTACCCCGGGATACACTGTGTTTTTATACAGTAGTTGCGCCGTGGCTAACGACGGGCTGGGGTCCGGCCTCTTCCTCGATAGAATCAACCGTCCGTGCTGGACCTGCGAGCACTGGTCCGGCGTGGCGTTTTGCGGCGGTGCGCATGCGGTCTGCATGCACCCGGGAAACGTCAACGGCGTCGCGGCCCGGCCTCGCCTTGGATGTGCCTTCTGGCAGCGGGCGATCGGCCTCGACGAACTTGACGATGAAGCGTGCGATCAGCTCGCGCATCAATTCGCGCGACCGACCAGATATACCATTTCGAAGAAGTGACGCACTTCGCCGCCGTCCGCGCACCGCCCGGCAAAAGCCGCGACGGGCAGTGGCGCACCTGTGGCATTCTGGAGGCTCGTCGCACTGGAGGTCGATATGCGCACAATTGCGGAAGAATTCAGCGATTCCGACGACGACTGGTTTGGCTTCGCCTCGGCGCAAGACCGGAAGGACGGCCATTCGCTGCGGGCGTACCTGCTGCGTTATGCGGACCGAATCCCGGAACATCATGTCATCGCTCACGTCGAGCTCGTACTACGCACGGAGTATCCTCCTCTCGGCGTTCGTCCGCCGTACCTGAGCGTCGTCCACTTCGATCCGGGGCACTCGACCGACTTGCCGCTGACGTGGAAGCGCAACATCGAGCATCTCGACTTCGATCACACGATCACGTACGTCGAATGCGGATACGACATTTTCGATTCGTTCAGCGACGCGAAGATGGACCTGACGGCGCGCGGGTTCTACCTCGAGCCGCTCAACTAGGTACCGACCGAGGGCCGACAAGCGTCACGGGTCGGCCGTCGATTAAAGTCAATCCAACGACACCCATGCGGAACTTGCGAGCATTGGTCTGGCCGCGTGGCCGACCCGCTACGCTGTGATGGGGTGATCTTGCCGCAGTAATATGGCGAATTCACACCACTACGGGCGGCCGACATGCGCGCGTTTGCCTTCCAGTTGGGCTCTTTTCTGCTCTACGCCGCAGCGTTTGCCGGCGCTCTCTATTGCGGCGCGAAGATCAGCAAAGCAACGGGCCGTGGATGGCTCGGTGTGCTTTCCGGCGTGCTGATTTTCGGTGTAATCGGAACATGGCTTGCGCTGCAAGGGCTGCCAGTATCGAGCGGATACGGTTACGGACCTGACGACTGATAGCTCAGCGCGTCGTAGTCGCGCTCGCACTGCTGGCCGGCGATGCGGGCACGGTCAGCATACTCTGCCAGGTCGCCCGCGCGCTGGTCAGAGCGGCCGAGCACGTCGGCAAGCAGATCGAGGGCGTCGCCGGTTGCCGGGCCTCCGGTGGCAGCGGCGGAATGGCGGGCGGCGGCGACGAGCTGGTCGACGCGCTGCTGCAGGCTGCCAGCGGCAGCGCGAGCAGCAAAAGCATCCGCGAGCGCGGCCGTTCGTTGTTGGTTCGCATCTTTCGCAATCTCCGATTGAGCCGCGGTGCGGCGTTGTTCTTCGGCGCGCGCGGCATCCACCGCCTTCGCTTGAGCCGTCGCGGCGTCAGCCTTCATGCCGGCGATCTCGCGCGCGCTGATCAGGTGCTCGCCGTAGATGCCGGCGGCAACGCCGAGCAACACAGCGAGCACATACGGCCAAACTAGCTTCAGAAGTGTCATTTCCGTTCCTTCGCATGCAGCTGCTTCAGCTCGTCCGGCGAGTAGACGAAGTCCGGCAGCAGGAACCCCTGCACGCTCCAGACCGGGTCGCTTTCCTCGTGACGGCCGTGATCCTTGCCCCGGTGATGGAGCGCGCACAGCAGCAATTGGTTGTAGGTCGAGTCGACGAATGCCTCCGGCCGGGCCGGGTCGAACGCATCCCAGTCGAAGCCTTGCGTCAGCCTGATGACGTCCCAGACGGGGTGCTGGCGCGGGATCGGCACGACGCGCTGCAGTTTGTGACTGAACATCGTGTCGATCTGGTTGAGCGCGACGCCGCGGATCCACTTCCAGTTGATCGCGTGCGAGAACGCCCACTCGAAGAACCGGTGATGCGACTCGACGGCCTGGTCGTCGCCACATACCGCGCAGACGTAGCCGCCGGCCGCCTTCATCTCGCGCTTGCTCGCGCGGAACGTCGGCGACTCGGTACGCGGCTCGTGATCCGGGTAGAAGACGTCCTCGGCGAGCGTGCGTCGCGTTTCGTGGGTTTTCGTGGTCGTCATAGGTCGCGCTCGCACAGTGCACGCTCCTCGGCTCGCCGTTTCACCAGTCCCGGCAGCACGCGGCCGCCGGCCGTCACCCACTGCGGCCGGCCGTTGTCCGCCTCGTTCATCGCGCGGCACGCGCCCTTCCAGTCGCCGGCGTTGAACCGCTTCGCCGTCGTGCTGCCGCAGTACGCGCCCGCGCCGACGTTGTAGGCGAAACTCACCGCGGCCGCGAGCTGGTACGTGCGCCCCTTCAGACCGGGCGTGCACTTCAGGACCGGCTCGGCGTGCTCGATCAGGCGTTGTTCGAGGCGCGCGCGGCACTCGTCGGGCGTGAAGCGCTGGCCGGCCCGCACATCCTTCGTGTCGCCGTTGCACGCCGTGATGATCCCGATCGGGTCGGGCCGCGCGACGAGCTCAAGCCCCTCGAACTTCGGGACCATGGAAAAAAGAAGGGCTGCCGCAGCAGCCCCCACAACACCAGCGAGTGTCTTCTTCGGTACGTTAGCCATCGAGCAATGCCCTCTTCCCTTTGTTCTTGACCAGGTAGTACGCCTGCAGCCCGATGTACGCGATCGTCGCGACGGCTACCCACCAGTTGATGTCGTGGCTCTTCAACCACAACCAAAAATTTCCTCCCACTGCTGGCGCGACCTTCACTGCGCTGGCTACGAGATCGTTCTTCATCGAGTCCCCGTCAAGAAAAAACCGCCCCAAAGGCGGTCGATTTGTATAGGTGGAAAAACTGCGTCAAAACCCTGATAGAATCCGCAAAAAATCAAAAGGCTTGGTGATGGGCATCTATCGATTACTTTTGGCTGTAGCCGTCCTTCTGTCGCACGTCCGGGTTACCGTCCTAGGCCGAGAAATCGGCGTCATTGCGGTCATATCATTTTTCATCATCAGCGGCTACGTTATGACCGCACTGATCGATAAGAGCTATCCAGGTGTTGAACGAACAGGGACGTTCTACCTCGATCGCGCGATGCGCCTCTTTCCTCAGTTCCTGCTTTATTTTGCGCTCACACTACTGCTTGCATGGATCGCACGTCCGTCGTCCTTCTACCTCTCGGGAATAACGCCGGCGAAGTTGATGCTCAACTTGACGATGCTCCCGCTCAACTTCTACACGTACTTCACGGACTGCCTGATCATCCCGCAGGCCTGGTCACTTGGCCTTGAATCTCAGTTCTACCTTGTAATTCCTTTCATTCTTGCTTTTCGAGCACGGGCAGTAGCATTCGCGTTATCCGCGGCATTCTTCTCCCTTCCGCTATTCGGCATCATCGATTCGGACACCTGGGGGTATCGCATGCTTCCGGCAACGCTCTTCATGTTTATTTTCGGAAGCTTTCTGCGCAGGAACACCAGCGTGCGCGCAGTCATTTCCTGCTATATAGCCACGTGCTGGCTATTCGGTTATGTGGTCTATCATCCGGAATTGCAACGCCCCTACATCTTCGAAGTGCTGTTCGGCATGGTCGTCGGCATCCCAGTTGTTTATGTATTATCAAAATTTAAATTAGGAAGAGTTGATGAATTCACGGGCAATCTCAGCTATGGATTATTCCTTAATCATCGCTTTGTAATGTTGTGCTTTCAGGTTGCCGGACTATCAGAAAAATCGAGTCTGTACATTCCTGCGTTGCTAGGGGTATCGTTAATACTTGCATGGCTATCATACGAATTGATCGAGAAGCGCGTGATAGCGATACGCCACAAGATTCGAAATCGAAATCTGTCGGAAAGTGGCCGCCTTCCGCCTGCAGAAAATTCAACCGTCGCATAGCCTCAAGGGGGAGCCTCAAAATCATTGAGGCTCTGGCAGCCCCTCACCAGTCCAACCTACTCGCCCGTGCTTGGCTGAAGCATTCCCTGTTGTGCCCATGGCGGCAAGCCGTTGTAATACGCCGAATAACGCGTATCGGCCTCGGTCACTTCGCCAAGATTGGAATATGCCGTTGCGTCTTGCGGCGCACTGAAAACCGACACGATTACGGTCTCATTCGAGTCCGAAAACTGTACGTAGATTGTCGCCATAGGTGGACCTCAGAATTTATACCCAAGAACGTTGATTCCGTAGGTCGGAGTACCCGGACTGGCATTGCAAATATAGAATATTTGCTGGCTGCTGCCGACTATTCCGACATCGGGAAGCGTTCCATAAAGAGCGGAATTCGCCGCACCATTGCTGCCCCCGACTGTTTGAGGTGCGATTCCCGACCCTGCGGTAGACGGCGACACGGTGATATTCCCGCTCCATCCGGCACTACCGCTTGATAGAGACGAGCGTAGCATCACCGATACTGCGTTTTTCGGCACGGCTCCCGCAATGGAAAGCGCGGTCAGGGACGCTTGGCTGGTGTTGCTGTTCAAGACCACATTCGGAAGAATCGAAATGCTGCGATCAGTCTGGAGGCCAACGGCGAATTGTCCGCTTCCGTTCATCGGCCACACGCTCACGAGCGCACTCGCGGTATAGCCGGCCGGCATATTGGCGCCCCCGTAGACGTTTGGTGCGACGGCATTCGTGGCGTTCGTGGCGAGCAACGCGCTGGCGCCCGTGGTTGGGTTGTAGATCACATACAGGGCGACATAACCTGATGCCGGAGCGCCCCCGGAATCCATGCCACCCGCGCCGGCGATCGCGAGGTTGATCGTCTTAGAAAACTGATTCAGCAGGTACTTCCGACCGCCGAGCGCAGTGCCAACAACAATCTCGTCCGCGGACAGCGTCGCGGTACTCGAAGCCGCGGCTACCGACATGACTACATTTCGGGCCTGGCCGACCACTGCGGCGGACTGCGCCTGCACTGCAGCCTTCAGATTCGCCAGCAAGGTTGTCGTCGTGCCGTCGTCGATCGCATCTTGACCCGTGAGGTCAACGATGAACTGCGCCAGCACGGCAGACATGATCGAACTCTGGCGCCAGACCTTGTTGAGTTGGGCCGACTGGGCGGTACCGCTGACGAAACCGGTCAG
Source organism: Burkholderia sp. BCC1047 (assembly GCF_902833155.1). Lineage (NCBI taxonomy): Bacteria > Pseudomonadati > Pseudomonadota > Betaproteobacteria > Burkholderiales > Burkholderiaceae > Burkholderia > Burkholderia sp. BCC1047. The sequence continues at coordinate 391,622 of NZ_CADFEH010000003.1, read as the reverse complement.
AAGTGCGGCGAGCGCTTCGTAGTCGGACTGCGTCATCACGTTCGCGCCGGCAGCCGCCGCAAACGCCTTGAAATTGTTGTTTGCCATCAGTGCTCCGAGCAAAGAAAAAGCCGCCCGAATGAAGGCGGCTCAAAGCGGAAAATGCGTTGCGTGAGTCAGATCGGTTTGCCCCACGCGCCGACATCGAAGCCGGCCACGTATGAGCCAGACATGTCGAAGCCGAACAGCGGTGCGCTGTCGACGGTCGTGACGATCGTGTAGTTGACACGGACGCCCTCGGGCTTCAGCGGGATGTAGCCGCCAGCGAGCAGCGCGAGGAACACCGCAGATGGCACCTTTCCGGAGATGCCGATCGTCATCGACATGTCCTGGTGGTCTTCGATGAACACGTGCGTGTCCGCGTCGAAGATGCTGTTCAGGATCGCCGCGCTCGATTCGAGCGTCCCGTCCCAGTGGTTCGCGCCGATCTTCGCGCGGATGACGAGCCGATACGTGTCGTCGTCGAGGACCGTCAACCCGGTATCGGGATCGAACGGCCCCTTCCAGATGCCCTGATCGAATCCGAGGCCGGCAACATCGAACGAGAAGTAGATGCCGGACAGCGGCGTGCGGATCTTCCGCGACACGCCGACCCAGACGCCCACGTCGTCCAGCTGCACGCCGACCGCGTTGTCGAGGTCAAACTTTCCCGGCATGCTCTGCAGCATGTTCATCTGGTCGACGAGCGGCTGCACGAGCGCGCCGAGCACCGCCGCAAACCGAGGCAGGTCGCGGTGCTCGGACGTGATCAGCGCGGTGTAGTCGGTCAGCTCGGCCATCAGGTCACCACCAGAGTCACGTTCGCCGGCGTGCACGACGCCGCCTCGTTGAACAGCAGTGCGACGTCCGGCGCGCCGGCGCCGCGCGGGCCGGTGAGTGTCAGGCCGGACAGCTTGAACGTAACGCCGCCGCCCACGCCGTTCGCCGCGGTCAGCGCGTCACCCCATTCGACGCTGCCAGATAGGCCGCCGCCGATTTGCACGCCATTGATGTAGTCGGACACGGCCTGCTGGATCTGCTGCCCCGCCTGGCTGGTATAGCCGGTGAGCGCCTTCAGACTGACCGTCGCGGCGATCGGCGCGGGCGCCGGCCGGAAGAACTTGATGGTGACCGGCCGACCGTAGATGTCCGTGACGATGACGGCAGTCGTGCCGTATGTCCCGGACCCCGGCGTTTTCTTCGCCGCGATCGCGTTCGCGATGGCCGTCGCGTCGCCTCCCTCGACCACGAGCGAGATCGAATGCGACGGGATGCCGTTCGTGTCGGTCGCGCTGGTGTCATTTTCGTAGGCGACATATCGGGTGACGCCCGGCACGTTCGCCACTGCACCGATGATGCCGTCGAGCACTGTGAGCGACGGCAGCGCCGTCGACACCGTCTGCCGCTGCCGCAGCACCGGGTCTTTCTCGACCGGCGCGCCCTCTGCGGCGTCCGCCGGGTTCGTCACCGACTGCCAGCCGAGTGCGGGCGTCGCGATCTGGTTGATCATGCCCGCGCGCGCGGACACGTCGCCGATCGCCGCGCACGTGGCCGTGACGGTGATCGTGCCGCTCGGCGGGATCGTCACCGTCGCCGGCAGCATCCACTGCACACCGTTGGCGTCCTTCGCCGCGCCGTTCGTAATCGTCTTGCCGGCCTGCCCGACCAGCACCAGGTCGGCGCTCGAGTACGACGCGACCTTGCGCGCGATGCCGTTGATCTTGACGTTGCTCGATAGCGCATCGCCCTGCGCCGTCGCCGGGCTGAACGACCGGTAGATCGCGATCGCGACCGCGTTGACATCGCTGATCGCTTTCGCGAACACGCCGATCAGCTGACCGTCCTGGCTGTCCGGCTCCAGGTACGTGTCGGCGCCGTAGATCGAACGGTACTGATCCTGGAGATACGCGAACACGTCCGCGTACGTCGGCGCAGTGATGCCGTTCGCGTCGATGGTGGGTGCGAGGGTCGTGAGAGTCACAATGTCGCCTGTACCGTGGTGGTGCCGTAGATGGTGTTGATCGTTGCGGTGACGGTCAGCACGCGCGTCTCAGAATCGGCAGTGCTCGAGTAGCTGACGAGCTCAGTCACGCCCTGCGTGCCGAGGATGCACTGGCGGATCGCCGCGTCATACTTGCCGCTCGTGTACTTCCCGAGCACATCCGTGGCCCACGGCATGCCGGCCGTCGTGTCGAGAAACCATTCGCCGCGCAGCAAGCGCAGCCGCGTCAGCACCGCCTGCGCGACCGTCTCGGGCGTGTTCACGAGGAAGTCTGCCGCGCCCCCGCCGAAGACGTAATCGCCGTCAGCGTCGAGTTTTCGGTATCGCATGGGAATCTCAGTTGACCTGGCCGGTGTTGCCGCCGCTGCCGTTCGGGTGCGTGTGCGTATCGTCGACGCGCTTGCCGTTCGCGAAGACTTGCCCGATGTACTGAATCACGCCGTTGAACACGGCTGCAGCCCCGCTTGCTGCGCTGCCGACCATACCGCCGACGAACGTCAGCATCCCGGTGATAGTCACGGCCGCCGAGAACGTCGAAAGCGGCGCGACGACGTCGAAGCCGCCCGGCGCGACGATCTTGACCTTCTGCAGCGTCGGGTTCAGATCGATGTACGTCGCGCCGTCGTCGCTGCGCAGTTGCGTCGAGCTGACGCTCACGCCGGCGAGCGCGCGCGGCCTCGATCGAAAGCCGAGCAGCGCGAACCCGTCCGACAGGTCGTGCATGCGCAGCTCGGCCTGCTCCTGCACGCCGCCCGACTGCCACCAGGCGTCGATGCAGCGTGACGCGAACACGACGAGGCACTCGTCGCCGGGCGCCACCGGGAACGTCAACGTACAATTTCCGCCGGCAGGGAACTGGACCGGGCAGTCGACCAGCAGCGGCAGCGCGACGCTCTGGATCGTTCCATCGATGCCGCGCACCAGCGCCTTGATGGCCGGCTGGACGCTGCACGTCGGCGGCCGGTCGGCGGCGCTTTCGAACGACTGGATGATGCCAGGCAATGCTGTCCAGATGCCCGCGCGCACGCCGTCGAACGCTTCACGCAGGGCGACCTCCGGGTCGCCTACCCTTTCACGTCGATCCATGGGATGAAAATGAAAAAACTGCTGTTGACCGCCGCGCTGCTCGCGCCGCTCGCCGCCGTCGCTGACGACGCCTACGTCTATCCGTTCGCCGACATGAAGGTCGGTGTCACCGTCGACAACCAGTTCCCGACGATCCTGTACACCGCCCAGAAGTGCGACTTGCCGCTAGCGAACGCGAAGAACATGCGGCGCTACGAGTCCTACCGCGGTGTGTGGGACATCGGGTGCTGGGGCGAGACGATCGACGGCGATGCCGTCATCATCGTGCCGACGATGCCGACGAAGTCGGTCCCCCTCAACACGCTGGCGCGAGCCGATGTAAGTAGCTACGTGAACTGGGCCAGAATGACCATCAAGGCGCTCCCGACCTACGGCCGTTAGCCATACTTTTTGATCACGCCGGCGGGCGGCACGGCCGCCTTATCCTTGAACGAATCCAGCAGCACCGTCACGTCGGCCGCAAGGCATGTCACGCTCGTGTACCACTCGTCGCCGCGTGTATCGCCACCCACGTCCGCGAGCATCACGTAGTAGAAGCCATCGTCCTGCAGCTTCGCCTGCATCTCGATCCGCTCGTTCTCCGCCTGCTGGCCGACGTTCAGGCTGTACTCGTACTGCTGGATGCTCGCGTTGTCGAGCCAGATCAGTCGGCCGATCTTCACGCTCGGGTTCAGCAGCATCTTCACTTCGATCCCGTTCGCTGTCTGCTGCGGTAGCCCGACCATGCCTGTTGCCGACGTGATCTTCGGAATGTCGCCAGGCATGTATGCCGTCTCCGGCACCATCACCACCTTGCCGTCCTGGATGCTCCAGACAGTCTGCGTGGTGCGCGCGGTCCATCGCATGAAGTCGCGCGCCATTCCGAACATCACCTTACCGCGCGGCAGCGGGTTCGACGGCAGTTCGGGCAGATAGCCTTGCTGCACGCCATACGGGTTCATGGCAGTGCACGCGGCGGCCACGTGGTCGGCCGCCGTTGAGCCTGCCGCAAGCGTCGTGTTGACCACGGCGAAGTTGTACGCGGAATCACCGTCCGCCGCGGTGATGTCGACGAACGTGTCGGTCTGGCTCTCGCGCCTGCGTCGCACCTGCTTGATCTGGCCGTCGAAGATGATCCCGTAGTTGCCCTCGTAGCCGGCCTGCAGCACGACGCGCGTGAACTCCTTCTGCGCGCGTCGCGCCGTCGTCTCGGACACGTTGTAGACGCGGATGCGTGCCGAGTTAGGCGTCTGCAGGTCGCCCCGCTGCACGCGGAACACGATCCGCAGCTCGGACAGATCGAGCGCCTCGCCGCTGTCGAAGCCGATGATCAGCGATACCTTCCGGCCAAACTGTTCAACGCTCATTGGTCTGTCACCCAGAAAACATGCGATCCGATGCCCAGATCCTCGTACGTCGGTACGTCGTCAGGATCAGCCGCGCCCTGCACCCACAGGCGCCCTTGGAAACCCAGGTGCTTGTACTGGCCGAGCAGATCGATGCCGGTCACCAGCGGGATGCCGGACACCAACGGGTTGTCCGAAGCGTCCGCGATGTCCAGCACCCAGCCCGCGCCGCCGGCCTTGCGATACTGGACGGTCAGGCGATAGTCGGTCCCGCTCAGCGTCACGGTGAATCGCTCCGGGCGCGGGGAAAACGGAATCTCGAAGTAGCTCGGCATCACATACTCCCCGGCGGTACTGCGCCGCCCGGCGCCGGCGTCGCAGGCACGGCGGCCTTCGTACCGCCGTTGCCGGTTTCGGCCGTCGACGCCGGGTCGGCCTGGTTCTCGCGCGGCGGCAACTTCGTCACCTGCGTCGACACGATGCGGATCTGCTTGAGGGTCGCCGTCAGGATCAGCGCGCTCGACGTCTTCGCGTCAACCGTGAGCCGCAACCCCTGCAGAAGCATGCTCTGATAGGTCCGGCGGCTCGTCGTGACGTCGACCGGCGTGCGTGCCTGCTGCAGCGCCAGCAGCTGCGAGTAGATCGCGTTGACGTACTGCGCTGACGGCAGGCCGCCTCCATCGAACGTCGCCTCCGCCGCGCCGAGCAACGCTTCGTAGTCGGCATTGCTCCAGCCGCACCGCATCGATAGGTCCGGCTGCCGCTTGAACGCGTGATCGGTGATCTGCGCCCCTTGCTCGACCGGATGCTCGGTGATCGCGAGCTCGTCGTTGTAGATCTCTTCGATCGCGACCTGCACCGTGATGCTGCCGATCTTCTTCGGCGAGATCATGATCATGTCGAGGATCACGAGATCACCCCCTGTAGATTGCGCACCATGTCGGCGTTCACCGCGCGCTGCTCGCGCTCGACGGCGCGACCGGCTGCCGAAGGATCGCCAGCGCCGGTCACGTGGATCTGCGTGGACTGGTGCAGCTCGACCTTCGTCGTTCCGCCGCCGGCTGCCGACTGTGCAGTCAGCGCGCCGGCCGGCTGGTACGTCGCGCGCGTGTTGCGCAGCGCGGCTGCCATCTCGGCTGCCGTGATGCTCGCGCGGTTGTTGCCCTTGCCCGCGTAGTAGCTGCGGCCGGTGTCCGGGTCTGCAACGCTCGCCCACTCGCGCGACGCGGCGCGCAGCGCGCCGCGCAGATCGTCGCTACGCCCTTCGACATAGTCGGCGATCGCGCGGCGCTTGTTGCGTACGAGGTACTCATCGAAGATCCGGTCCTGCAGCTTCCGGTCGAACATCTCCGAGCCGTTCAGTTTCAACCCGCGCGCAGCCTCGGCCAGGGTGCTGCCGATGATCTGGTAGCGGCCGACAGCGTTGAACTGCCCGGCGCGTTGCGCGGCCATGACCTGCGCGAGCGTCATGCCCTCGAGGTTCTCGGTGCCGGAGCGGTAGCCGCCGCGCGCGCCACGGTTGACGCTGTTGTAGTCGCCCTCGCCGCGCGCGATGAGATGACCGAATGCCGTATCGGCGAGGCGCGACATCGCGCCGGCCAGGCCGGCCGGCGCGACGGGCGCAGGTCCCGGTGCCGGTCCAGATGCAGACGCACGCGTCGGCGTCGGCGTCGGCGTCGGCGTCGGCGTCGGCGCAGGAGCAGCGTCGCGCGGTGGCGTCAGCTTCGCGCCACCGCCGTCCTTCATGCTGTCGATCTCGGCCTGCGTGTAGCCGCCGGTCGAGTCGAGGCCGCGCCGATCCTGCAGCGTGAGGATGTCCCACAACGAACGGAACCGGCCGCCCGACAGCTTCGTGATCAAGCCGTCGATCTGGTCGCGCACGCCGTCGCCGATCTTCCAACCGAGAAACGCAGCGCCGACGGCGGCCGCACTTGAGGCCAGCGCGGCAAGCTCAACACCCATCGCGGAGAGCAGACCAGTTGCGCCGCTGGCCGCCGCACCGCCCGCGCGCAGCGCCGCCACCATCTTCCAGATACCGCCGGCGATCTTGAATACGCCGAGCGCCTTCAGCGCCACTCCGAGCAGCAAAATCTTCGTCGACCAACCGTCCGTCGCGCGGTCCAGCTCGACCAACCGGTCTACCAGCTTCGCAAGCGGCGGCCCCGCGGCCTCGGCCACTTTCAGGATCGCGCTCGCGATGTCGGCGATCCTGTTTGCGATCTCGTCGCCGTGGTCGTCCATCCACCGTTGAAACCGATCGAGACTGGGCCCGACCTTCTGCAGCATCGCCCCCTCGACTCGGATGCCGAGGTTCTCGAACGACGTGCCGAGCCCGCGCAGCTGCGTCATGAAACGGTGCGAGTCGTCGGCCGCCTTGTCCAGGCCGGTCGACTTCGACATCTCGCGGTACTGCGCCAGGAGCTTCTCGAAGTCCCCGTTGCGCATCGCGAGCATCAGGTTCTCGTCGATGCCGAGAATGTTGCCGTACTGGCTCGCGAGCCACGTCGGCTTGTTCGCCAGCGACTTCCCGAGGTCGGACATGATGTCGACCGTGTCGCGCAGCTCGCCGTTCGCGTTGCGCGTCTGCACGCCGAGCGTCGCGAGGTACCCCTCGCCGGCGGGGTTGTTGCGCAGGAAGCGCGCGAGGTTCTCGATCGTGCCGGTGGCCGCCTCGGCCGAGACGCCCATGTTGCGTGCAGCGAACTCGAAACCGCGCAGGTTGGTTGCCGACGCGCCGGTCCGCTGCGACACGAAGTACAGGCGCTCGAGCTTCGATGCGAATGCCGCGACGCCGGCGCTTACCGTCAACGCTGCACCGGACACCGTTGCGATCAGTTGCTTGACACCCTTCGTCGTGCCTTCGACGCCTTCCTTGAAGTTCTTCAGGCCCTTCTCGTCGACCTTGAAGCCGAGCGCGACCAGGAACTCGCGGATGACGACCGAATCAGCCATTTTCTCTTTCCATCTTGCGGCGGTACGCCGCTTCGTTGTCCGCCCGGACGGCGAGGGAGTCGTTCATCAGGGCGACGTCGGCCAGGCCAAGTGCCCCGTCGAGCAGCGACTCGTACCGACACATCTGCGCGTGTACGGGCGCGAGCAGCCAATCCTCACCGCCGGGCAGCGTGCGGATCCAGCCTACGTCGCCGCCGGGCTGCTCGCTTGGCTGGTAAGCAGCCCGCTGATAAAAGGGCCGAGGTTCGCCACGACGACGCGCACGACCAGCGGCAGCATCACGTCGATGCCGATGTCGTCGAACATCGACGTCTTGTGCGCGATGTTCCAGACCTTCGCCCAGCCGGCGCCCTGCCAGCGCTCGACAACGGACAGGCACGTGCCGAAGACGTATTCGGCATCCTCGTCCTTCAGGCCGGCCAGCGCGTCGGCGAACGGTTGCAGCACTGGTGCGATCGCGTCGACCATCGACAGCAGCTCGCGCGAGCGGTCGGCCGTGGGTGCCGGCGCCGCGGCGGCCGGCGCTTGCGCTCCCTCCTCGCCCTCGACACCTGCGGCCAGCGCCGCGAGCGCGGCGTTCGCGCGTGCCTGCTCGCGCGCAATGTCGGCCTGCTCGAGCTCGGCGTAGAACTTCATCAGCACCGGAATCATCGGCGGGATGATTGGCGCGATGCGCCGCGACACGTGGAACTGCTGCATCGCGTTCAGCTTGCCGATCACGTACCGGCCGCCGTTCAATTGGATTTCGGTAGCCATGGTCAGTACGTCCCGAGCAGACTATCGATTTTGATGCAGTCGAAGACCCACTCGATGACGTCGCCGTCCTTCGCGTATTTGATAGGCGCCCCCTTCTTGAACGCGCAGCTGCGTGCGGTCGTCACGTCGCCGGCCGCCGTCTGCCGAACCTCGATCAGGTTCTTGCCCCACAGCCGGCTGTCGAGCGACTGCGCGTCATACAGCGCCATCAACTTCGCGTTGATCGGCGCGGTCTTCAGGTATCGCAGCGTGATTTGCCCGGACTTGTCGGCGTGCAAGCTGTGCATGCCTTCACCGTCCGAGCCGATCGTCATCGTGTTCTTGTCGCCAGCACGCTCGATCGTGATGCCTTCTTCCGCGGTCGCTTCGCCGTAGCCGAGCGAGAACGCCCCGCCCGGCCCGACGATCGACGCCGCGACGTCCTGAAAGCTATAAGTCGGCATGTTGAACTTCCCCTATTAGCGGTTGACGTTGACAAGGATGTCGACGCTGTGGATTGCGCCGGCTTCCTTCGCGGCGACCTGGAAAACGACGGACTTGCGCGCCTCGCGGTCCGCCTGCGATTGCGTCGCGATCGGCGGCTGGTAGACGTAGTAGCCCTGTGCCAGCGTGTCGCCCTGGTTCAGCGCGCCGAAGCCGGCCGAGTTCCAGACGCCCGGCGCGAGATACCCGTTGTTCACCCCCGCCTCACAGGCCGCGGAGATCGTCGCAGCGATCTGGGCGTTGCCGCCGTCGGTCTGCGGGATCTTCGTGGGGCTCTGGTACAGCAGGTTGTAGACGTCTGTCTCGATGCGGGTCCGGAACCAGATCGCGTTGTAGACCGAGTCGGCGAACAGGCCGCTCGGCGTCACGCCGTACTGGATGATCGACGTGTCGTTGCTGTAGTCGACGAACACGTTGCAGTTCTTCGCCTGAAGCGTGTTCGCCTGCGTGCTGGTCAGATCCTCCGCGGCAACGCTCGGCTCCTGCTTGAACATCAGCGTGATCGTCGTGTTGTTGCCGTCAAAGTTCACGGTCAGCAGGCGGCCGAGCAGCGACGACACCGCGTACGGCGTCGAGCTCGAATACTGCAAGATCGTGTACTTCAGGCTCAGCGCCTTCAGCTTGCTCGCGATGTCGGTCGTCACGGTCGAGTCCAGCACCTGCGGGTTCTGCGTCGTGATGCCGTAGATGTGCCGCTGGTCGGCCTCGATGAGGTTCGCGACGGCGATGTGCTGATCGTCCGTGATCGACGCATCCGCGAAGTCGAGGCCGAGGAACTTGTTCGAGAAGCGGTCGAGGAACAGCGCGGCCGCGTCGACGGGCTGCTCGGGCGCGATCCCGTCCGCCGGCACGCCGGCAAGGCTGCTCGTCAGACCGAGCATCGCCGAGATGTCGGTGCCAGCCCCCGGCGCCGTCGCATAGCCGATCTTCGAATTCGTGCCGGTCGTGTTCGACGTCACGACGAACTGCGAACCAGTCCACGCGATTGTCGCGCCCGTCAGCTTGGCGTTGATCACCGTCGCCACGCCGTTCAGGTTCGTCTGCGCCGAGAAGTCGAGGCCGGTGACCGACTTCGCCGCGCCGTCGACCGTGATGCTGAACGCGCCGGTCGTGACCGCATCCCACAGCGCGATGTCCTTCTGCGCGGCCGACAGCACGCCGCCGCGCAGCGAGCCGGCCGTCGCCGTCTTCGCCCACCGACCGATCATCAGCTGTTGCGGCTGCGGCGTCTGATTGAAGTACAGCGCCGCGGCGAAGTACTCCGGCGTGTTCGTGCCGAAGTCCGGCGTCACCTCGTCGATGCCACCGTACGACCGCGCGCGCACGTTGGTATCGATGACGGCCGACGGGCCGAGAATCAGCCCAGTGTTCAAATTCGCGCCCCGCGCCGCCAGCGCGGCGAGGTTGATCGTCACGTTGATCAGACGCGATACCGGCAATCCGTTGGACATGCTGGTCCCCTACGAGTGGATGTTCGAAACGCCGGCCACGGGCGTCGACGAGTCAGTCGTCGTCGCCACGGTGGCCGATTTGAGGTTGAGGACCGCATAGGTCCGGGTGATCTTTCGGCGCAGCGTCACGGTCATGTCGTAGCGCCGCACCCACTGCTGATTGACGAGATCGGGCGCTGGGCGGATCGCGCTGACGCCGACGAACGCCATGTCTTGCAGTTGGAGCTGCTCGCGGTTCTGCGGGATCGCCAGCCCGTCGGCGAGCCGCTGCGCATATCCCTTCGCGCGCGGCCCGTAGAACGTGCACATGACGTCGATGTCCTGGTGCCGGATGTACGTGTCGTGCCCGTCGTCAGTGCCGTCGTGCTGGATCGCAGGGCCCGCGTCCGGCTCCTGCTCCTGGACGCCGAACGCGCACCAGTCGACGGACGGCTCCGGTTGCTTCGGCACCTTCTGCTGCCAGCGCGGCCGCACGAGGTCAGGCGACAGGGCCGTGATGCCCGCGATCAGGTCGTGAACCAGATCGTCGAGGACGTCATCCTCGGCCGGCGGCGCATCGACGGATGGCGCCAGGTAGCCGCCGGTCGAGCTGTCGTTCATGGGGTTCCTGATAGCGGTTTCAGATCGCACGTCGCGCAGATGAAGCCGCGGCCGAAGTGCGAGTAGTCGTTCACGTTGACGACCGTGTAGGTGGTGCCATCCCAGACGACCTCGTCGGCGTCAGCACGGCCGTCCGGTCCGCCATCGCGCAGCCGGAACGGCGTGTGCAACGTGATCGAGCCGATGATCCGGCTGCCGTCGGCGTTCCGGTGCAGGATGTCGCCTCTGTCGCTGGTGACGACGGCATCGATCGGGATCGCGGTAACCGCGTTGGTTGCCCGGCCGTCCGTGCCTACCGTCTGCGTCATGCGGTTGCAAATCAGCCCGGTGTCCATGAAATCCGGATCGAGCAGGACATCGGTAACGTCGAGGAAGGCCATCGCGAGAGCACCAACGAAAAAAGGGCCGCACGCGGCGGCCCTTGGATCGGGGAGACGGAAACTACTTCTTGCGGACCACGTACGTGATCGCGTTTCGATACTGAGCGGTGTCGACCAGCGTGTTCTCGCGCGTGACGCCGCGGCGCCGGCGCGCGGCGAGCGTCGCGTCAGCGAGTTTGGGCGGGATGTTGCTATTGATCTTCGCGCGCACGCCGTTTTGCCCGGCGAGACCGGCCAGCTTCAGCCTGCGCTCGACCTGTTCGAGATCGCCATTGAGCGCCGCTTCGACACCCTTCTGGAGCTGCGGCTCGAACTTCGGCCGCGCGTCCTGCACGCCGGGCACCAGGTGCGGACGCGCCGGTATGTTGTTGGCCGGCGAGCCGTTTTCCATGATGTAGCCGATCTCGGCGTTGCTGAGCGGCTCGCCTTCGTTCTTCCGGCCGGCGGTGCTGTCGGGCACGCCGACGAGCACCTCCTTCTGCACGAGCCCGCTGATCGCCTTCAGTACCTCGTCGAGGCGGTCGATTTTCATGCCGTCCATGGGATTCTCCCGATGGGCGGCGGCAGCGTTACAGCTGAATGCCGCCCGAGCCCATCATCTGCGCGAGGCTGAGATAGCGGACGCCGTACATTGTGGCGTTCCAGAAGCCGCCGTCCTTGATCGCGACGGCCGCGGTGTCGTAGCTCGCGCTGACCTTGTCGACGGCCTTCGACGATTGCGGGCCGGTCACCTGCCCGGGCACGCCGCCGACTGCGGCCGTCTTCTGGTCCTTCAACGCGAGCGCGAGGTGGTGGGCGGTGACCAGCGCGACACCCAGGTCCGTCAGCTCGCGCCACCGATCAGCGTTGACGAGCGACACCGCAACCGTCATCCAGAACTGGACGAGCGGGTCGGGGTACGTCGTCGTGTCGTTGAACTCGGGGAACGATTGTCGGAACTGGGCGATATCCACGTGTCACCTTGCCAAAATGCGGATGCCGGCGCGCGCCTGCATGGCGCGACGCCGGGAGGCCATTATGCCTTCTTCCCGCCGCCGGACTTCTGCGTCGCGCCGTCGGCTGCGCCATCCTTCGCGGCCGCCGCGGCGTCCTTCTGGACTGCCTCGAAGGCCGCGACCCGCGCGGCGAGATCCTGCACGCCCGCGGCAACTGCTGCCTCATGCGCATCGAGCGCCGCCGCGCGTTCGTCCAGCCCTTTGCTGAACGTGTCGAGCTCGACCCGCAGCGCGGCGAGCCGTGCAGCCTCTTTCGAGGCATCTTCGCGCGCGGACGCAAGTTGCGCGGCCTGCGCTTCGAGCGCCGCGCGCGCCGCGGCGAGCTCTGCTCCGTCGGCCGGCGCGACGGTCGGCTTAGGAGCGTCGCCGGGCTCGCGAGTGTGGTGCGCGACGTACCAGTGAGCGGCGGTAGCCTCGGAGAAATCGCGCTCGCCGACCGTGAATTGCTCGGTCGAGCCGTCGTCGTGCCGGAGCGTGAACGGGGTATGGACGTAGAGCTTCGGCATGTCAGATCCCGTCCCGGTAAGCCGCCGTCACGCCGTAGCGCCACTCGATCTGACCCAGGCGCGACCAGTAGGTCGTGATCTGGAACAGCGAGCGGTATTCGAGCGGCGTGCGCTGAAGGTCGGTCATCGGGTACTGGACGTACTTCTTGTCGCTGTTGTACGCGACCATCCGGTCCACCGTGCCGAGCGTGCCCGGCGTGCCGCCGACGCCGGCGCCGATCAGCCATTTCAGCGGCAGAATCTCGAGCTTCACGCCCTGCTGCGTACAGATGTTGTTCTCGAGCAGGTAGGTCAGGATCGACTTGTTGCCGGCCGAGCTGATGACCTGCGACGCTACCCACCCCAGTTGAGCCGGCGGCAGCATGAGGCGATTCGGCTTGACCTTCCAGCCGGATGCCTGCCATGCAGAAGTGAGGACCTCGTTGACGTCGGCGAGAATCTCGTCCGGCGTCTTCGTTGTCCACTGCGGCGTGCCCTTCCCACCATTCGGGACGTTCGTCACGCTCGCGACCGCGCCGTTCGAATTCACCAGCCCCGTGAAGCCGAGTTGCGGATCACCGAAATACACGATCTGGTCGATGTCCATGTTCCGCTTGAGGTTCATGGCGTCGACTTTCTGGCCGTCGATCGGCGTGCCCAGCTTTTGCGACTTGACCAGCTCGGGCACCGTGTACTTGACTTCGGCGCCCCAGAGGCGCATCGGCTGCGGCGTCTTGCCGATATCGACCGAGGGGCCAGGCAGAGCGTTGCCTTCGTTCGAAATCCAGTTCAGACCGTTCGGGTTGATACCCCCGCTCATGCCGTAGGCAGAGTTCGTGAACGACGCGATTTCGTCCGCCGCCGAGACGTCCGAGCGGATGTAGACGTCACGCGACCAGGTGTATTCGACGAGCGGCTCGTTGAGCGTCTGGTCGAGACGTTCAAGCTGGCCGACGAGGAATGCGCCAGTCGAGTCGATCGTCTGCTGGTCGTAGGTCATCATGCCGTCGGCGGTGCGCGCGCGAATCAACCGGCGCGTCGCGTCTGCCACGGCCGCCGACATCGGGGGTGCCGAGAGCGGCGCCCCGGCCCGGCGCAGGTGCTTCAGTTCGGACATGTCCATTCAATGGCTCCAGAAATGCAAAAGCCCCGCGTCAGCGGGGCTCAGGTAAAGCGCTGTGTTAGCGCCGGGGATCAGATGTTGACGGCGATCTCGGTGATGCCGTAGGTGTCGCCGGGGCCGGTGAAATACCAGCTCGCGGGCATAGCCACGGTGTTCGTGCCGTCTGCCGCCGCCTCGAAACCACCGAGGGGCTTGCCGGCAGCGGCCGCCGCGACGCGCACATAAACCGTGCCGCCTTTCGTGGCCGGAGTCGTACCGCCGAGCGCAACGTTCACGTAGCCGCGCTTGAGCACGTCGGTCACGCCGCTGGTCGGCGGCGTCGAAGTGCCGAGCGGATCGGTACCGTTGCCCTGGATCGGATACGGGCGGAGGTTCACACCGTAGACCAGCGCGGCGGTGTCAGCTGCGTTGTTGATCGGTTGGATCTTGCCATTGACGAGCTTCACGGCCACCCCGAACACCGTCGGGGGCGCCGCAGAGTCGATCTGCTGCGGCTCGATCGTCGCGACTTCAGCGCGCTGGAGGTCGCCGGCAAAGCCCGCCGGCATGCGGAAAGTGTAGGCTTGCAACGAGGGCATGTCGGCTCCTTACTTGTGGGTCGCCCAGAATTCGGCGTGAATCTGGTTGATGTCCTTCTTCTCCGGCTGGTTTGCGTCGCCGGTCCGTTGTGTCGAGATGCTCGAGTTTTTGCTGCGCACGAGCGCAGCCGCCGCGTTGAAGTAACCGGCCACGACGGCGCACGGCAATCCAGCGGGGTCCACGCCGCCCAGCACCGTCTTCACGGTCTCGGCGTTTTCGTTGTCGAGAGCGGCACGCAGCGCGCGGCGGCGCAGCACGCACATGGCATCGACCGTCTTCTTGCGGACCGCCTTCGCGTCGAACGTCGGCAGCCGCACGCCCGGCGCGAGGATCTCGGCGCGCGAGAGCGCGTCCTGAAACTGGTCGCGCAGCGCGGTGCTGTCGCCGGTACGAGCGCCGGTCTTGTCGTCGTCGCCTTCGCCGGCACCGTCGTTGTCCATCGTGCCGGTGCCGTCCAGATCGTCGTCATCGCCGTCACCGTCGCCGGTCTGGGTGCCGCCGCCTTCGAGCTTCGTCACACGGTCGGCGAGCGCGTCGATCTTGCCGTTCGTGGCTTGGATCGCGTCGAGCACCTGCTTCAGCGGATCGCCTTCGCCGCCGCCCGCGCCATCGTCGCCCGTCGCGGAGACAGCCGCCTTCGGATCGGCGCCGGTACCGGGCATGTGGATGTGAATCTGGGGTTGGCCGTCGCCACCCTCGCCGCCTTCGTCGCCGGTCATCTCGCTCGCGACCTTCTCGAACGCTTCGGAATCGCGCGTCATGAACGCCTTGCGCAACGCGTCGACGAACTTGGAGCCTTTCTTGGTTGCCATGCTTGCATCTCCTGTCGGGAGTAGGTTGGAACTGCTATCCCCGATCGAACACACGGGGCCACAGCGGGCGCTTTTCACGAGGGCGACGTGGTTGCCCACGATCACCACCTGTCGCGCCCGCCCAGGCGCAATCTGTTCGTAGTCGGCGTCGTAGCCGTTGCTGACCTGCGTGAGCGCGTCCGCGCCCTTGCTCTGGACGCGTCTGATCGCCTCGGCGTCGGTGATCAGCAGATCGGCGAGCATCAGCTCCGCCTGGTCGCCTTCGCCTTGCCGCACGTTGCGGACCGTGCCGCGCGCCACCGACATGTAGTTCGCCGGCGTCACGAAGTCCGGCGGATGGTCGATCGTGATCGGCTTGCCTTCGAAGCTGGCGAGCGTCTCGGGGCTGAACAGCACGTCGGCCGTGCGCTCGGCGACGATGACGCCGTCCTTCGCCTCGATCTCCGGCAGTTCGAAGTAGGCGTAGTCCTGCGCGCCGACGCGCGCGATCGGCACGGCCTCGCAGAGCAGGAAGCCTTCCGGCGTGATGGACTGCCGCTCGCCGAGCTGCTCGGTCGCGTACACGCCCGACGCGGTGATGCCGTCGCGCGTGTGCGCGCGGGCGCGCGGCGCATGCGAGCCGCACGTGCACGCGTGATCAGTGGTGAAAATGCGCATATCAGTCTTCGATGCTGGTTCGGACGCCGCGCGCGATGACGCCGCGGACTCGCTCGTAATCGGGCTCGGTGCATGTGAGCCGGCACCAGACGGCCAGGGATCGGAGGTACAGCGGCAACCACCACGCGGTGCGCACTCGCACGCGCAACGTCGTTCGATGTGTCGGCATACTCAGTCAACCCAGTCAGGAATCTCGACCGTCTGCCCGGCCAGTTCGTGTGTGCAGTCGCCGCAGAACTGGATCCGGCCATCCGTGATGAATGAATGGCAGACGTTCTGGCGGTCGCCGGGGCCGGGCCACGACACGAGGATCGACGGCGATAACGTCGGGGCATCGACGCTGCCGTTCCAGTTCCATCGCGCCGGGCTCGGAGAATCGCAACCATGCGGATAGACGACGTGCAGCTCACCGCACGGACACTCGAACAGCAATGATCCGCTGCTGTCCTGTTTCATCTTCGCCATATCAGTCCGTCGGAAGCACGACTTCGGCCCAGCACCGGCAGTTGTAGATGCAGCCCGGGTGCGCCCGTGCGCCCGACCGCTTATCGGCGACCGGCGGCTTGTCCCACGTGAAAAACTTGCCTTCCAGCTCGCGATGGTCCTCGCGGACGTCCGAGTCGCCCGACGTCCGCCAGAAGTAGCCGGGGCTGCCGACGTCGAGCGCGCGCGCCTCGGTGAGCGTCGCGGCCGTGCGACTGACCTCGGTTCGCGCGATCGTGTCCGCCCGGCTTTTCGCGACCTGCCCAGACTCCTGAATCGCCTTCGATATCTGCGCGGCGCGCGTGCCGTCGACGATTCCTTCGAGCGTGAGCCGGTGCACGCGCTCGGCTGCGTCGAGCGGGATCGACTTGATCAGCCGGACCTGCTCGGACAGGAGCGCGCGCATCGTCTCGCCGGTCGCCGCACCGCGGATCTCGTCGCGCAGCGCGCGCGACATGTCGGCGGCCTGCTTCATCCACATCTGCGCGTCGCGCCGATTCAGGTCGGCGATCATGCGCGCTGCGGTTGCCTCGGCCCACGGCGCGAGCGCCTCGGCGTACCGCCGCAGCAGTTCCTCGATCGTCGGCGCATACGACGCGTCGTCAGCCGGAAAGCCATTCACGAGCACGCCGACCTGATGGGCGATCTTTCGCAGCTGACCGCCGTACTGCCGCTCGGCGCCGCTCAGCCGAACCGGGTTCTTGCGCCGGTCGCGCTTTCGATCGAGGGTGAGGATCATCGACGTCGGAAAAGTCTGCGAAGCAGAGAATCGTTCGTGCGCGCGGCCGCGCCCGGCGTCGGGCCGAGCGGAAGCGTCGGATCAATACCCGGCGGATCCTCGCCCTCTTCGTCGCGCTCGGCCTGCTCGATTGCTTCGTCCGGGATGTCGCCGAACATGCCGGTGTCGGGCGACGACGCCTTCAGCTCGCGCATGCCCTGGCTGCGCGGAATCAGGTCGGCGTCGACGGCCTTCGTCACCGAGTCGACCGTCTTGTTGCCGATCTCCGCCTTCTCGGCGGCCGACATCTCCTGCAGCGGGTTGAACTCGTACGAGAAGTCCTCGGGCAACGGCTGGCCGATTTCCGACCGGCACATCACGTCGAGCAGCCCGTGCAGCGGGTTGCGCATCCGGCGCTCCTGCCGCGTGTGCACCTTCTCGTGATACAGCAGGCGCGACCCTTCTCCCGTGTCGCTCAGGCCGGCCGGCTGCTGGCCGAACAGGCGATCGAGCGGAATGCCCGTCGCGCCGCTGAGCTGCATCGCGAACTGGAGCAAGACATCGGACAGGCCGCTGAACGCGTACTGGTGCGTCTCGAATTTGTCGGTCGAGTCGATGAGGGTGATGCCCTCGTTCGACTGCCCGAGCCGGATCATCTCGACCTGCTTCAGCAGGCCGTTGAGCGCCGGGCCGCCAGCCGCGATGATCTCGCGCAGCTTCTCGACGCTCAGCGTGCGCAGATGCGCCTTGTAGACGAGCTGCCCGGCGCCGACCGTCGCGCTGTCGAACGCGATGAGCCGGTCCCACATCGGCTCGAGGATCGACAAGCCCCAGCCGTTCTCGCTGATGCGCTGGTAGTACGGCAGTGCCTCGCCGTCCATTCGCAACACGCGCGAGTGGTGAATGCGCCCCTGCGGCAAGCCGATCGTCGACGGCAGCACGTCGTAGTACTTCGGCATGCCGAGATCGGGGCCGAACTCGGTCACGACTTCGCCGACCGGCGGCGCAACCATCCAGCGGTCGAGCACGAGCAGGCCCTTGAACTGGCCTTTTCCGATCGTCTCGCGCCGAAGCGGCTGCGACATGTCCTGGCCGTCGATCAGCATCACCGCGATAGCGCCGCCGTACAGCTGCGCCCACTTGCCGGTGTCGCAGAGCTGGTCCCAGATCGCCTTACGCGTCAGCGCCGTCTCCATCTTCGACACGTCGGTCGGATCGAGCCCGGACATCTCGATGCCCTTGCGGGTCATGTCCTCCGGAATCGCGTCCACCGCGGCGCGCACGATCCACGATCCGCGGTACGCGGCTTCCAGCCAGACGCGGTTGCGGCTCTGGTACGACAGCGTGTACTGCGCCGCCGACGCCTGGTTGTCGGCGCCCCATCCGAGCCGCGCTTCGAAGTTTGCGAACGAGTCGACCGTGCGATGGGCGTGCGTCGCCGCGGGCGCGCGCGGCGGCCGGGTCTGTTGCTTCCGTTTCGACATTCCGGGAAATCCTGTCGTGCTCAACCGGCAAGCCGCTCCCAGACCGACAGGTCCTTCGCGCCTCCCAGCATGTCGTTGATAGCGTCGACCATCGGATCGATCTGGTCGTCGTGCATGTGCGTGTCGTCAGCCTTGAACGAGTCGCACTCGGTCAAGAAGTCGCTGACCCATGCGGCATCCAGCGGCACGCCGACGTTGCCGGCGTCGATGTGGCTGACGACGTCCATCACGCGCGTCAGCTTGTCCTTCACCCGCTCGATGCCCTCGATCGGGATGCCGCCCTCGGCCTGAATGTCCTGAATCAGCCCGGTACCGCTGGACTTGTCCTCGACCTTCATCTGCCGCAGCACCGGCGCGCCCGGATCGTCAGCACCGATGGCCGCATGCTTGTTCCAGAAGTCGATCGCGCGCCGCTTCAGCTCGGGCGCCTTCCACTTCCCGCGCACCAGGTCGATCAGGTACACGCGGTTGTCGTACCCGAGGCCCCAGCACTCGAACACGCTGTAGTCGTTCCGCTCGGCGGTCTTCTGCGCCGTGTCGGCGAAGATCTTCCGGTACTGGAGTTGCGGCAGCGCGCCGTAGCGCAGGAACTTGCCGCTCTGGATGATCCCACCACCCAGCGGCGACGGTCGCTGCATGTACTGGCCGTTGAACACGTACGCGTCGGCCTTCTCGGACGCGAGCAGCTCCTGCAGCGGTTCCTTGTACGGCCAGTAGCTGTACCGGCCGTCCTCGTCACGCTCGTCGCGCTCGACGCGTTCGCGGATGTGCGCCGGCAGCTTCGCGACGTACTCGTCCGTGATCAGCGCCGGGATCTCGATGAACTCCCAGTCGCCCGGCAGCTTGCCGGCCTTGATGAAGCCCGTCGGGTCCTCCTCGGCGAGCCGCTGCATGATCACGATGATCGGCGTGTCCGGATTCGCCTTCCGGCTCTTCACGGTCGACTGAATCTTGCGGTTCGCCTTGTCCCGGTTCGTCTTGCTATACGCGTCCTCGACCTTCAGCGGGTCGTCGATGATGATCGCGCCCTGCCAGCCGTGGGTCATGTGCCCGGCGCGGAAGCCCGTGATCTGGCCGCCGAGAGACACCGCGTACACGCCGCCGGCTTTCTTCCCGTCGACCAGCACGTTCCAGCGCTTCTTCGACTTCGCGTCGTCAGCGACCTTCAGCGGCCAGAGCGCCTGGTACTCGTCGGATGAGACGATGTCGCGCGCTGTCTCGCTGTTCAGCAGCGCGAGGTCGTCCGAATAGCTGATGTGCAGGAACCGCGCGCGCGGGTTCAGCGCGAGGCCGCGCGCGATCAGGTTGATCGCGACCAGCTCAGTCTTCGACGAGCCCGGCGGCACGTTGATGACGACGTTCTTCAGCGTGCCGTCGATCACGCGCTGCACCGTGTCGGCGATCAGCACGTGGTGCCAGTTGACGCGGAACTTGATCGCCTGGCGGTGCTTGAAGAAGTACCGGCTGAAAAACAGGTGATCCCGCTCGCACTTCGCCTTCAGGACGGCCCGCTCGATGGCGGGGTCAATACTCGTCTTCGAGCTTGGCGACGGCGGCTGCGACCTGGCTTTCATCGACGACGACCGTCCTGTTCTCGATCGGGCCGCCGTTCTCCCCAGTGTGTTCGAGGCGGCGCCGGTTCGTGTAGGCGTCGCCGGATTCCTTCGCAGCCTGTTCGAGCAGCTGCGCCATCAGCGGCAGGTTGTTGCGTCGCTCCGCTTCCGCGACGGCTCGGTCGAGCGCGCGCAGGCGCACCGCGCGGTGCGACACACCGATGCGGGATGTGTCGTTCAGGAACTCCGCGCGCGTACGATCGAAGATCTCGCGGTACTTCTTGCTGAGCGTCGCGCCGGCCCGCTTCGTCGGGTCGTAGCGCTCGCACTGCTGTGGCGACACCTCGACGCCGAACTCCTCGCGCACGGCCTTCGCAGTGCGCGAGATCGTGTCGAAGCACGCCAGCGACTGCACGATGAACAGCTTGATCGTTGCGGGAAGTGCTGCCATGGCGGGAAAACGTTCGGGTTACGCGGCTCAGCTTGTCAGATGTGCGTCCACGTGCGACGCGATCGAACATCGCGGATAGTACGGATGGAGACGGCGAATTTCTGAGCCAGCCTGCTTTCGCTGCGATCAAGCTGGCGGATCTCGCGAACCGCGCACTCGGTCAGCTTCGAGTGACCGTTCTGCTCGCCGACAGCGGATAGGCCGCCGACACGGTATGCGTGAAGCCGGTTGCCGCTCGCGGTTACCCACTCCAGGTTCGAGATGTGGTTGTTGGCACGGTTGGCATCAATGTGATTCACCTCCGACGCGCCGGCCGGTCGCTCGAGGAACGATTCAGCGACGATCCTATGAATTCGAACCGACTGGCGCTTTCCAGGACGAGATAGATTCACCGACGGGTAGCCGCAAACCAGGAAAGTCGCGAGCACTCGGCCGGCGATACCGCTGTTCCTGTTCGTGAGCCGCTTGATCCGCCCGTGATCGCTGACCGCATAGTTCGGCCACTGCGCGATGACACGCCACTGCTCTTCGTTCATGCCGACCTCAACATACATGTCCCGCATGCGCGCGCGATCGATACCGACGAAATCGTCGGGCCAGCGTTCGCGGCTCTGACCATCTTGGCGATAGGTCCGTCGCGATCGCCGACGCCGTATCTCTCCACGATCCCGACGAACTCTTCAACGTCATGTGCCCGGATGCCCAGCTTGGGAAACCCGTCCCTTGTGAAGGCTGGGGCGCCGAACTCATCCGTCTTCTGAGCGATGTGCATCAATTCGTGCTCGACGAGCGCGCACCATTGCAGGTCGCTGCACTCGCGCGCGTAATGCGCGTCGAGCGTAATCAGGAACGCCGGCACGCGGCCGAACCACTCGCAGAGCTGCTGCTCCTGCCGGGCGCGCTGCCAGCCGCCGGCGCGGATCGTCACCTCTTCGCACTGGCCAACGACGCGCCGCATCTGGCGCACATTCTCGACGGCCGCCCAGAGGTAGGCGACGTCGGCGTCGATCAGGTGCTCATGGTCAGGGTTGTGCAGCGGCGCGCCGTCGCGCAGGAGTGTGTCGTTCACCCACTCGGCGACGCCGTCGGCCGGCGTGATGTGCCGGATCCAGTTCGAGTCGTCGAAGAGGATGTCGGGCGGCACCGGACGAGATACTGGCAACACATTCGCTATCGCAGCAGATCTGCTCATCTTGTGACATCTGCAGTTTGAATCGAATAATGAAACGCTCAAGTCAATTCCGCCAATTTTATTCAAATAGCGAAATTATTAAGATAATTCAACGGCGTTGACTTAAATCACTCGATTAACGCAATATCTTCATGGCCGCGCGCTGAGAACGCGGTCGCGGAAAATCGTCTAATAAGCGCAAACAGGAGAGCATTAATGACTACCGCACGAGCAACCGAACAGGCCGTCGAACTCGTCAAAACAGCACTCGCATCCGGTTTGGTCGCACCAGCCACCGGTGACCGGTGGTTCACTGACCCTGCCAAAAATGGAGAGCAACTCGGACAATTTATCGGCGCAACCGTGGCCAAGATCGCCAAGGAAATAGACGCCCTGTAGGAATCGGGACTATTAAAAGTCGGTTTAGATCCAGCCGACCCAGTAAAAAGCCCGCTGATTTTCGCTCAGCGGGCTCGAAATGCCTGGTGCCAGCAGGGCGGCGGAAACCCGTCTGCACCTTTCGGCGCGCTGGCTGATCACCTCGCTGCGTCTTTCCCACCGGCGCAGCTAAGGCCGAGTCGAGTATAGCGCGGACAGGCCATAACGAAAAAGCCCGCTGGCTTGTCGGCTCAGCGGGCTTTGGTCGCAACTCTGCAATGTGACGAAAATTTATACCCTGTCCGCCACATTTGCAAGGGGAATTTTCGCCGTACCCCTTACGCCTCAACGGCCTCCGCGATCGTCACGTTGTTTCGCTCGAAGAGCGGCGTCAGCCGCTTCACGGCCTGGTGCTCCAGCTCGACGAGGCGCTTCCGAATGATTTGCGCGTTCCGCTCGAGCGTCCGGACCGTGACGTGCGTCTCTTCCGATATCTCCCGATACGACAGCCCGTCCTGGCGCAGCCGCGCCTGCGAATGCCCAGCGATGAGCGCCATAATCGCCTTGCCGTTCGTCACGGTGAGCGACGGCCGCAGGTACGTCCGCATCTCGACGAGTGCCCGCTTCCACTCGGCCGACGGCGGGACTCCCGGGTCTGCCGCGCGTGTGGCGCTCGCCGGCCGCGCCGGCATCCCGCAGGCGTATCGCAGCCACACCGCGTTGCGTTCCGGCTTCAGCAGGTGATCGCGCACCGCGCCGACGACCATCGCGCACTGGGCCCGGATTTCGTCACCGCTCAGCCCGTCGAAGTTGATCGTGCCCGACGAGCTGCCGTACAGGTAGTCGAGGAATTCAGCCTGGCGCGTGCTCAGACGGCCAACCGATTCGAGGATCTGGATCAGCGCCAGGCGGAACTGCTGCTTCTGCCGCGGCGGCAGCGACGTCACGAGAAAGCTGACGTGCAGCGCCTGTTGCGTGTTCTCGAAGATGGCGATCACCGGCCACCCCGCGTCATCATCGCCAGCGCCTGCCGCCTATTGAGCTCGGCCATGTAACCGGACAGGTTGCTCGTGAAGTCCGGCCGGATGCGCGTGTCGACGTGCGTGCCCGGCGAGCGGCTCGTGCCCGCGAGCGAGTACATGCGGCCGCGACTCTCCGAATGGCAGTCGAGCCGCGCGAGCGCAACGTCGAGCGACAGCAGCTGGCGCACCGACGAAACGGGATGCTTCAAGCGGCGTGCGAGGTCGTGCGCCGAATAGCGGATGCCGGGCTTCATGGCCGCGATCATCGCGTTGATGGTGAGTTTGCTTTTTGCTTTCAAGGCCCCGCTCCTATGCTGACTTCAAATTCAATTCGATCGCCTCGATCCGCACGCCCGGCGTGCGCGCGTAGCGCTTCGACACCCAGAGGTCGACGACCTGGCCGTCGTCGACGTACACCACTCCGTTCATGCCGTCCTTCAACGCCTTGACAACGTTGTCGGCGTCCGGCTTCTTCGTCGCGCCGATGGCGCCGGCGGCCGCTTCGCCCTGGCGCTTCGTCGACCAGCTCGCCGGAATCGGCAGGCCGATGTGCACGATCAAGCGGATGGGGCCAGCGTACGGCGCAGCGCTGCGCATCGCCGTGCGGGCGGCCATCTTCACGAGGTTCTCGTACCGCTCGGTCTTCTCGGGCGTGTACGTCGTGACGTGCGCGCCGCGGCGCGCGAACTTCGGGCGGCCCTTCGCGACAGGCGTACCGGGAACGACGAACTCGACGCGCTGCGCGATCGGCGAAGCGGCGATGAGGGACTGCTGCGTCATGCCGTCACCTCGTCGGGAACGTCGTCGGTCACCGGCACGCCGCTGATCGGGCGCAGCCATGCGTCCGGAATCCATCCGGTCTTCAGCTCGCACGGCCGAAACGTGAGAACGTCCGTCGCCGGGATCGGCGTGGGCGCTTCGACGTACCAGCAGAAGCCGAAGCCCAGGTAGTCGCCGTAGGGCGCCTTCACCTCGACGATGCGGTCGCGGGCTTCGCCGCGCGTGATCACGGCCATGTCGCCGACTTTGCAGTTCATCGCCCTTCCCCCATCAAAGCTCCGGCCGAGACGGGGCCGGCAGTGTTGCGAAACGCGCGGTTGTGGTCGTCCCACCACGGGCCATCGCCCGCGGCGTCGAACACGCGCAGCTTGAAATCGAACGGAGGTTCGTCGCGGCCCTGCTCGACGCCGAGCGCGGCGCCGTGGTCGACGATGCCGGTCCATGAGCGCCACCAGTCGCCAACCGGGCGTGTCCCGGGCGCTGGCTTCGCGGCGCGCGCGGCAAGCAGATCGCCGAGGATTAGCTCGAGCAGGCCGAGGTTCAGCGGCTGCTCGGAGCGCTCGCGCTCCCTGCGCTTGCGCCCCGTGGCGACGGCCGCACGGAGGTCGTCGGCCGTCACACCGCGTCCGGGCCAGCTCGCCAACCGCGCGTCATCGGCGGCGAAGCCGACGCCCGACGAGCGAAGGATCTCGACGAAAGCGGCGGCGGCGATCGGCGCGTCGTCGCGCGCTACTGCCTGTGCTGTGCCGCCGCCGCTTGGGTTTACATCTTGGTTATTGGTTGTTGGTTCTTGGTTAGTTTTAGAACCGGTTATGTCTGGGGGGCCGCTTGCATCCGGATGGGAACCCGGAGAAAACCCAGTGGGTTTTTCTTGGGTTCCGGATGGGTTAGGTTTGGTACCCGATCCGGTAGCCGTCCGCTTTTTCGGCCGTCCACCCTTCTTCCCATTCTCTTGAGCGGTTTCAGCGCGCAAACGGTACGCCGCGATCTCCATTTCGCAGCGATCGTGCACATATCCGGCGTCACTTTTCGTGAACTTGAAGCGCAACAGGTTGGCGACGGCGCGACGCTCGTCCTCGGTGCTCACGCCAATCGCGTAGCAGACCTCGTCGAGATCGAGCGGCAACGGCTTCTCCGTGTCGTAATAGACGTCGATGAGGTCGCGGTAGATCCAGCGCTCTACGCGGCTCATGTTGACCGTTCCCGAGCGGAAATCGCCGATGTGATGGGGGTAGTAATTCATGGGCGCCATTCCTCCACGAGCTTTGCGCCCTTCGACCGATTACACGGCCGGCAGGAAGTCACGAGGTTCTGTTCGGTCGTCGGGCCGCCGCGCGACAACGGGACGACGTGGTCGGCTTCGAGGTAGACGCCACGGGCGCCGCAGTATCGGCAGGTGTAGTCGTCGCGCGCGAAGACGACGGCGCGGATCCGCGCCCACTCGCCGGACTCCATCTCCAGCCGGCGGATCTTCCGCGCCATCAGCCGAAGCTTGATCGGCCAGACACGGCGCGCGTGCGCGGCAATTTCAGGGTGATACAGACGACCGTCGGCACATTTCACCCAGCCTCGCAGCGCATGTTCCTTCACGCGCTTCCAGCTCTTCGACTGAGACAGATGGCCGAGCATGCGGTCGTCCGCCGGGAGGCTCGCGGCAGGGATCTGATGCCAACTCTCGAGCCACAACGTGATCGCGGCCGCGCGCTCGTCGCCGCTGCCGAGGATCCACGTTTCTGACGTGAGCAGGCGCTTCACCTCGAGCGGCATGAACGGAAAATCGCGGAGGTTGCAATCCGCTGGGGTGAGAGGATTCGGGAGGTCGTTCATTGGGCTTCCCACAACAATTTCTGTCCACGCAGATACGCAGCGGTGTCGATGCGCGGTCGCGCGGGCGTGTTCCAGTTTCCGCCGCCGCGCTCGCCGATGAGACGCCATCCGGCGCCCCGCAAACTGGCGCCGGCCTCGGCGGGCAACGTGTATGTGATGAGCCGCGCGTAGCCGAGCGCACGGGCCGCGCGCCACGCTGCGCCGTACAGCGCCGAACACGCATTGCGCGTGCCGTCGGTGCAGCAGCGCGTCACCTCGAGCGTCCAGCCGTCGTCGTTGCCGCGCGCGACCGGGCGGCCGACGATTGCAACGCCGCAGATACCTGTGCAATCGTCTCGGCCCATCAGCATGTCGTCGGCTACGGCGATGCTGAACTTGTGGCCGACAACGGGCGCGTGGTGCCGGTGATGCTCGGCGACGAATGCGTTTGCCTCTTCAAGCGAAATCGGAACGATGACGAGGGTCACGAAGCCTCCAGCATCAGGCCGGGCTGCCGCAGGCGATCACGCTGCAGCGGTTCGTAATCGGGATTCAGCTCGCAGCCGAGAAAGCGGCGGCCGAGCCGCTGCGCGACCTGGCCGGTCGTGCCGCTGCCGAAGAACGGATCGAACACGACGTCGCCCGGCCGGCTGCCGGCCATCACGCAGGGCTCGACGAGCGCCTCGGGAAAGGTTGCGAAATGCGCGCCGTCGAACGACTGCGTCGGGATGGTCCAGACGCTGCGACGGTTGCGGGTACTGCGCATGTCTGAAAGCGCAGCATCCATGCTCGTGTTGTTCTTCACGCCGCTGCCGGCCGCCGAAAGCTTTCGCCCCTTTTCTCGGCCATCGCGGTGAAACGAGCCGTGCGCGCCCGGATGCGTTGCCCATCCGTCCGGGGTTTTGTATCGATCCTTTGGAGCGGCATCGTATCCATGTCCGAAGCCCGGGCGTTTGAGCCCCTGCGCTTCGCGCCGAGCGTGTGCGCCGCCGCTGACCGGTTCCTGCATCGCATCGAAGTCGTAGAAGTACTGCTCGCTCTTGCTCAGCAGGAACAGGTATTCGTGCGCCTTCGTGCAGCGATCCCGCACGCTCTCCGGCATGGGGTTGGGCTTGTGCCAGATGATGTCCTGCCGGAGATACCAGCCCGCGTCCTGCAGCGCGAACGCGAGTCGCCACGGCTGGCCCATCAGGTCTTTCGGCTTCAGGCCAGTGCGCTCGCGCGACCCGGTACCGCTGCTGCGGTGTTGTGCGGCCGCGATCTGCTGCGCGCTGATCACCGATCGATCCGACATCTGCCCGGTACGTCCCTGCGCGCCCCACGAACCGGCGTACGCGTCGCCCATGTTCAGCCACAGCGTGCCGTCGTCCGCGAGCAGCTCGCGAGCGAGCTCGAACACACCGACCAGCGTGTCGATGAACTCGCGCAGCGTCGGCTCCTGCCCGATCTCGCGATGCTTGTCTGGGTGGCCGTCGGGCAGATACGAGCGCAGGCCCCAGTACGGCGGCGACGTCACGATCGTCTGCACGCGCACGCCGTCGGCGATCATCGCGCGCATCAGGTCACGGCAGTCGCCGCGGTGGGAACGGTCGAGCCAGGTCACGCCACCTCCCGCGCAATGTGCGGCAGCGGCTCGGCAGCCGATTCGATCGCGGCCTGAATGCGCTCGAGCTGCTGACGGAGTCGCCTGATTTCGGTATCGATGCTAAGCCTGCGCGCGGCTTCTCTGCATGCCATGGCGATCCGCGCTGCGCTCGCGCTCTCAGGCAGTCCAAGCGCACGCGCCAACTCGACACGCGCGCTGTCAACCTGCGCCGCGTCGCGTTTCGCATCCTCCTTCGCACGACCGAGGATCAGTCGCCGCTCGCTTTCGGCTTCCTCCGCGAGCCCCTGCAGTCGGTCGGTGGCCAGCTTCAGGCGACGCTCGGCATGCAACCGGTCGCGCATCGCATCCGCGACGATGTCGCCGAGCCGCCTCCGGAGCGTTTTCTCGATCGACCATTCGCTATGAAGGCCGACCCGCAGTTGCTCAAGGTTCGTGTTTGCGAGCCGCGCCATGCCGTCGATGATCAGCTTGATCCACGCGTCGCGCGGCAGGTTGTCGACGTTCTTCAGCGTCGGTCCCTTCAGCGAACGCCAGCCATCCGGGCCGCGCACTATCAGGCCGCACCCGGCCGGGATGTCTTCTTTCTTCAGCAGGCCGGCCGGCGCCGCGAAGATCACGCCGGCGGCGAAGCGCAGATACGAGGTCCATTTCCCCGCCGTCACGTCACGCCGGAAGTCGGCGACGCTGATCTTGCATTCGTAGGCGATCGGCTGGAACCGCGCGAACGAGCACGGCACCGTGTAAACATCCGGCCGCGGCGAGCCGGCCGGCCCGAGCTGCATGTCGGTCCATACCAGGCGATCGGATGCGCCGCGAAGATGTGCGGCGAGATCCTTGGCGAGGTCATCGTGCGCCCAGTTCATGCGCCTCCCCAGTGCACGCCGGCTCCCGCCGCCAGTACGCTATGATGGTTTCGCCGCGGGAGTGCGCGGCCAATTTCACGACGGGGACCACGATGCCAATCATGACTGTCACGGCCGCCATCGCCGGCCTGAAGAATGCCGTCGATCTGGCAAAAGCAGCAGTCGCAGCGCGAGATGAATTGAAGCTCGCCGAGATGCAGCAATCGATCAACGATCGCGTCATAGACGTTCAAAATGCCGCGCTTGCCCTGCAAGAAAAGCAGGCCGCTGCGCGTGATGAAATCGATGAATTGAAGGAACAACTTCGTGCCGCTAACGCAAAAGCGGCTGAATTCGAGGAAGCGCTCACGGTGCGCTCCGAGTACAAGCTCGACGCCGTCTCTGACCGCGGTTTCGCATACCGATATGTCGGCACGGAAGAGCCCGTGCACTTCATCTGCCAGGGTTGCTTCGACAACAAACCCAAGTGCGAAAGGGTTTTGATTTTCACCCCTGGCATACCGGGGCGCATTATTGCGCGGTACACATGCCCCGGCTGTAACACCGAAATTCGCGTTTAGCGCAGCCGCGGAATGTGTGCTCCAGGCACGATGGCTCAAGCGAGATGCCGCGCGCTCGAACAGTTCGGTCAGCACGAGCCGCCCTCCTTCGTGTCGTCGATCGGCGCCGCCTCGGGTCGCACGCGCTCGAGCATCCAGAGCTGGTCGGCCCGGAACGCGAGGTAGTCCTGCGGAGGATCGCGGAAGATGAAAAGGTGCCTGTTCTCGACGATGCCGAGATAGGTCATGGGGCGCCCGAGCTTTCGGGCGAACGGCTTGCCGACGTCGCGCTGGCTGAGAGTCAGCGTCATGCGGCCACCTGCCGCTGGCCGAACGCCTGCTGGACGAACTCGCCGATCGCCTGCTGGCTGAGCTGGCGATATTCCTCGATCGCCTTGCGCTCCTGGATTCGGAGCCACTGGCGCGGATAATCGCAGCCGCTGAACATGCAGAACAGGTGCAGCTTCGTCGCAGGAAACGGCCGGCGCCCGGCGATTAGATCGCCGAGGTGCGGATAGTGGATCTTCGATTTCTTCGCGAGCGTCTTTCGATCGAAGCGCGTGACGCCGATCTCGAGCGCCTTCGCCAGGCACTCCTCGAACGTCATAGCTTCGATCTCGCTCTCGGGCAGCGTGGCGGCCGGCGTCCACAGCGCGAACATCCTGATTTCTGGCTGGTTCATACGAAAAATCAATCGTTACCCAGTTGGTTACCCACTTGCTTACCCAGTTGGCACCGGGGCGAAATAAAGGCCAGGACAACACCTGGCCAGCTATCAACGAATGCAAACCATTGCGATCAGTCGACGCCTACACGAAGCGCGTCGCGCTGCCCTCCATCTGACGTACACGCGCCCATGCGTCCCGGCGCCGAAGCGGCCGACGCGTCAGGCCAGATCAGATGCCAATCGGTGGGGCGAAAGTCCCTGTACGGGATGCCGACGGCGTTCCCCACCAGGACGCAGTTCTCGGGTCTCATTGCATTGGGGGAATGCAGCCACTTGTGGATGTGCGGCTGCTTTTTGCCGATCAGGCGGGCAAGTGCGGACTGCGACCCAGCTTTTTGGATCGCTGCCTGCAGAGCCGGCACGGAGCAATTGGTCGGTTTCATGCGGCAATACTATAACCAAAGTTATTCATCCGCAAGAACTTTGGTTATTTGCCGCCCTACAACCAAGGTTATACGATGCCCGCTATGGAAAATCCTGAATTCGGGCGCCGGGCAAAGGAGCGTCGCGAGGCACTGGGCCTGTCCCAGAAGCACATCGCGGAACTTGTCGGCGTATCGCAGCCGGCGATAGCCAAGGTTGAACGAGGCGGCAGCACCACGACCACGAACGGGTTCGCGCTCGCGCGCGCACTGCAAACCACGTTGGAGTGGCTCGAATTCGGCGACGCGGCCCAGCCGGTTCCGCCCGGCTACGATCGGCTCGACGAGCTCGGCCGCGCCAAAGTCGAGGCGTACATCAGTGGGCTGCTTGCCCAGTCAGCTCCGCACGATTCGCCTGCTCAGGACGAAGACAGGCCGATTGGCGGCTGATCCGCGCAGCCTCTTGCGGAAGCGGCTCCAGCGACGCATCCCAGAACGAAAACTCCCGTGTCACGACCGGTCGCTTCATCCGCTCCGTGAAACCGAACGCAGGCTTCTCGAGCAGCACGTCCCATAGACCATCCGACCGCAGCCGCTGAATCGCCACGATCGTGCCGACCAGCGCAGGGTTCCTACTCGCCACCACCCTAGCCAAGTCCCCAGGCCTGCACCGCAGGCGCGTCTTCGATTCTTCTTTCACTGGTCGCCCTCGTCCTCGGTTTGCCACAACACTGTATGCATGTACAGTAGTTTAGCCTCACTTCCCGAAGACTTTCAACTGCCGTCAGCAGACGCTTAACAAACGGGCCGCCGCCCACCTTGTTACAAATTTCCCGCCCGATCGATAACTTTGGTTGTTGACACACTGATAACCTTAGTTATAATTCCCATCAACGCGACACCGACGCCGCGCCACCGCCCCAAGCGGATCGCTCTCTAACAATCGAAGGTATGCCGGGACCGCACACGCGGAGCAACCGGCCGGCGCGATCAGCGTCGTGAGTCAGGACAGGCGCAGCGCGCTAGGCCGAAGTTTGGCTACCGCTTGCTGTTTGAACGGACCTGACACAAGACAGCGAAGCACGACGTGATCGAACGCGTTGTATTCGACACAAACCCATGGCGACCCAGAGCCTGCGCAGCAGGGAGTAGCTGGGCGCCATGGAGAGCTTTACCGATTGAGCTCGCATAGCCGAGATCAGTCGATAAATCTCTTCAGGAGTATTTATGGAGTTGGAAGATCCCTGCATTGATCACGGGCGCCGAGGCTATGGATGGGGCTATGCCCGCGCATATCGAAAAGGAAAGCCTATCGGCCTTCACATCCTCGTTCTGATGGAGGCCACAGGCGAAGAGCGAAACGGCCGATTCGCACTGCACTGGTGCGATAACCCCCGATGCATCAACCCCAAACACCTTCATTGGGGAACTCATCAAGACAACATGCGCGAACGCAACGAACGGGGTCGTGCCAGAGGTGGGCGCCTACCTGGAGAGTTGTGTGGAAAGGCAAAGTTGACCAACGCACAGGTAGCAGAAATCAAGGCCATCTATGAATCGGGCGATGTGCTGCAAAAAGACTTGGCGAAAAAATACAGTGTCTCGACAGCTCAAATTTGCCGGATTCTGAAAGGAAAAGCACGTCAATGGGGATAGTCGTAATCGGCACAAAACCTCGCGCGGCCCGGAGCCGGCACGGCCGGGAGTAGCCGGGCGCGCGAGTGATGCAGTCTCATGGAGCCGGAATGCGCAGGCTGATGCGCGACCAGCTGAGCGCTGGAGTCCCAAAGCCGGAGATCAGCACCGGCCCGGCTCCATGAGACTGTCCCGAAACAGCTCTGACTGGTGGCGGTTCTTCTTTTGAGGCGTCACCAGTCAGAGCTGCGCACGCAGCGTTGCAGTTCAAGACTGCAATTTGATTAGCAATCCTTTATTCAAGGGGAAGCGATGCACCCTCCTCGAACCCTTCACCACAACGTGCGCACCCTGCCCGCTCGGGTCGACCGGCGCGCCGACCAGCAGCAGGCGGCGGCCGACGCCGCCGCTCTGGCGCGCGACGAGCGCAACGAAGCGATCGCCGACGGCGTCACGTTCGACGTGCTCCCGTTCACGGCCGAGCAGGTCGCGGTGCTCGACGCGGCACTGCGTCGCGGCTACATCGAGGACGTGTACGAGGTCTGGAACGTCTGCAAGGCAGTTCTAGACGCGGAAATCGCGCAGCGCATCGCTGACGCTGACCTCGCGGCCGTGCCGCGTTTCGCCGACGTCTACTGCTCGGGATGCGGCCAGAAGTTCGGCCCGGGCAACGCTGGGTTATCCCACTGCGCCGACCACACGATTCGACGCGCGCTCGACGACTGACCAACCGCTCCCGCTACAGGAGAAAGACATGCAAACCGAATTTGACCCGCGCTTTGTCGTGACGCTTGCGGCGCTCCGCAAAGCCGGCGCGTGCTACGACGGCTACAACAAGCTGGTTCGCTCGAT
Organism: Burkholderia sp. BCC1047; assembly: GCF_902833155.1. Classification (NCBI taxonomy): domain Bacteria; kingdom Pseudomonadati; phylum Pseudomonadota; class Betaproteobacteria; order Burkholderiales; family Burkholderiaceae; genus Burkholderia; species Burkholderia sp. BCC1047. The sequence goes on along the minus strand of NZ_CADFEH010000003.1, from coordinate 359,488 downwards.
CCAGGGCGAAACATTCAGTGCTGAAGACGCGGATCGCAGCAGCTACATCCGGTTCTAGCACGACGCCGAAATCCCTCTGCTCGACATCCTCAAGAGCAATGGGCTCGACGATGCACTTTGGGCGCTTCGCTGCGTATCAGGTGCCGACCGTGATTTGCGATTGTTCGCCGTCTGGTGCGCGCGGCAGGTCGAGCACCTGATGGAAGATCAGCGCAGCAAGGACGCACTGAATGTCGCCGAGCGCTTCGCGAATGGTGAGGCTACCGAGGAGGAGCGGGACGCCGCACGGGCCGCCGCAGGGGCCGCCGCAGGGGCCGCCGCATGGGCCGCCGCATGGGACTCCGCATGGGACGCCCAAGCAGAAATGTTCACACGCATGTGTCTCGGCACCGCTCCGTGGCAACAAGCCAAGGTTGCCGCCTGACCAACCGCGCCCGCTACGGCGGGCAATCTGACCTTACCGGAGCAAGACATGGGATTGGATGCAACTGCGTACCGCCAGATCATGAAGATCGATTGTGTGTTCGATGACAGCGGCGAGCCGATCGACCCGCTCACCCGCGAACCTATCGAATGCGATTACCTGCGCGTCTACATCAATCCCGATTTTCCGGGCCGCGCTGATGATCTTGTGGATCGTGCTGTTTATGGCTACGAGGACGCTGATGAAGCGTTTTCGGGTGGGTACAGCCGCTACAACTTCTGGCGCGAGAAGCTGGCGAAGCTTGCGGGCTATCAACCAATTTCGGTCGATCAGTACGGCACGGGGAAATCGGAACTCCGACACGACCATGCCGCATGGAACGCCACGAGCGGACCGTTCTGGGAGCTGATCTGCTTCAGCGATTGCGAAGGCGTCATCGGCTCGGCGGTGAGCGCGAAGCTCGCGCAAGACTTCGCCCAGTTCGATGAGCAAGCGAAGGCCGATGAGTCGTTCTACGCGATCTATTCGCAGTGGCGCGCAGCGTTCGATATGGCCGCTCAGAACGGCTGCGTCCAGTTTAGCTGATCGGCAATCACACCACACTATCTGGAGACTCACGTGAATATTCAAATCCTGAACCGCTGGACCCTGAAAGTCATTTTCGAGTGCGAAGCGGATTCGATGAAGGTTGCTGTCGAGCTGGCTTGCAAACAGGGAACGTACCTGCGCGGCGCGTACCTGCGCGACGCGGACCTGAGCGGCACGTACCTGCGCGGCACGTACCTGCGCGGCGCGAACCTGAGCGACGCGGACCTGAGCGGCGCGAACCTGCGCGGCGCGAACCTGAGCGACGCGGACCTGAGCGGCGCGAACCTGAGCGGCGCGGACCTGCTGCCGATCAAGGCAGATTTCATCGAAGTGATATCGCAGGCTCCGTGCGAGGTTCCGGCGCTGATTGACGCATTGAAGTCCGGCCGCGTCGACGGCTCGACCTACTCGGGCGAATGTGCGTGCCTCATCGGCACGATCGCGAATGCGCGTGGGATCGACGTCGATTCGACTGAACTCGGCATCCCGAAGGATTCGGCGCGCCCGGTCGAGCGCTTTTTCATGGCGATCCGCAAGGGCGACACGCCGGAAACGAATGACGCAGCGAAGCTCGCGCTCGAATGGGCCGAAACGTGGCTCGACACTCAGCGCAAGTCGTTCGCGTCGTAATCCGCGCACCACACCGAGGGACCACATGGACGAGATCAAAGACGGCGGCCCGCGCGAGATTCCGGCCGTCCCCGAAAGGACGCCGATGGACGCCTTCGAAAACGCGATTCGAGCGGTCGGCGTCGTCGCCGCATGCGAGTGGTTCGGCTACGCGCCTGATAGCGAGTTCACACGAATCACGATCGCTACGCTGATCGAGCGCTCGAACGAATCGAGAGGTGAAGCATGAACGAGATCAAGCACACGCTCGGTCAAGTCTGGCTGCAGCGCGCGAAGGAACTCGCTCAGGAGCGGGCCGATTCGAGCTTCGCGTACGGCGAATTGCCGTCCGACGCGGGCGAAACCGAGTCGGCCGATGCTTACGCGCGCTCGCTCGCGGCCGATCGGTCGCTCGACGCGCACCTTCAACCGATGGCGCACCTGATCGACGCACTGCACCTGGTCGCGTCGAAGACCGTGCTCACGTCCGGTATCCGCGCCGTTGTCGACGACGCGCTGGCGAAGGCAGGTTTCCGCGCGCCCATGCCTGTGTCGGATCCCGTTCGCCACATCACCATCGCAGGAATCGACCGATGAGCACCCTCAAATCCCCCGCCCAATGCGGCGACCTCGCCGAAAGGCTGATCGCCGACTACGTGCGCAACTGCGGGGCATACGGAAATCCGGACGCGCTCGCGAACGTGATGGAAATGCTGATCAGCAAGACGGCGCTCGGCATCGCCATGGTCGGCAGCGAGGCGCTCGCGCATCAGATCCTCACCCGGACAAAGCACAACGTCTCGACGTTTGCCGAGCGGAATCTACGGAGGAATCGGTAATGCGTTCACCCCTCAACAGCTTGCAGCCTGTATTTCGTCAATACAGGCAATCGCCTGTATCGCGCCTGCGCTACGTGATCGAAGGCTCGGCATGGGCGTTCGCGTACGGCGTCGCGATCGGCGCGCTCTGGTTCGGCGCTGACCTGGCCGGCCCCTACCTGCGGAGCCTCGGATGACGCCCTTCGACCTCCTCGGCGCGCTGCTCGACCGGGTGTTCGAATGGAATCCCATAGCCGGCTACCTCGTCGCGCTCGCGATCGCCGCGGTGTGCACGTTCGTGCTTGCCCGGCTCAACGCGGACGGCACGGCCATCACGGCACTCGTCACAAGGCCCACATGAGCCGCTTCACCGACCACGCCGACTTCTTCGAGCGTCAGCATCCGCGTGCTGCCCGGGCGCTCGTTCTCGCGACCTTCATCGCGGTTGCAGTTATCGCGATCGCGATCGACTACTTCTGCAAGCGCTTCGGAATCCTCTAAGCGCCGCCGTCGCACCCATCGACACCACGTTGTCCGCCATCTGCCGCGTCGACCGATGCGCGCCTCTCGTCGTTCTATCTGGAGTTCCAAGACATGAAAACCATCGACACCCAACCCGTCGAGTCGTCGCAGATCCATAGCATCGGCTACGACGCCGAATCCGAAACGCTCGCGGTCCGCTTCAAGGATCGCAAGACCGGCGCGCGGACGTCGCTGTACCACTACAGCCGATTCACGCAAGCGAACTTTGATGCGCTCAAGGGCGCCGACTCGATCGGCTCGCACTTCTACAAGCACATCAAGCCGTTCCCCGATCGCTTCCCGTACGTATGCATCGAGAAGATGCCGGCACCGGCTGCGGACATCGACGCCGAAACCGCGGGTGCGGCATGACTCCCTCGGTCTATACCGTGCGGGCGTCGAGCTGGGCCGGCCTGTTCGATTGCGCGTATCGCTGGGAAGGCATCCACCTCATGAAGATGCGCAATGTCGTCGGCCTGCGCGCGGCGCTCGGTACCGCGATCCATGCCGGCACGGCCGTCTTCGACCAGGCGCGCCTCGACGGCTCCGGCCTGACGGTCGACGACGCTGCCGGTGCCTTCGTCGACAAGCTGCGCGACCCGGAGAACGAATTCGACCCGGCGCGCGACGACCTGAGCCTGACGGAGGCCGAGCGCATCGGGCTCTCGCTCACGACGAAGTACTGCCTCGAAGTTGCACCGCGGTACAACTTCATCGCCGTCGAGATGGAAACGAAGCCGCTCGAAATCGACTGCGGCGGCGGCATCACGATTCGCCTGACCGGCACGATGGACCGGGCGCGCGTGCGCCGCACTGCGCTCGGCCCTGGCATTGCCGACCTGAAGAGCGGCTCAGCCGCGGTGCAGAAAGGCGTGGCGGTCACAAAGGGACACGGCCCCCAGATCGGCACCTACGAGATGCTCTACGAGCACACGACTGGCGAGCTGATCGCCGACACCGCCGAGATCATCGGCCTGAAAACCAAGGGCACGCCCGAGGTCGCCACCGCATCGGTGAAGGACGCCAAGCGCGTGATGATCGGCACCGAGGACGAGCCCGGCCTCATCGAATTCGCGGCCGACATGTTCCGCACTGGTCGCTTCTATCCCAACCCGAAATCGCTGCTCTGCGACGCGAAGTACTGCCCGCGGCACGGCGTCTGCAAATTCCACGAGTAACGAGGCACCCATGAATGCACCCGCACAACTGAGCGAAGTGAAGGCAGCCGGCGGCGTGCCGGCGCTGATGCCGGACCAAGCTGTCGACATGTTCACCGAGCGCGGCTTTGTCCTGGCCAACCGCATCGCCAAGGCATATGCGAGCAGCGACGCCGTTCCGGCACAGTTCCGGTCGCACAACCTGAAGAAGGCGAACGGCGAGGAAATCTGGGTCGAGAACCCGTCCGCGATCGGCAACTGTCTTGTCGCGATCGAGGTCGCGCGCGCCGTTCGCATGTCGATCACTGCCGTGATGCAGAACGCCGACATGATCGAGGGCAAGCTGCGGTGGTCGGGCAAGTTCGTGATCGCCGCCATCAACGCATCGGGCCGCTTCACGCCGCTGCGCTTCCAGATGATCAGCCGCGGCAAGATCTCGGCGAAGTACAAGGAAAAGACCGGCTGGAATCAGCAGGCTCGAAAGCCGATCTTCGAAGAGCGCGAGGTCGAGGTCGATGACATCGAGTGCATCGCTTGGGCGCTCCCGCGGGGCACACCGGAACCGCGCCTCGCACCCGAGCAGGTTCGTCAGTACGCGGGCCGCATGCTCGACCTGTACCGGGACATCGGCATGCCCGTGATCGAATCGGCGCCGGTCAGCATGCGAATGGTCGTCGAGGAAGGCTGGTACGGGAAGGCAGGATCGAAGTGGCAGACCGGGCTACGCACGCTGATGTTCCAGTACCGCGCTGGCAGTTTCTTCGGCAACATCCACGCGCCCGACATCGTCATGGGCATGGGTCGCACGTCCGAAGAAGAGGCAGATGTCGTCGACGTCTCCCCGGACGGGTCCTACACGGTCTACAGCACGACCCTCGACGAGCTGCGCGGCGGCCGCGCTGAGCCCGCCGACGAAGTTCCGCGCGGCGCATCGCAGCCGCAAACGGGACCCGCGACGGAATCGCACACGCACGGCGCGTCGCCGGCGGCCGCCCAAGCCGATCCGGTCGACGACCAGGACGGGCCGCCTGAGGACGGCAACCATGGTCAAGGCGGTTTCGAATTCGATGCCGCCGGCCTCGTACGCGGTATTCGCGAGGACATCGAGTCCGCCAAGTCGCCCGAAGACCTCGACCTCGCCCGCAGCGCGATCGCCGGCGTACCGGACGAAACCGCGAAGGCCGAACTGAACGCCCGCGCCTCGGCGCGCATGCGCGCCATCACGGCGGCAGCTGAACAGGCGGCCGCCGGCAAGGCATCTTCCCAAACGACCGCGCCGGCCGGCCGCCGGCCGCGCGGCCCGATCAACGCCGACTAACACGCGCCTCCCGCCGCCAAGGATTTCGACATGACCGACAAGAACGTCCTCCAGATGACCGCCGACAGCATCGGCAAAGACCTGCTTTCCGCGCTGGTGACCGAAATGAAGCTGATGCCCGACGTCTGGGTGAAGCTGTCCGAGAAGAAGCAAAACGACGTCATCGACCGGATGCGTGCACGCGTCGAGCACAACGTGAAGATGGCGACGCACCTGATCGCGAGCGATGGCCGCATCGTCGTTCAGGGCGACCTCGACCAGATCACGATCAAGGACGGAGTCAAGGCGGTCGTGAAATTCGGCGGCTCGCAACCGAACCTGCACGAGCTGTACGAGGCGAGCGGAAAAGCCGTCCTGGTCGTCGTCGCAAACCCCGACGAGCACACCGGCGGCATGGACGAGATCCGCGGCGAATCGGATCAGCGCGGCTTGGACCTCGGCCGCGAGTACACGGACAACGACGGCGACGGGATGGACGGCGACAAACCCGACAGCGACGTGGTCGACGCCGATTTCCGCGAGGTGCCGAAGCTCGGCGACGGCCCGATGCAAGCGCAGATCGACGAACAGCATCAGGCCGGCCGGCAGGCGGCCGCCGAAGGCAAGCCCGAAAGCGAATGCCCTGTGATGGCCGGCGAGCTGTGCATCGCATGGGTGAAGGGCTGGAAGGAGTGGCACGAGGAACAAGCCGCCTCCGGCAACGAGGATCCGCTGTACGCCCAAGTCGAAGCGTTTGTGATCGAACAGCAGAAAGTGTCGATTTCGAGCGTGCAGCGCCAGTTCAAGATTGGCTACAACCGCGCCGCGCGGCTGGTCGAGCTGCTCGAAGCGAAGGGCATCGTCAGCGCGATGGAGTCGGACGGCGGCCGCACGGTTCTGCGGCCGCGCGGAACGCAGGGAGAAGAATCGTGAAAATCACCGACATCTACGTGGCGAACGTTCTCGGGATCCGCACGGCGGACCTCCGGCTCGCGAAACCCGTCGCCCTCTTCACCGGCCCGAACGGCGCCGGCAAGAGCAGCCTGCAGGAAGCCGTGCGCATGGCGCTCACCGGCGACACCGTGCGCGTCGCGCTTAAGAAGGAATACGGCTCGCTCGTCACCGAGGGGGCCGACGGCGGCCAGATCGTTGTCGCATGCGGCGAGCAGGCGAACAGCGTCATGCTGCCGTCCGGCAAGCTGAAGCGCGAGCTCGCCGAGGATCCGCGCCTGCCGCTGGTGCTCGACGCCCAGCGGTTCGCACACCTCGGCGCGACCGAGCGCCGGGCGTTCCTGTACGACCTGATGGGCGTGAAGATCGGCGTAGACGAAATGCGTGCGCGTCTGCTGGGCAAGCTCGGATTCCGCGCCGATGCGGTGCCGGCACCGGCCGCCGCGCGGCTCGCGGCGATCACGCCGATGTTGCGCGCAGGCTTCGAAGCGGGACAGAAGGAAGCGGCCGACCGCGCGCGCGGCGCGAAGCAGTCGTGGCGCAACGCGACCGGCGAGACGTACGGCAGTCAGAAGGGAGCGACGTGGCGGCCGGCGGCGGTCGAGTTCGACGAAGCTGCGTTGCGGAAGCTCACGGGCGACCGCGCGGCGCTCGACGACCGGATCGGCGACCTGCAGCAGCAGATCGGCGCGGCCGATGCGGCGGACACGGCTGCACGTGCCCGCGCGTCGAAGATCGCAGATCTGCGTACGCGCGCCGCCGGTTACGCGAAGGCGGTCGAACTCGCGCAGCTGGCCGACGAGCAGGTCGCCGAGTTTCTGCCCAAGGTCGAAGCGCTTCGGGTGCGCGCCGGCGCGGCGCCGGCCGGCACCGAATGCTCGTGCCCCGAGTGCGGCGCGCTCCTGCGCTACCTCAACGGCGTGCTGTCGGCGGCGGCAGCAGCCGGCACGCGCGACGATGAGGCTGCCGCGAAACTGCCCGAGTACGAGCAGGGCCTGAAGACGCTGCAAAACGCAGCCGCCAACCGCAAACGCGATGTCGAAGCGGCCGACGCGGCTGCGACGCAACTACGAGCGCTCGAAGACGACGCGGAGGACAGCGGCGCGGCCGCCGCACGCGAGAGCGGCGACGCCGCGCGCTCGGAACTGGCCGACCTTCAGCGCCGTCGCAAGCAGCTCGACACCGATATCGCGACGCTTCGCGAAATCGAGCGGCGCGCCACCGGTGCCGCCGATCTGGCGAAGCAGGCTGCGGCGCTGCACGACGACGTCGCGGCGTACGAGGCGATCGCCGAGGCGCTCGCACCGAACGGTATCCCGGCCGACCTGCTCAGCGAAGCGCTCACGCCGATGAATGAGCGCCTGACGGACCTCGCCGAGATGTCCGAATGGGCCGACGTGACGATCACGCCCGAGATGGAAGTTCTTGCGGACGGGCGCGCGTATGCCCTGCTCTCCGAATCGGAACGCTGGCGCGTCGACGCGCACATCGCCGCGGCGATCAGCCACTTCTCGGGCCTGAAGCTGCTCGTGCTCGATCGCGCCGACGTCCTGGTCGGCCCGGAGCGCGACCGGCTGCTCTACTGGCTCGACGATCTCGCGTACAGCAACCAGATCGAAACCGCGCTCGTGTTCATGAGCCTGAAGACGCCGCCCGGCAGCCTGCCCGAAGCCATCGAAGCATTCTGGGTCGAGGACGGTCAGGTCGCGCCGGCCGCGCAGCACGCAATACGGGAGGCAGCGTGAGAGAGGACATCGAGAAGTATCTCGCCGAGACGTCGGAAGCCACGGCGAAGGCCGTGGCGACCGGAACCGGGCTCCCGCATCTCGACGTGACGAAGGAGCTGAACCGGATGCTCGGCGAGGCGATTGTCGAGCGCGAAAAGCGGGCCGGCGGCGGCAACGAGTATGTGTACTGGCTCGCGCGCGCAGCGCAGCCGGCCACGCCAGCCGGCGACGCGCCACCGGCCGCTGTAGCGCCGCAGCTGGTTTCGGTCGGCCTGGTCGACGACTCGGTCGATCCGAATGCCCGCGTCATCGACGCCGCGCGGATCATCGCGGACCTACGCGCCGACGTTGAGCGCCTCACCGCCGAGCGCGACGCCGCGCAACTGAAGGCCGACACCTGGCGCGCGAACGCCGCGGCGCTCGAAGCGCGCATCGACGAGCTGACGCTTGGTCCCGTCGGCGCACGGGCGCCGCTGTTCGTGACGGTCGGCAGGTATTGCAAACCACGGCGTCACGCATCGCTCGAGAAAGCCCAGCGGCGCGGCAGCGCGCTCGTGCGCAGCGAGAAGGAGTCGGAAGTGCTTGTGCTCGAACCGGTCGGCCGGATCGTGCGCGGCACGCAGTGGATGCCACGCTGATTCAACAGAGCCTAACCCGCGCGGCTTACCTCGGTCCGCGCGGCATTCGAAGGGCGCCGATCGGCGCCCTTCTCTTTTCCGGAGAAACCATGCAGATCCAGCTTCCCACGCTCGCCGACGGCGAGATCTACCTTGGCGGCTTCGTCGACAAGAATGGCGACGTCACGCACACGATTCTGCTGCCTGGCGACAACAACGATGCCACCTGGCAGGAACAGATGGACTGGGCCAAGAGCATCGGGGGTGATTTGCCGACTCGCGCCGAGCTCGTGATCGCTTACGAACTGCACCGCGACCTGTTCGAAAAGGCCGCTTATTGGTCGAACACGCCCGACGACGATCCGGATTATGCCGGCTGGGCGTGGTGCCAGCACTTCACCAGTGGCTACCAGAACGGCACCCGCCAGAGCCGCGAGTTGCGCGCCCGCGCCGTCCGCAGATTGTCGATTTAACCCTTCATCCATTCACAACCGGAGCATGCAATGACGATCACGCTGGAACAGATCGAAGCAGATCACGCGCGCATCGGCGCGCTGATCGACGAGTTCAAGAAGCAGCCGCGCGCGACCGAGTACCACGTCGACGCCGCCACGGTACCGCTCGCGGCCGGCGAGCGCATCGCCGGGCAGATCCTTCTCGAAGACGGTTCGCTGAGCCACTACCTGATTCTCCTGCCGGGCGATGCCGAAGATCTGGACTGGGAAGCGGCGAAGGCATGGGCCGCCGAACGTGGCGGCGAACTGCCGACGCGGCGGGAGCAATCGCTCCTGTTCGCGAACCTGAAGGGAGAGTTCGAGCCGAGCTGGTACTGGTCCAGCGAACGTCACGAATCGAACTCCGGCTGGGCGTGGTACCAGCACTTCTTCCATGGCCTCCAGGACGACCTCCGCCAGAACTACGAGTTGCGCGCCCGCGCCGTCCGCAGATTTATCCCTTCAGTCTTTTGATCATTTGACCCACCGTGGCCCTGCACAACCAGCTCCCGATATATCGAGCGGCCTACGGGCTGCTCGATGACGCCACCAGCCTGGTCAAGAACATGCCCCGCGACTTCAAGCGCAGCATCGGCGAGAAGATCAGCGCGGAATGCATCGAGATCATGGTGTTGGTGTTCCGCGCGAACGTCGCGGCCGACAAAGCGCCCCATCTCGCTGAATTGCTCGAGCGCCTGCAGGTGATCGAGTTGTTGCTTCGTCTCAGCATGGACAAGCGCCTGATCGCCCGTGACGGCTATGCAGCCGCCGTCGAGAAAACGACGAGCATCGGGAAGCAGGCCAACGGCTGGAAGAACGCCGCAAACCGTCGCCCGCTCCGCTAAGGTCAAGGCCTTCGCGGCTGAGCGATAAATCAATCTGGTCGTGCCGCTGGCTCACAAGGCCACCGCCATGCGCAATGAGGAAACCGGCCGCCGGCGTGCGGAAAGGTCCAGCGCAGTTTCCCGGCTGAGAAATTGGCTGGGCGACGTAGATCGCACGATACCTCCGGCTGGGCGTGGTACCAGAACTTCAACAATGGCAACCAGAACAACAACCACCAGAACAACGAGTTGCGCGCCCGCGCCGTCCGCAGATCGAGGGCCGTTATCGTTCGCCGAACTGGTCGAAGCATATCTCGACTGCCGGCGGACGAAGCGAAACAGCAATGCGGCGCTCGCGTTCGAGATGCGGCTCGAACGGAACCTGCGCCGCCTGTACGACGAGCTGGCCGACGGCAGCTACATGCCCGGCCGCTCGAAGTGCTTCGTCATCACGCGACCGAAGCCGCGCGAGGTCTGGGCGGCTGCGTTTCGCGATCGCATCGTGCACCACCTGCTTTACAACCGGATCGGCCCGCGCTTTGAGCGGTCCTTCATCGCCGATTCATGCGCCTGCATCAAGGGGCGCGGCACGCTATACGCCGCGCAGCGCCTCGAAGCGAAGGTGCGGTCGATCACGCAGAATTGGTCGAAGCGCGCGTTCTACCTGAAATGCGATCTCGCGAACTTCTTCGTCAGTATCGACAAGCGGATCCTGCGCGACCTGCTGCTCGCGAAGATCCCCGAGCCGTTCTGGCGCGCGCTGACCGATCGCGTGCTGATGCACGATCCACGGGGCGACTTCGAATACCACGGCGACCCGGCAATGATGCAGCTCGTGCCGCCCCATAAACGGTTACTCGAACAGGCGTCCGACCTCGGCCTGCCGATCGGGAACCTTTCGAGCCAGTTCTTCGCGAACGTCTACCTCGACGTGCTCGACCAGCGCGCGAAGCACGTGCTCGGCGCGCGGCACTACATCCGATACGTCGACGACTTCGTGTTCCTGCACGCCTCGCCGGCGCGCTTGAACGAGATCCTCGCCGATGTCACGGATTTCCTGCCGGAACGGCTCGGCGCTCGGATCAATCCACGCAAGACCATCCTGCAACCAATCGACCGCGGCATCGACTTCGTCGGGCAGGTCATCAAGCCGTGGCGCCGGGAGACGCGGAAGCGAACGCGCAATGAAGCGTTGCGGCGCATCGCCGAAACACCGGCCGCCGACCTTATGCCCGTTGCGAATTCGTATTTTGGCCTGCTGCGCCAGGCGACCGCTAGCCATCACGATCGAGCAGGGCTGGCGAATCTGCTCCGGTCGCTCGGCAAAGCCGTCGATCGCGACCTCACCAAGACTTTCGGCTAAGCCGAGCACCCAGCCATTGGGGCTGACCACCGAGGATAGATCTAGAATGAAACAAGACTTGACGGCTCGCGTCTACAACAGCTTCGGTTTCTGCTGCGGCCTTGGCGGCGGCGCCAAGGGCTTCACCAAAGCCACGTCCCGCGTCGGCAACATGACCGCGACGTGGCGCTGCATCGGCGGGATCGACAACGACCCGGCGGCCGCGCGCGACTTCGAAACGCTGGTCGGCACGCCGTGCACGGTCATGGACCTCTTCACGCGCGAGCAGTACACCGCGTTCCACGGCGCCGAGCCGCCGGCCGGCTGGCGCGAGGCCACCCCCGAAGACGTGCGGCGCGCCGCCGGCTACCAGCACCCGCATTGCGTGTTCATCTCGTCGCCGTGCAAAGGGGCGTCCGGGTTGCTCTCGGAGCGGCTCAGCCGCACGCCGAAGTACCAGGCGCTCAACGAGCTGACGCTGCGGTGCGTGTGGCTGATGTGCGAGGCATGGAAGGACGATCCGGTCGAACTGATCGTGTTCGAAAACGTCCCCCGGCTCGCGACGCGCGGCCGCCACCTGCTCGACCAAATCGGCCAAATTCTTCGGCACTACGGCTACGCGGTGAATGAAACGACGCACGACTGCGGCGTGATCGGCGGGCTGGCACAGAGCCGCAAGCGATTCCTGCTCGTGGCGCGGCACATGGAAAAGGTGCCGGCGTGCCTGTACGAGCCGCCGGTCAAGCGCCTGCAGGGCGTCGGCACACTGCTCGGCCGCATGCCGCTGCCGGGCGACGTCGAGGCCGCCGGCCCGATGCACCGCGTGCCGTCGTTGCAGTGGAAAACGTGGGTGCGCCTCGCATTCGTCGAAGCCGGCAGCGACTGGCGCAGCCTGGACAAGCTCGCGGTCGAGAACGGCCATCTGCGCGACTACCTGATCGTGCCGGACATGCACAACGGCGTGCTCGGCGTGAACCGCTGGGAGGAACCGTGCGGTGTGGTGGCCGGTGCGAGCCGCCCGGGGAATGGCACCTATTCGGTAGCGGACCCGCGCGGGCCGGCCGACGCCGCGCAATACCAGCAGTACGGCGTACTCGACTGGAACGACCACGCTGGCACGATCACCGGCCAGAAGTCGCCCGGGCAAGGCACCTTCAGCGTCGCGGACCCGCGCCACCAGGGGCCGGCGAAGCACAACAACGAATTCCGGATCGTTCCGTGGCACGACGCCGCCGGCGCCGTCACCAGCGCGCACGGCACTGGTCAATGCGTGCAAGATCCGCGGCCGCCGGCCGGCCCACTGTTCAGCAAGTACAAGGTGACCGAATGGGACGGTCACGCCGGGACGGTCATCGGCGGCGATGACCAGGGCGCGTACGCGGTCGCCGATCCGCGCGCGAGCACCGGTTTCGAAGGCGCCGGCAAGTACCGCGTGACAGGCTTCGACGAGCCCGCCGGCACGGTCATCGCGCGCAGCGACAGCGGTCAAGGCGCGTTCGCCGTAGCCGACCCGCGCCCGGGCATGCGCCGCGAGCGCGGCGACGCGTACCTGACTGGTGGCCACTACGGCGTGGTCGGCTGGGACCAGCACAGCGGCGCGGTGTCGGCTGCCGCCGGCCACGATAACGGGCGCTGGTCCGTCGCTGATCCGCGCCTGCCCGCGGCGAACGAGAAGACCATCGCCGTGATCCGCGCGCTCGACGGCACCTGGCACCGGCCGTTCACCACGCTCGAGCTGGCCGTCCTCCAATCTCTCGTGGAGCCGGAGGAGTATCTCGAGCTCGACGGACTGTCCGACCAGGCGTGGCGCGAGCGCATCGGCAACGCGGTGCCGCCGGACGCCGCGCAGGCGATCGCCGAGGCGATGGGCACGACGCTGCTGCTCGCCGAATCCGGCGAGACGTTCCAGCTTTCGTCGACGCCGGTCTGGGTGCGCCCGATAGCGATCGCGCTGACCGTCGCGCCGCAGCCCTTCTAACTCAGAGGCTCCTGATGCCCTGCACTCCGTTTCGCCTTCCCGGCGGCATGTCCGGAATCATCTGCACGCGAGGTCGCAAGCGCGAGCGTCGCTGCTCGGTCGAGGGCTGCAACGCGCCGAGCGGCTACCAGTGCGATTTCCAGACGAAGCCGGGCAAGACGTGCGACCGGCACTTGTGCGCGGTGCATGCGCACCTGGTCGGCGCCGATACCCACTTCTGCCCTACGCATCTCGCGGAATCGAGCGGCAAAAAACAGGGCGACTTATTCGCATGACCACCGAGGCTCACACCATGACCCATCACTCGAACTCATCTGCTCGGCTGCTGATCGTTGCCGCCCTGGTTGGCAGCATCGTAACTGCCGGGTGCTCTGACGCCGACGTGGCGTCGAAGAATTTGTCGACTGCTGCCGACAACTTCCAGATCAATCGTCGCATCGTGTTCTACAACGGGTTCACTGGCGAGTACATGCTGACCATCGAGGGGCTTTGCTCGAAGGACAACTCCAGCACCGATACGAAGCTCGCGATTATCTGCAAAACCGGTCCGAACGAGTACAAGAAGCACTTCCTCGGACTGTCGAATAACGTGACGTACTTCATCGAGCAGCTCGAGCCCGCTCCGGCGAGCACCTACCACTACAAGGTGGTATTCAAGCCTTCGGTGATCGTGCCGGATATCTCCGTCAAGTGAGGACGATGATGACCACCAACACGTACGGCGGCTATACCGTCGACCAGCTGCGCGAGTTCATCCGCCACCACTACGACGCCGAGCATGGCGGCGACAACATCGACGAACTCACGAGCGACCGTTCGGCGAGCGTCAAGATCGTGCGCGACCTGCTCGACGCCATCGAGCCGCAGCAGGACGGCGATCTGCTGCGTCCGATTGCCCGCTGGGTCTACAACGCGGTGCGCGTGAATCTGAACCTCTTGCATGGAATCTGCAGCGAATTCGGATGCCAGCAGGGCGAAGACGTCGCAATGTGGCTGCGCGCGCGGCTGGCTGGTGTGCCGACGCCGTGCATGTGCAGCGGCGTGGGCCCGTGCGAGCAGCGCACGGACGGTTCCTGCCGGCGCGACCGCGCCGCCGTCCCTGCGCAGGCGGCTGAACCGGTGGCGGAAGTGTCCGGCGACTGCTTCATCGTTATCGGTCATGGAGAAACTGACATTCCGGAAGCGAAGATCGTCACGCGCCGCGATGACTTGCTCGATGCCGTGCTCGGCATGATGTACTGCCCTGCATCGGATGCGCCCGACGACGTGCGCGCCGAGTACGCAGCAGCGCTAGCCGACGAGGATGAATGGGCCGCAGATACGTGGTCAGTGTCGTTTGAGATCGGCGGCATTGTCGTTTGGCGCGTCGGGCTTCACCCGTTCGCCCCGCAGCCTCCCGCGCAGGCAGACGCTCGCCCGACCGATGATGAACTGTGGGACCAAACGCTGCGTGAGCGCGACAACTACTGCGAATGGGCCGACAAGCTGGCGAACGCGATTGCCACGTATTTAGGCTTCGAGATCGGCGAGCACTCGAACGTCAACAATCCGTGGCGTGAAGCTCTAGAAGCAATCGAGAACGCCGCCCAGGCAGACGCTCGGGCGCGGCTGACGGACGAGCAGATCGACGCGATCGCGAACGACGGACACCGGAACGCCGCTGGAGGCATCTACGCGACAAGCGTGCACGCGTTCGCCCACGCTTGCATCAGAGCCGCCCATCCGGGCCAGCCGGAGCCCCGCGCCGAGGTGTCGCCCGACGATCAGCGGGACGGCACGCGCTGGCGCACGCTGATGAAGAAAGGTGAGCCGGAGGTCTATGTCGAACGCACGGAGCGCCGTGTGATTCAACGTACGCCAGCCGTCGCGTTCTCCAGCCCGAATCTCACCGACAACATAGGCGTCAACACAACGTCCGAGATGTGGGTCAAGCGGTACTCGATATTTGCGTGGTGGTCGCGCGAGAACGAATATCGAACGTTCACCGAAGCCGTCGACGCGATCGCAGCGGGTGCGATCCAATGAAGCTGACCGACGTCGAAGTGTTCGCGATCCGCGCGGCCGAGCTGCCCCCACACCTGCGCGAGAAGCTGTATCCGGAGCTGACGCTGCGCTGCTCGGCCTGCGACGGAACGGGGGACGTTCACGACGCGACCGGCGAGTGGCGCGGCGTATGCACCGCATGCGTCGCGTCGGCAGAACCGCCCCCCATCTCACGATGATCGATGAATCTGCGCGTAGATCTCGCGCATGCCTCGGTGGGTACAGGGGCGCCCTGGTGCGGCGCTCTCGATCGCAACGTTGATGTCCCGCGTCGAGAGGTTCGGATGGCGCAGTCGATCGTACAAAGCGTCAATGTGATCGGCATGGAGGAATTTCTGGCTTTTTTCGTTGAACCAGATCCTCGCCTTACCGTCCTGCATCTCGTCGACACGCAAGCGTTTCTCCTGCGCGATTTCGAATACGAGCGTGCGAAATTCAGCCTTGGTCATATCGGTCCTCCCGATCACGCGTATCGCGTCAACCACTCTTCGGAAAACTGCTTCGCATAGGCAACCGCTTCGGCTTCCGTGTCGAATTCGCCGAGTTTCCGAAACGCCGCCTCGCGGCTGAATCCCACTTTCGTCACTTCGACCTGCGCGGCGAACTTGCCGTCGTCGGTCGGGCGTGGCGTGCAGTTCATCTCGTACCCACGCATCAGGAAAACCGTCTTCATCTGGTGCTCGCTGGAAAAATCCGGAGGAATCGTAGCATGTCGACGTCGACACACAACCTGTGGACGACCGCCGAGGCGCTCCTGCTCGCCCGCCTCTATCCGTCTTCCATCCCAGCCAAGGCTCTGTACGCAGCGTTTCCGCGACGCTCGCGGAAATCGGTCCAGACCTTTGCCCTTCGAGTGCTGAAGGTCAGGCGACCAGAGCGCGACCGCAAGGTATGCGCAACGCCGGCATGGGACCGCATGCGCGCCATTCTCGAAACGGAGCGCCTGTCGGTTCGCGAACTGGTGGCACGCTGCGGTGTCTCGCAGCAGCGCGTCAGCGAGCTGCTGACGATTCACCGCACCGAAGTGCAGATCGTCGACTGGATCCCGCCCGTCGGCCGAGCTCAGTGGCGGGCGGTCTGGACGGTCGGCACCGGGCCTGACGTGCCGTGCCCGGCCGCTATCAAAACCGAAGCTGCGCGCGCGGCGCGCGACGCCATGAAGCGCAATCCGTTCCTCGCCGCTGCGGGTCTTGTGACGATCCCAGTCGGCGAGCGCGGCCGTGTTTTTCAGCAGCCTATGGACGTCGACGACGAGGAGCTTGCGGCATGAGCACGCGAACCATCATCGAGATCAACCACGACTTCCTGCTTCGACTGCTGGCCGATCCACCCGCCCTCGCCGACACACTGCGCTCGGTCTGCTGCGACCACCAGGCGGAGCTGAACGATGACAACGGCCGCGGCCGGCCGCTCGACCTCGGTGGCGGCATTCGTATCGTCTATCGCCGACACCACAGCGAGGAAGCGCGCCTCACCACCAAATACGTCGACATCCAGATATGACCGCACTTTTCTACCTTCAGGACAGCCGTTCGTTCGTCGGCAACGACGTGCTGTGGTGGGCCGATCCCGACGGCTATACGACCGATCTGCGCAAAGCTCGGCTTTTCACCAGAGACGACGCGCAGCAGCACCACAACATCCGCGAGACGGACATCCCGTGGCCGAAGGAGTACATCGACGCGAAGACGCGCCCGGCCGTCGACGTGCAGTACATCAGGCGCGACGAGGCGCTGCGCGGCACCGGGATCGCCCTGCAGCCCAAGCGAAAGCTCCCGCGTGCGTACACCCTCAACTGCTCGGGCTGTGGACGCTTCGTCAGCGATCGACAGCGATACCTTGAAAATTGCCGCCACTGCGGCGCGGACAACAGACCATGAGCGAGAACACTAAAATCGAGTGGTGCGACTCGACGCCTTCGGCGCCCGCGCGCATCAATCCGGCCACCGGGCGTCCCGGCCCAGCAGCCACACCGGCGCGCGACGGTGACAAAGTGCAGGCTCGCCAGCGCGTCAATGTCGAAGTACGAACCGGCCGGCGGCCACACCCCAACGATTTGCCCTGCGTCGATTGCGGTCACATCTACGCGATCGGCGAGCGGCGGCACGAGTACGACCACCACCTCGGCTACGCGGCCGAGCATCACCTCGATGTGCAGGCCGTGTGCACGTCGTGCCATGCGAAGCGCGACAGCGCCCGCGCAAACCAGACGCACTGCATTCGCGGCCATGCCTTCGACGAGCAGAACACCTACGTCGCCGGAAATGGCACGCGCCACTGCCGAGCCTGCATGAAGCTGCGCGAAAAGGCGCGGGCCCCGCGTGGCCCGGAGTACTGGGCGCGGGTCAATGCCAAGCGGAGAGGAAAGCGTAATGGCTGAAAACTCGAATATCGAATGGACAGACCACACCTTCAATCCGTTCATCGGCTGCACGAAGGTGTCGCCCGGGTGCGACCACTGCTACGCCGAGCAGCTGATGGACAAGCGCATGCACAAGGTCGTCTGGGGGCCGCACGGTGAGCGCGTGCGCACGTCGGCGGCCACGTGGCGTCAACCGCTTCGATGGAACGCGCAGCACGCGGAGTTCTTCGCCGCGCACGGCCGGCGCCAGCGCGTCTTCTGCGCGTCGCTCGCCGATGTGTTCGACAACGCTGTTGATCCGGCATGGCGGGTCGACCTGTTCGATCTGATCCGATCCACGCCGAACCTCGACTGGCTGATGCTAACGAAGCGGATAAGCAATGTGCGCCCGATGTTGTCGGAGGCGTTATCGATCGCTCAGCACTACGGCATCCGCGGAACTTTCGCCAACTGGCTTGCGTGCTGGGTTGATGGCGAACCGCCGGCCAACGTCTGGCTCGGCGCGACGATCGTGAACCAGGCCGAGGCCGACCGCGACATCGAAAAACTGCTCATGACGCCGGCGCGCCGCCGGTTCCTATCCATGGAGCCGCTGCTTGGGCCGGTCGATCTTCGAGCGTGGTTCGATCCAACGGGTGTTTGCTGCATGCAAGAAATGCAGTCGTGTGCCGACTGCCCTGCCGACGCGCCGTGGATCCACGGTCCCACCACCGAATACGCGGAGGACGGGATGGGCTACAGCTCGCCGAAAATCGACTGGGTGATCGTCGGCGGCGAAAGCGGCCACGGCGCGCGGCCGATGCACCCCGAATGGCCTCGCGATCTTCGCGACCAGTGCGCGGCCTACGGCGTGCCGTTCCTATTCAAGCAGCACGGTGAATGGGCGCCAGGATCGGGCGACTTTGGCGCGGGCCGCATCGAAACGGCTGGGATCGCGCTTGACGGCCGCGTCGCCGCCGGCGGCAATCGCGTCGACGACTACCCGCGTGGCGCCACGAGCGGCGATGGCTGGTCCATGGTTCATCGCGCAGGCAAGCGCGCCGCTGGCCGCCATCTCGACGGCCGCACGCACGACGAATTTCCGGAGGTACGATGAAAGAGCGCCCTATCCTGTTCAGCGGCCCGATGGTGCGCGCAATACTCGAAGGCCGGAAGACGCAAACCCGACGCATCATCAAACTGCCGCACAACAACCCGCTCGGTGTGTGGGAATCGACAAAGGCCGGCGGCGGATCCGTGAAGTATGCCGGCGGAACGCCCGCGCCAGAACTGGCCGCAATCTGGCACACGCGTACCGGCGATTGCTACGTCTGCCCGCACGGTGACGTCGGTGATCGGCTATGGGTTCGCGAAACGCACGAGGTGCGACGCATCGGCACCGAGACGTTCGAAGGCGGCCGCTCGATGCGCCGCTATGCCGGCATCGCTTACCAGGCCGACGACGGCCGCGCCGAGGTCGACATCGGCCTCGACACGTTCCAGGCGCTCGATGCCAAGGAATCACGTGGCTGGTCGCCATCCATCCACATGCCGCGCTGGGCGTCGCGCATCGCGCTCGAGATCACCGGCGTGCGCGCCGAACGCCTGCAGAGCATCAGCGAGGCCGATGCGCGCGCCGAAGGCGTGACCATCGAGGACCACCACATGCGCGGCTACAGCGCCGGAGCCTTCCGGCCGCCGAGCATCCGAGCCTTTCATGACCTGTGGGACAGCCTGAACGCCGCGCGCGGGCATGGCTGGGACGTGAACCCGTGGGTTTGGGTCGTCGAGTTCAAGCGCCTCGGCGCGGGAGAGTGATATGCCGATCGTGACAAACGACGAGCTCGTCGAGCTGACGGGCGGCCTGAAACAGGGAGCGGCGCAGGCGCGCTGGATCAAGAAGGCGCTGGGCATCGATGCGCCGCGGAAAGCCGACGGACATCCGATGCTCACGTGGGAACAGGTGAATCGTCGCGATGAAGTGCCCAGGCGCAAAACCTCCATCAACTGGCAAACGGCGGTATGAAACGAAAGAAGAACATCTTGCGCGATGGCTTGCTGCCGCGCATGGAAGCAATCCCGCGCAAAAAGGGAATCAGCTACCGTTACCACCCAGTCGGCGCAAAACCCATCAGCCTTGGCACCGATAAGGTCGCCGCGATACGGAAGGTACTCGACATCATCGGCGCGGCCGGCGACACCGGCACGATCGGCAAGCTCTGGGAGGAGTTTCAGGAAACGGACCGCTGGAAGCGCTACTCGCCTGACACGCGAAAAGACTACACGCAGTGCTCGGGCCCGCTGCTCCTCAGGTTCAAGGATGCGCGCGCATCCGATATCGAAGCGCCCGACGTCGCTCGCTATCTCCGCAAGGAACGAAAGGACGCTCCGGTACGAGCGAACCGCGAGATCGCCCTGCTCTCGAACTTGATCGGCCTCGCAATCGAGTTCGGCCAGGCGAAAACTAACCCGTGCCGCGAGGTTCGGCGCAACGAGGAGCAGCCTCGCACCGAAACCGCTGATCCTGCCGAGCTTCACGCGTTCACGTCGTGGCTCGCCGCGCAAGGCGGCCAGCGCGCGATGATCGGCATGGCCGCCGAATATGCGGCGCTCGCCGGCAACCGGAAAGTCGAATTCCTCGACCTGTCATGGCCGCAGGTCGATCGCAAGGCCGGTCACATTCGCGTCAAGCGCGCGAAGCAGCGCGGCAAGAAACGTGGCGAGGTCATTGAGCAGATCGAAATCACGCCGCCGCTCGCCGAACTGCTCGACCGACTGGAGGCCGTGCGCGGCGATAGGGAGTGTCTCTATGTCTTTACGACGAAGTTCGGCACGCACTACACGCGCGACGGCTTCAAGGGGTTCTGGGGGAAGTTGATGAACGAGGCGATCGAGGCGAAGATCATCGCCTGCCGATTCACCTTCCATGACCTGCGCGCATACTACGCTACGCAATTCAAGAACGAGAGAGGCACATTGCCTGACCTTCACGCGAATCCGGCGACTACTGCGCGCGTCTACGATCGCAACAAGATCGTGAAGCGCAAGGCGCTTTAAATTCCATTTTGTGGAATTCCAAAACAAAAACGGCACTGGATAAAATCTCAGTGCCGTTTCTAACTATTTGATACTACTAGGAATTCTTTGGGGTGGCTGATGGGACTCGAACCCACGACGACAGGAATCACAATCCTGGACTCTACCAACTGAGCTACAGCCACCACTGATACTGCTTGCTTCGTTTCGCTGTTTTGTTTCAGCAGCGAAGAACAAGATTATACGAACACTTTTGAATCTTGCAAAGCCTTTTTTTCAAAAAAATCTTCGGCTTCGTTCAGATGCGCGCGTGCCTCGTCGAACACGGCCAGATCGCCGCGCGCGAGCTTCTTGTTGTCGGACAGCACGCGACGCCAGCCACGCGCGCCCGGCATGCCGCGATACAGCCCGAGTGCGTGCCGCACGATCGCGCCGAGGTAGGTGCCGCGCTTCAGCTCGGCCGCGCAATACGCGATCAGCTGCGCTTCGGCCGCTTCGCGCGTCGGCACCGCCGCGCTCGATCCGTAGAAGCGCGCATCGACCTCCGCCAGCACGTACGGGTTGTGATACGCCTCGCGGCCGAGCATCACGCCGTCGACGTGCTCCAGATGCTGCGCGACTTCATCGAGCGTCGTGATGCCGCCGTTGATCACGATCTCCAGCGACGGAAAATCGCGCTTCAACCGATACGCATAGTCGTACTTGAGCGGCGGAATCTCGCGATTCTCCTTCGGAGACAGCCCCTTCAGGATCGCGTTGCGGGCATGCACGACGAACGTTTCGCAACCGGCCTCGGCCACCGTGCCGATGAAGTCGCGCACGAACGCGTAGTCCTCGACCGCATCGACGCCGATCCGGTGCTTGACCGTGACCGGCACCGACACCGCATCGCGCATCGCCTTCACGCAGTCGGCGACGAGCTGCGGCTCGTTCATCAGGCATGCACCGAACGCGCCGCGTTGAACGCGCTCGGACGGGCACCCACAATTCAGGTTGATTTCGTCGTAGCCCCACTGCTCGCCGAGCTTCGCCGCGCGCGCGAGGTCGTCGCGTTCGCTGCCGCCCAGTTGCAGCGCGACCGGCGATTCGCTCGGCGTGAACGCAAGATGCCGCTGGGCGTCGCCGAACAACAGCGCGCCCGTCGTGATCATCTCCGTATACAGCCACGTATTGCGCGTCAGCGTGCGGTGGAACGACCGGCAATGACGGTCCGTCCAGTCGAGCATGGGCGCGACCGATACACGGCGGGGAGGAAGCGAGGACGGAGCGGACATGGAATTCGGGTACAGGCCAGGCGGCACGGAAACAACCGGGCATTTTACCGCAATCCCGGCCATGCCCGCCCGACACGCGCGCTACCGGTCCCCCAGCTCAGCATCGACCGCCCGGCGTGCCTCGTCGAACACGCGCTCGATCACGCGCCGCTCGGTCAACAGCACCCCGTCGACCTTGACCAGCCGCCAGTCGATCCGCACGGCGTCGCCGTGCAGCACGCGGTAGTGCGCATGCTCGCCGTCCCAGACCTGCTCGGTCTTCACCTCGATCTCGAAGCCGCGGTACGGCTCGCTGAAATCGCCGAGGTCGCTGCCTCTCGGTTCCATCGCACGCTCCGTGGCGACGCCGCGCCAAGCCGACTACGCGGCCGGCGCCGCGCGCTCAATCGTATTCGTCGGACAAAAATGACCGGCCATCGGCCGTCAGGTCGACCCGGTCGGCCGTCGCCTGATAGATCAGCCCGTCGTTCAGCAACGCATAGATAACGTCATTGAACGCGGCGGGAACCGGCCGGCTGTCACCGAACTGGTCGATCCATTTCAGCGCCTCGATGGCTTCGGGGGAAAGGATGGGGGTCATGCGTTCGCCTCCGGCATCGGTGTCGTTCCATCCTAGCACTTCGTTCGGCGGTCGAATACCGAGGCAAACGCGCTCCACGAATGCAATGTGGCGCCGCCGGGCACGTTGCCTGCCCGGCGGCGCCACACCGACGCGCGACGCGCGCGCTCAGAGACGCGCGATCGAGACTTCCGTCGACTTCACGAGCGCGACGACTTCGGCGCCGACCTTCAGTTCGAGTTCGTCCACCGAACGGGTGGTGATCACCGACGTGACGATGCCGAACGGCGTCTCGACGTCGACTTCGGAGACCACGGACCCGCGAATGATCTCCTTGACCTTGCCCTTGAACTGGTTACGTACGTTGATTGCGGTGATGCTCATCGGGATGATCGCTCCGAAGAAAAAGTCTCAGAACGGGCGGCCGGAGCCGCCCGGCATTAAACGGCCCAGCGGATCTGCCCGACCGGTCGAACCTTGTCTGCTTCATGCTGCGTGTCTTGATCGGCCGCGCCGGGGCCGCCGGCAAGCACGCGTTTCAGCACGCGATCCTCGAGTGCCGCGAAGGCCGCCGACGCGCGGGCACGCGGCCGGTCGAGCGGCACCGGCTGGTCGAGCGCCACCCGCCCCTGCTCGATCAGCAGGATGCGATCGCCGAGCGCGACGGCTTCCTGCACGTCGTGCGTGACGAGCAGCGCGGTGAATCGATGCTCGCGCCACAGGCGCTCGATCAACGCGTGCATTTCGATGCGGGTGAGCGCATCGAGTGCGCCGAGCGGCTCGTCGAGCAGCAGCAGTTGCGGCCGGTGCACGAGTGCACGGGCCAGTGCGACGCGCTGCCGCTGCCCGCCCGACAGTTGCGCGGGCCAGTCGTTCGCGCGTTCCAGCAGCCCGACTTCGTCGAGCACCGCGCGGGCCTGATCGCGCGCGCCGCGGCCGAGACCCAGCATCACGTTCTGCAGCACGGTCTTCCACGGCAGCAGGCGCGCATCCTGGTACATGATCCGCGTATCGAGCGCGCCGCCGCCATCGCCGTGCGTCACGAGCGCGCCGCTGCTCGGCTGCTCGAGTCCCGCGACGAGACGCAGCAGCGTCGATTTCCCGCAGCCGCTGCGGCCGACGATCGCGACGAAGCTGCCGCGCGCGATGTTCAGCTCGACGTTGTCGAGCACCGTGCGGGCGCCGAAGCGCTTGCTGACGCCCGACAGCGTGACCGCGTCGTCGGATGCCGGGCCGCCGGCGCGCCGCCGCGCGAGCGGCACGACCGATGCGCCGCCGTCACGTTCGAGGATGGCCGCATCGCGCGCATCGCCGTCCGCGACGCGGGCCTGCGCCAACTCGGCCTCGAGGTCTGCGCCGGCGAGCGGGCCGTAGGCGGCCGCCGAAGTCGTCGCATTCATGCCTTTGCTCCTGATTGATAGGCGGGGTGCCAGCGCAGCGTCACGCGCTCGATCCATTTCGCCAGCACATCGGCCAGCTTGCCGAGCACCGCGTACAGCAGGATGCCGACCACCACCACGTCGGTTTGCAGGAATTCGCGCGCGTTCATCGTCATGTAGCCGATGCCCGACTGCGCGGAGATCGTTTCCGCGACGATCAGCATCACCCACATCAGCCCGAGCGCGAAACGCACGCCGACGAGAATCGACGGCAGCGCGCCCGGCAGGATCACGTCGCGGTACAGCGCGAAGCCGCGCACGCCGTAACTCTTCGCCATCTCGATCAGGTTCGCGTCGACCGAGCGGATCCCGTGATACGTATTGATGTAGACGGGGAAGAACACGCCGAGCGCGACGAGGAACAGCTTCGCCTTCTCGTCGATGCCGAACCACAGGATCACGAGCGGAATCATCGCGAGCGCCGGGATGTTGCGGATCATCTGGATCGTCGAGTCGAGCGCGACCTCGGCGGCCTTCGACAGCCCGGTCGCAAGCCCCAGCGCGAGGCCGACGCCGCCGCCGATCGCGAAGCCGAACAGCGCGCGCCACGTGCTCACTTTCACGTTCGCCCACATTTCGCCCGACGTCACGAGCGACCAGGCCGCGCGCACGACCGCCACCGGCTCGGGCAGCACGCGGGTCGACAGCCAGCCGGTGCGCGCACCGACTTCCCACACCACCAGCAACGCGAGCGGCACGAGCCACGGCGCGACGCCGCGCCATGCGCGGGCGGCCACGGCGACGCCCGTCTTCGACGTTTTCGTTGTCATCGCAAGCCTCCGTCGCTCAGCTCTGGCTCGTCTTCGGCAGATAGTTGTTGCCGACGATCTCGCCGAACGGCCCCGACAACGGACCGGCCGCCTTCTCGACACCCTTGCCCTTGATCAGCGGGAACACGAGTTCCGCGAAGCGATACGACTCCTCGAGGTGCGGATAGCCGGACAGGATGAACGTCTCGATGCCGAGATCCGCGTATTCGCGCATGCGTGCGGCGACCTGCTCGGGATTGCCGACGAGCGCCGTGCCGGCGCCGCCGCGCACGAGCCCCACGCCGGCCCACAGGTTCGGATAGACCTCGAGCGCCTCGCGGCCGCCGCGCTTGCCGCCGTGCAGCGCGGCCATCCGGCGCTGGCCTTCCGAATCCATGTTCGCGAACGCCTTCTGCGCCCGCGCGATCGTGTCGTCGTCGAGCCGGCTGATCAGCCGCTCGGCGTCGCGCCATGCTTCGTCCTCGGTCTCGCGCACGATCACGTGCAGGCGGATGCCGAACTTGATCTTGCGGCCGCGCGCGTCGGCGCGGGCGCGGATGTCGGCGATCTTCTTCGCGACGGCCTCGGGCGGCTCGCCCCAGGTCAGGTAGGTATCGATGTGATCGGCGGCAATCGCGTGAGCGGCCGGCGACGAGCCGCCGAACCACAGCGGCGGATGCGGATGCTGCACCGGCGGATAAAGCGCCTTGCCGCCTTTCGACTGCAGGTGCTTGCCGATGTAGTCGAATCCGCCGTTGTCGTGCGACGCGGTCAGCAGCCCGCGCCAGATGTTCAGGAAATCGTCGGTGATCTCGTAGCGCGTGTCGTGATCGGCGAACAGGCCGTCGCCTTCGAGCTCGGCCGCATCGCCGCCCGTGACGACGTTGATCAGCAGTCGGCCGCCCGACAGGCGGTCGAACGTCGCGGCCATCCGCGCGGCCAGCCCCGGCGAAGCGATGCCGGGACGCACGGCGACCAGGAACTTCAGGCGCTGCGTCGCCGGAATCAGGCTCGACGCGACGACCCACGCATCCTCGCAGGAACGGCCGGTCGGCAGCAGCACGCCATCGTAGCCGAGCGTGTCGGCCGCCACGGCGACCTGCTTGAAGTAATCGTAGTCCGCGGCGCGCGCGCCTTCGGCCGTGCCGAGATAGCGGCTGTCGCCATGCGTGGGGATAAACCAGAACACATTCATCTGCTGCTCCTGCTTGACTGTCACTGCCGAAATTTAAAAAAGACATCGCCCTGCTCGCGTCGCGGATGAGCGACGCATGCATGGTGTGCATTCGAATCGGGATGGCTCGCCGGTCAGGCCGTGCCGCGGACGAGGACGCGATTGCACGGCTGTTTCTGGGAAATCAGTCTAGGGACCGGTACAGGGCTTTGGAACGATTTTTTTGAGCTTAGGTTTTCCGCTTTCGTGATTAGCACGACGCTGGAGCGAATATCGCCGCGGCCGGGCCCTATAATGGCGCACCTATCCGAATAACTCCGCGCGCCCGGCCCCGGCCGTGCGCGCCTGCGGTGCACTCATCGATGCAGAAAGTCATCCTGCCCTTCCTGTCCGGCTTCCTGGCCGCACTGTTTTTCCGCGAGGCCACGCTCGCCCTCCTTCACACGGCCGACCTGATCGCCGCAACCGGCTTCTCGACACAACCGTTCGCGCCGCTCGGCATTCCTGAATTTGTCGCGAATGCGCTGATCAGCGCGTGCTGCGCGATTCCGATGGCATGGTTGTTGCGCGTGTCGCCGGAACGCGAAGCATCGTGGATCGGCGCGCTCGTGTTCGGCGGCATCGTGCTGACGGCCGCCCGCGTGTTCGCGATCGATCCGCTGCGCGGCATCTGGCCGTCGGGCAACATGATGCCCGTGCTCGCGGCCGGCTTCGCGGCGAATGCGGTGTGGGGTTTCGGCGCGCTCGTGTTCATGCGCGCGTTCATGTCGGACGACGCGGGCGACGAATAACGCCGCGGCGCGCGCGACGCGCCCTTCGGCCTCAGATCGACCGACTTCCATGAAAAAGGCCGCGTGCATCGTGCACGCGGCCTTTTCGTTTCCGGGTCGCGCGTCGATCGGCTCGCGCGAGTCGGCCTGATCGACGTCAGTCCTTCAGCTCGCGCAGCGGATGCGTGCCGGGCGTCCACGGGCTGTCGAACATCGCGAGCACGTCGGCACGACCGACGTCGGCAGCCGACGTGAAACGCCACACGGGCTGGTGATCCTTGTCGACGATCAGCGCGCGCACGCCTTCAATCACGTCGCCGCGTGCGAAGCTCGAGCGCGTGAGATCGAGATCGCGCCGCAGGCAATCAGCCATCGTCGCGCCGCGCGCGCGTTCGACGACTTCGAGCGACACGGCCATCGACAGCGGCGACAGTTGCTCGCGCATCGCATGGGTCGCCTTCTCGACCCATCCGTCGACCGCCGCGCAATCCTGCTCGGCGTCGAGCGACGCGAGAATCGCGTTGACGTCCGGCTGCGCGAAATGCCGGTCGATCCCGGCACGCGCATCGGCGAGCGCCGACGTGTCGGGCGTCGGCACGACCTTGTGCGCGGCAGCCGCGTCGGTCACGCACGCGACGGCCTGCGCGCCGCTGTCGATGTGCGCGGTGCGCAGCGTGTCGAGCAGCGTCGGCAGCGCGGCGTCGGGCAGATAGACGTCGGCGAGTTGCGCATACAGCGCGCCGGCCGCGTCGAGCGTCGCGCCGGTCACCGCGAGATAGCGGCCGATCGCGCCAGGCGTGCGCGCGAGAAACCAGCTCATTCCGACGTCCGGGAACAGGCCGATGCGCGTTTCGGGCATCGCCATCTTCGTCGAGTCGGTCACGACGCGCAGGCCGCCCGTGTGCCGCGCCGCCTGCGAAATCCCCATGCCGCCGCCCATCACGACGCCGTGCATCAGCGCGATGTACGGCTTCGGATACGTGAAGATCGCATGGTTCAGCGTGTATTCGTCGATGAAGAACGTGTCGACCGCATCGCGGTCGCCGCGCCGCCACGCGTCGTGGAAGAAGCGCACGTCGCCGCCCGCGCAGAATGCGCGCGGATGCGGGCTGTGCACGACGACCGCGACGACGTCGGGGTCGTCGCGCCACGCGTCGAGCGCCTGCTGCATCAGTCGGATCATGCCGACCGACAGCGCGTTCAGCGCCTTCGGCCGGTTCAGTTCGAGAAAGCCGATGCGGTTCGCGACATACGCAAGCACGTCGGGCTGGGCGGATTCGGCGGAAGCGGCGGCGGAAGAAGAATCGGTCATGAAGGTCGTCCGGCAAACGGCAGTCGCACGCTCAGTGCGCCTGCATTTTCGAGAACAGGTTCAGCACCACGACACCGGCGACGATCAGCCCGAGGCCGATCACCGCCGGCACGTCCGGCACCTGGCGATAGAGCAGCATCGCGACGAGCGTGATCAGCACGATGCCGGCGCCCGACCAGACTGCATAGATGATGCCGACGGGCATCGTGCGCAACGTGAGCGACAGGCAGTAGAACGCGACGCCGTACCCGGCGACGACGAGCACCGACGGCCACAAGCGCGTGAACCCGTCCGCCGCGCGCAGCGCGGACGTGCCGATCACTTCCGCGACGATCGCGATCGCGAGCCATGCGTAACCGGGCAGTTGCATCGCTCAGCTCCGTGCGAGGGCCAGTACCGCATAGTCGTGACCGAGTTCGGCGCACAGCGCCTCGACGACGAACTCGTGGTCCGCGCGCTGCGGCAGCCCGGACGCGGTGATCGAGCCGATCACGCCGGCGCCGGCGACGGTCAGCGGAAACGAACCGCCGTGCGACGCATAGTCGGCGGCCGGCAGCCCGTGCTTGTCCGCGAGCGTCGCGCCGGCCTGCTGCATGCGCAGGCCGATCGCGTAAGAACTGCGGCGAAAATGCGCGACGACGTTGCGCTTGCGGCGCACCCAGTCGGCGTTGTCCGGCGTCGCGCCGGCGAGCGCCGCGTAGAACAGCGGCTGGCCGAACGTGACGATGTCGATCGCGATCGCATGACCGCGCGACGTCGCGAGCGCGTGCATCCGGTTGCCGAGCGCCCACGCGCGGGCCGGGTCGAAATGGGGAAACACGAGCGCCTGTTCCTGCGCGCCGATCGATTGCAGATCGTGAGCGATGTCCATGAATCCGTCGATGCAGTAATGAGAGTCGCAGCGGCGTCGATGCGATCGCGCAGCGCCGCTGCCGGGAGGGCGACACAAACCGCTCGATTCTAGCGCACGCGCCTGCCCGTACCGGCCCCACCCACGCTCGCGACGCGATTGTCAGAAAACAGTTGCACGCATCCGGGTTAGCCCATATAATTCATTTCTTCGACGGACGCGGGGTGGAGCAGTCTGGCAGCTCGTCGGGCTCATAACCCGAAGGTCGTAGGTTCAAATCCTACCCCCGCAACCAATCGTCCAGAATGTCGCAAAAAGCCCGGCCTCGCGCCGGGCTTTTTGTTTTCGCGCGTCCGGACGCCGCGTCCTCTTCGCGCCCGCGCGCGCCGTTTCGCCCGACACGCCGCCGCATGCGCAGGCGTTCAAGAATGCCGCGGGCCGGTGATACACTCGCATCACCTCGTCCCTTCCACTCGACATGAAATTCTGCTCCGTCTGCGGTCACGAAGTCCTCGCGCGCATTCCGCCTGGCGACAACCGTGAACGCTTCGTCTGCGATCACTGCGGCACGATCCACTATCAGAATCCGCGCAACGTCGTCGGCACGGTGCCGGTCTGGGGCGACCAGATCCTGCTGTGCCGCCGTGCGATCGAACCGCGCTACGGATTCTGGACGCTGCCGGCGGGTTTCATGGAAATGGGCGAGACGACCGCGGAAGCCGCCGCGCGCGAAACGCTCGAGGAAGCCGGCGCGCGCGTCGAGGTGCAGAACCTGTTCACGCTGCTCAACGTGCCGCACGTGCATCAGGTCCACCTGTTCTACCTCGCGCGGCTCACCGATCCGGGTTTCGAAGCCGGCGAGGAAAGCCTCGAAGTGAAACTGTTCGACGAAGCCGACATTCCGTGGGACGAGATCGCGTTCCCGACCGTCAGCCAGACGCTGCGCTTCTTCTTCGCCGATCGCGCCGCCGGCGACTACGGCGTGCACACCGGCGATATCTTCCGCTCGCTGCGCAACGGCTGAGCCCCACCCATGGTTCCCTGGCTCGGCCCGGACGATCCGTTTCCGTCCATCGAACGCGCGCTCGGCCCCGCGACCGGCGCACCCGGGCTGCTCGCCGCGAGCGCCGACCTGCTGCCGTCGCGCCTCATCGACGCGTACCGGCGCGGCATCTTCCCGTGGTACTCGGACGGCCAGCCGGTGCTGTGGTGGAGCCCCAACCCGCGCATGATCCTGGTGCCGGCCGAATTCAAGGTGTCACCGTCGCTGCGCAAGACGCTGAAGCGCGTGCTGCGCACGCCGGAATGGGAAGTGCGCGTCGATCACGACTTTCCCGGCGTGATGCGCGCGTGCGCGCAGGCGCCGCGCCGCGGGCAGCGCGGCACCTGGATCACCGCCGAGATCATCGACGCCTATACGTCGCTCTACCGCTCCGGCAACGCGCACAGCATCGAGACCTGGCACGACGGGCGCCGCGTCGGCGGCCTCTATGGCGTGTCGTTCGGCCGGATGTTTTTCGGCGAGTCGATGTATGCGGACGTGACCGATGCATCGAAAATCGCGCTGGCCGCGCTCGTCGCGCACCTTCGCGAGCAGGGGTTGGAAATGATAGACTGCCAGCAGAATACGTCGCATCTAGCGTCGCTCGGCGGCCGCGAGATCGCACGCCAGGCCTTTGTCGCTCACGTGCGCCGCGCGGCAGCCGAACCGCCGATTCCGTGGCAGTTCGACAAGCGCGTGCTCGCCGCGCTGACGAGCCCCGCCGAAACGGCGGCGCCCACCGGGAGCGAGCGCTAGCGCGGCACTCCTTCCCTGCATCGAGAGCTGCCCATGACTCACCCGACTGAGCTGCCGCTTTCACCGCTTTCGGCGTTGCAATTCTATGCAACGGCGCCCTATCCGTGCAGCTATCTGGACGGCCGCATCGCACGCTCGCAAGTCGCGACGCCGAGCCACCTGATCAATTCCGACATCTACACCGAACTCGTGAAGGCCGGCTTCCGCCGCTCGGGCGTCTTCACGTACCGTCCGTACTGCGATGGCTGCCGCGCATGCGTGCCGGTGCGCGTGCCGGTCGGCGAGTTCGCGCCGACGCGCACGCAGCGCAGGATGTGGAAGCGGCACCGCACGCTGGTCGCGACGGTGTCGCCGCTGCACTACGACGAAGAGCACTACGCGCTCTACATGCGCTACCAGTCCGCGCGCCACGCGGGCGGCGGCATGGATCGCGACAGTCGCGACCAGTACGAACAGTTCCTGCTGCAAAGCCGGATCAACTCGCGCCTCGTCGAATTCCGCGACCTCGACGCACCGGGCGGCGAACCCGGCAAGCTGCGGATGGTCAGCATGATCGACATCCTCGGCGACGGGCTGTCGTCGGTCTATACGTTCTTCGAGCCCGACGACCGGCACACGAGCTACGGCACCTACAACATCCTGTGGCAGATCGAGCAGGCGAAGAGCCTCGGGTTGCCCTACGTGTACCTCGGCTACTGGATCCGCGAGAGCCCGAAGATGGCCTACAAGGCGAACTTCCATCCGCTCGAAGGGCTGATCGACGGCCGCTGGAAGACGCTCGATCCGGAACGGATCGACCTGCCGCCCGTCGACGCGGTGCTGGCGCGCGCGCCGTTGCCGGGCGGACATTCCGGCTCGGGCTGACGCGCGTCGCGGCGGCTACGAAGCGAAGCACGCCCGTGCCGCGCAACTCCCGGTAAAATAGCGGGTTGTCATTCATTTCGGCCGTCCGCCCCATTCCCGTGTTCAGTTCCCTCTATCCGCTGGCCCGCGCATCCCTGTTCAAAATGGATGCGGAAGACGCTCACCACCTTACGCTGCGCGCGCTCGGCGCGGCCGGACGCACGGGCCTCGCCTGCGCGCTGTCGGCCCGCGTGCCCGACGCGCCGCGCACCGTGATGGGGCTCACGTTCCGCAACCCGGTCGGCCTCGCGGCCGGCCTCGACAAGGACGGCGCGGCCATCGACGGCCTCGCGGCGCTCGGCTTCGGCTTCATCGAGGTCGGCACGGTCACGCCGCGTCCGCAGCCCGGCAACCCGCGCCCGCGGATGTTCCGGCTGCCGGAGGCCGAAGCGCTGATCAACCGGATGGGCTTCAACAACCACGGCGTCGACCAGTTCGTGAAGAACGTGCAGGCCGCCCGCTATCGCGGCATCCTCGGCCTGAACATCGGCAAGAACGCCGACACGCCGATCGAACGCGCGGCCGAGGATTACCTGTACTGCCTCGAGCGCGTGTACCCGTTCGCGAGCTACGTGACGATCAACATCTCGTCGCCGAACACGAAGAACTTGCGCCAGTTGCAGGGCGCGGGCGAGCTCGACGCGCTGCTCGCCGCGCTGAAGGACAAGCAGCAGCGCCTCGCCGACCTGCACGGCAAGCTCGTGCCGCTCGCGCTGAAGATCGCGCCCGATCTCGACGACGAGCAGGTCAAGGAAATCGGCGACACGCTGCTGCGCCACAAGATCGAAGCGGTGATCGCCACCAATACGACGCTGTCGCGCGCGGCCGTCCAGGGCCTGCCGCACGCGGACGAAGCCGGCGGCCTGTCGGGCCGCCCGGTGTTCGACGCGTCGAACGAGGTCATCCGCAAGCTGCACGCCGAAGTCGGCAACGACGTGCCGATCATCGGCGTCGGCGGCATTTTCTCGGGCGAGGACGCCCGTGCGAAGCTGGCGGCCGGCGCGGCGCTCGTCCAGCTCTATACCGGCTTCATCTATCGCGGCCCGGCGCTCGTGTCCGAATGCGTGAAGGCGATCGCCCGCGAACGCACCGCGTAATATAGCCATAAACAAACTGTATTTAGATATCGATAGCGTTTTTGCTATCATCGCTTCACGATCAGAATCATTGACCCGGACAGGGCAAGGACACACACGATGAAATTTTCGCTGTTGAAGAAGCTGCTGGTTGCCGGCGTGATCGGCACGTCGTTCGCTGCGGCAACCGCCCACGCGGCCGACCTCCTCGACCAGGTCAAGCAGCGCGGCACGCTGCGCGTCGGCCTCGAAGGCACGTTCCCGCCGTTCAACTCGAAGAACCCGCAAGGCGAGCTCGTCGGCTTCGACGTCGACATCGCGAAGGCCGTCGCCGCGAAGCTCGGCGTGAAGGCCGAATTCGTGACGACCGAATGGAGCGGCATCATCGCGGGCCTGCAGGCGGGCAAGTTCGACGTGATCGCCAATCAGGTCGGCATCACCGACAAGCGCAAGGAAACGCTCGACTTCTCGCCTGCGTACACGTTCTCGTCCGCGCAGCTGATCCAGCGCAAGGACGACACGCGCGAGTTCAAGTCGCTGGAAGACCTGAAGGGCAAGAAGCTCGGCGTCGCGCTCGGCACCAACTACATGGACATGGCGAAATCGGTGCCCGGCATCGACGTGAAGACGTACCCGGGCGCGCCCGAGTACCTGCGCGATCTCGCGGCCGGCCGCCTCGACGCGGCGCTCAACGACCGCCTGATGCTCGCGTACCTGACGAAGAACTCGCAGCTGCCGCTGCGCCCGGGTGCGAACGTCGGTTCGGCGAACCCGTCGGGCATCCCGTTCAAGAAGGGCAACCCGAAGTTCCAGAAGGCGATCGACGACGC
This sequence comes from Burkholderia sp. BCC1047, assembly GCF_902833155.1. NCBI lineage: Bacteria > Pseudomonadati > Pseudomonadota > Betaproteobacteria > Burkholderiales > Burkholderiaceae > Burkholderia > Burkholderia sp. BCC1047. The sequence continues at coordinate 325,986 of NZ_CADFEH010000003.1, read as the reverse complement.
GATGACGCAACTCGAGGCCGACGGCACGTTCACGAAGATCTCCGACAAGTGGTTCGGCATCGACGTGACGAAACCGATCAAGTAAGCACGCCTGCATTTCCCGCCTGACGGCGGGCCGGAAAGGGCGGCATCCGCAACGATGCCGCCCTTTGTTTTATCGGTCCGGTTTATGATTGCGCTTTCGCGCACGCATTCGCTTCGTATTCCATGTCGACAACGTCCCTGCTCGTCCAATCGCTGCCGGTGCTCGCCCAGGGTGCCGTGCTGACCGTCAAGTTCGCCGTGCTGTCGATGGTGTTCGGCCTGCTTGGCGCCGTCGTGCTCGCGATGATGGGCATTCGGCAGAGCGAAGCGCTCGACGGCTTCGAGCGCATCTGGGTCAACGCGCTCGCGTGGCTGGCGCGCGCGTACGTGAGCCTGATGCGCGGCACGCCGCTGCTCGTGCAGATCTTCGTCATCTATTACGGGCTGCCGAGCCTCGGCATCTCGCTCGACCCGACGCCGGCCGGCGTGATCGCGCTGTCCGCGAACGTCGCGGCGTACATGTCGGAAAGCATGCGCGGCGCGATCAACGGGATCGCGCGCGGCCAATGGCTCGCCGCGTACAGCCTCGGGCTGTCGTGGGGGCAGACGCTGCGCTACGTGATCGGCCCGCAGGCGCTGCGCATCGCGGTGCCGAGCCTGTCGAACAGCCTGATCAGCCTGATCAAGGACACGTCGCTCGTGTCGGTGATCACCGTGACCGAACTGCTGCGCAGCGCGCAGGAAGTGATCGCGGCGACCTATCAGCCGCTGCCGCTCTATCTCGCCGCCGCGGCCGTGTACTGGATCCTGTGCCAGATCCTCGAATGGGGGCAGCGCTGGTACGAAAAGCGCCTGTCGCTGCCGACCCGTCACTGAACCCGAACGGCTGCACCGGGCCACGCTCGCGGGCCCAGCGCTCCTTCCCGCCTATTCGCCCGAATAGCGCACGCCGAGCACGGCGCGCGCCGCATCGGTCATCGCAATCATCTGCCGCGAATGGTCGTGCGTCATGATCGGGCTTTCGGTCTCGCCCGCGCGCAGCAGGTCGCAGAAATGCGCGGTTTCGTAGTTCAGCCCGCCGCCCGCGGCCGGGGCGTCGAGTTCGACGGTGCGCCCGTCCGCATAGCGGATCGTCGCACGCTCGGGGTTCCACCACTTCTCGTGAATCGTCACGTGGCCGCCGGCCGCCGCGATCAGCGCGTCGCCGCGCCCCATCACGTCGAGCCCGCAAAAGAGCTGCGCGATCCCGCCGTTCGCATGCACGCTGTTCAGGCTCGCGAACAGGTCGACACCGGTCGCACCGACGCGGCCGAGCGTCTGCACGTCGCGCGCCGCGCCGAGCCAGTCGACAGCGAGAAACGCCTCGTAGATGCCGATGTCGAGCAACGCGCCGCCTGCGCGATCGAGCCGATAGACGGAATGGTCGTCCGGCACCGACGACGATGCGCAACCGGCCCGCACGAGCCGGATCTCGCCGATCGGATCGTCACGCAGGTGCGCACGCAGTTGACGATACAGCGGGAAGAATGGCGGCTTCATCGCCTCCATGAAGAGCCGCCCGGCATCGCGCGCCGCCTGCAGCATCGTGTCGAGTTGCGCGGCGTTCAGCGCCGCGGGTTTCTCGCACAGCACGGCCTTGCCGGCAGCCAGCGCGGCCAGCGAGTACTGCGCGTGACTGTCATGGAGCGTCGCGATGTAGACCGCGTCGATCTCGTCGCTCGCGAGGAGCGCGTCGAGGCTCGCCGCAGGCGTGCCGCCGTATGTCTCGCAGAAGGCGGCCGCCGCGTCGGCGCGGCGGGCCCAGACGCCGGCGAGCGTGGCGCCCGGCACGTGTGCGAGGCTTTGCGCGAAGCGGCGCGCAATGCTGCCTGCACCGACGATGCCGAAGCGCACCGGGCGATGGTCGTTGTCGTTCATCCTGATCTTCCGTGTCGGTCGTATGACGGTTGCCGGCACGCTGCCGGCCGGCCGTCATAATAAACGGCCCGGCGGCACACGGATGAGCGACGCGCGACGCGTCAGGCGCGCACCGGCACGTCGACCGAGAAATCGCGCGAAATCTCGTCCGCGCTGAAATCGATCAGCGCGAGCGACGCCGCTTCGGCTTCGCGCGGGTCGCGCCGCTCGATCGCATCGACGACGCGCGCATGCGCCTTCACCGCGGTGTCGTGCGCGCCCTCCTTCTGCACGACGCGCGGGTTCACGAGACGCACTGCGCCGCGCACGATCGCCGCCATCTGCTGGAAGAACTGGTTGCCGCTCGCCTGGACGATCCGCGTATGCAGCAGCTCGTCCGCCGTGTCGTAGCCGGCGTCGCCCGGCTGCAGCACCTTGAACGCATCGAACGCTTCGCGAATGCCCGCGATGTCGGCCGCCGTCGCACGCACCGCCGCCTGCGCGGTCGCACGTGGCTCGATCAGCATCCGGAATTCGATGACGTCGCGCATGAACTGCGGATCGGGTTTTGCCCGAAAGCGCCAGCTCACGACGTCCTCGTCGATCATCCGCCAGTCGCGCATCGGCCGCACGCGCGTCCCGACTTTCGGACGCACGTCGAGCATGTCGCGCGCAAGCAACATCGACAACGCTTCCCGCATGACCGTGCGGCTCACATCGAACTCTTTCGACAGCACGTCCTGCGGCGGCAAGATGCCGCCGTACTTGTCCTCGACGATACCCGCGACAAGCCCATCCATCACTTTGGCGACCAGTGACCGGTCTTTGCCCTGCTCCATGACACCTCCCCGTGCGTCGATTTGCGAACACCTGCTCCGCAGTTCCGCCGGCCCTGGTTACTACTCTGTTCTTATGATCTATAAGTTGATGAGTTCGACGATATTTCGCTATCTGGTAAACACCTGACAGGGTTATCCCTCTTTTGAACGAGGTGATTTATACGGCTAAAAAAAAGGCCCGGGAAGCGCGCCGCGCCTGCCGGACCCCGGTTTCCACAAGATTTAACCATCCAATCCATGACGGCCGATACCGCACCGTTACGGACTGCTTCTCATTCAGTTTCAGCCAGCCGGATAAACGATCGTTTCGACGCCGTTTTCCGTGCCGAGCAAGCACAGATTCGCGCCGCGTTCGGCGAACAGGCCAACCGTCACGACGCCCGGCCATGCGTTCACCTGCGCTTCGAAACCGCGCGGATCGGCGATCTGCAGGCCCTTCACGTCGATGATCTCGTTACCGTTGTCGGTGATGTAGGGCGCGCCGTCCTTCGTCACGCGCAGCACGGGCACGCCGCCGAGCGCGGTCACGCGCCGGCCGATCGCGGTGCGCGCCATCGGCACGACCTCGATCGGCAGCGGGAACGCGCCGAGCACCGGCACGCGCTTGCTGGCGTCGGCGATGCAGACGAACGTGTCGGCCACCGACGCGACGATCTTCTCGCGCGTCAGCGCGCCGCCGCCGCCCTTGATCATCGCGCCGCCTGCGTCGATTTCGTCGGCGCCGTCGACGTACACCTGAAGCGACTCGATCTCGTTCAGGTCGAACACCTTGATGCCATGCGATTTCAGGCGTTCGGTCGTGGCGACCGAGCTCGACACGGCGCCGCGATAGCGCGATTTGACGGCGGCGAGCGCGTCGATGAAGCAGTTGGCGGTCGAGCCGGTGCCGACACCGATCACGGCGCCTTCCGGCACGTTCTGGATCACGTAATCGGCGGCGGCCTGGCCGACGAGGCGTTTGAGTTCGTCTTGAGTCATGGCGTGGTAATGCTGCGGGATTGCGGAAAACTGCCAGTTTACCGGAGTCGGCGGACGCCCCCGCGTTTTTCGGCGTGCGATACGCCGCGTAGTCAGCGCGTGTCGGCCGCCGGTGCGGGGGCCGCCGCTTGCGTGCCGGGGAAGTACTTGTCGAGCAGCGCCTGCGCGATCGCGTCGCTTTCCGCGTCCGGATTGCCCGCGTAATCGGACGGCCGGAAATGCATCTGGAACGCCGCGAACACGCGTTGCGTGCGCGTGTCGAGCACGCCGTCGGTCGGCACGTCGTAGCCGTAGCGCGCGAGCTTGAGCTGCAGGTCGCGCACGTCGACCGGCGCGTGCGGGTCGCGGCCGCCGAGCCGCGCGGCGACGGTCGCGTCGTCCGGCCATGCGCCGACACCGGCTTGCGCGAGCGCATGCCACGGGAACAGCGGGCCGGGATCGATCTTGCGTTGCGGCGCGATGTCGCTGTGCCCGACCACGCGCGTCGGCGCAATCCCGTAGCGCGCGACGATGTCCTTCGACAGACGGATCAGCGCGTCGACCTGCTCGGGCGGATACGGCTGCCAGGTACGCTGCTGCGCGTCGAGCGGGCCGCGGTTCACGTTCTCGATGCCGATCGACACCGCGTTCAGCTCGGTCGTGCGCTGCCACTCGCTGACGCCCGCGTGCCACGCGCGCCGCGCTTCCGGAACGAGCTGGTAGACGACGGGCATCCCGCGCTCGGTGCGCGGCTGCGGCGGGATGACGTAATGCACGCTGACCGACTCGCCGGTCAGCGTGCGCAACGATTTCGTCTCGTCGCTTTCGGTGTAATGCATCACGAGAAAGCGGATCCGCGAATCGGCGCCGCGCGCGTGCAGGCTCGTGTCGGCGTAGTAGGCGTCGCGTTCGACGAGCGACGGCGACGTGCAGGCCGCGAGCAGGCCGAGCACGGCGCAGGAGACGCCAATACGAAACAGGGTCATCGGTCGCGGGTTCCGCAGAGCCGCGTACCGCGTTGCATCGCGGCGCGCGTCGTTCGGGTCATTCGACGCCCGCGCATCGCGCGCGGGACGGGGCAGCCCCGGGCTCAGCCCTTCACGCGGCGCTGGCGCACGGCTTCGTACAGGCACACGCCGCTCGCGACCGACACGTTCAGGCTTTCGACGCTGCCGGCCATCGGGATGCTCATCACTTCGTCGCAGGTGTCGCGCGTGAGCCGGCGCATGCCTTCGCCTTCCGCGCCCATCACGAGCGCGACGGGGCCGTCGAGCTTCGTTTCGTAGAGCGTCGCCGACGCCTCGTCCGACGTGCCGATGATCCACACGCCGGCCTCCTTCAGCTCGCGCAGCGCGCGGGCGAGGTTCGTCACCGTGATGTACGGCACCGTATCGGCCGCCCCGCTCGCCACCTTGGCCGCGGTCGCGTTCAGGCCGACCGCCCGGTCGCGCGGCGCGATCACCGCGTGCGCGCCGGCCGAATCGGCAACCCGCAGGCATGCGCCGAGGTTGTGCGGATCGGTGACGCCGTCGAGCACGAGCAGCAGCGCGGGCCCGTTGATGCCGTCGAGCAGCTCGGACAGGTTCTGCGCGAGCGGCATGTCCTCGACGCGCGCGACGACGCCCTGGTGGCGCTCGGTATGCGCGAGGCCCCACAGGCGCGTTTCGTCGGCCGCGATCAGCCGCACGCCCGCTTCCTTCGCGGTGTGCAGGAAGTCCTGCATGCGGCGGTCGCGGCGCGTCTGGTCGTACAGCACCTCCGCCACCGTCGATGCATCGTGCCGCAAACGTGCGGTCACCGCATGAAAACCGTAAAGAACCTTCAGACGTGACATGACTGGAACAACCTTCGATCAAACGTGCGGCCGCGCGACGTGCGCGGCCGCGATCCATGGAAAAGGAAAGCGCCGCGTGGCCGGCCGATGACCGGTGACGCGGCGTCTCTCGATACTGCGGGGCGTGCGCGTACGCCGCCCCGAACGCTCAATACTTCTTGCGGGCGCGGGCCTTCTTCGCAGTTGGCTTCGCGGGTGCGCCGCCACCGCCGCCGCCCTTCTTCTTCGCGGCGCCACGCGCGGCGCGCGCTTCCTTCACCGCGACGCTCGGCGCGCTCGCGGCCGGCTTGCGACGCGGCGCGGCTTCGTCGACCGGCGGCAGCGCACGCACGCGCGGGCCGCCGCCGTTGCGATCGACGCCGGCAGCCGGCGCGGGCGACGGACGCGGCGCCTTCACCGGCGTATCGCGCACGAGGCGGAAATCGATCTTGCGCGCATCGAGATCGACGCGGCTCACCTGCACGCGCACGCGATCCGACAGGCGATAGCGGATGCCCGTGCGTTCGCCGCGCAACTCGTTCTTGATCTCGTCGTACTGGAAGTAGTCCGAGCCGAGCTCCGTCACGTGCACGAGCCCTTCGATGAACAGCGTGTCGAGCTGCACGAAGATGCCGAACGACGTCACGCCGTTCACCATCCCGCCGTACTCCTCGCCGAGCTTGTCGCGCATGAAGTAGCACTTGAGCCACGCCTCGACGTCGCGCGATGCTTCATCGGCACGGCGCTCGTTCGCCGAGCAGTGCAGGCCGAGCTCTTCCCAGATCGCCGTGTTCGAGCGCGAACGGCCGCGCGCTTCGTCGTCGGCCTGCTGCATCGCGCGGGCGCGCGGCGACAGCGCGGTATTGAGCTCGAAGCCTTCCGGCGCCTTCGGCGCGTACTTCTTGCCCGACAGGATCGCGTAGATCGCGCGGTGCGTGAGCAGGTCCGGATAGCGGCGGATCGGGCTCGTGAAGTGCGCGTACGCCTCGTATGCGAGACCGAAGTGACCAATGTTGTCGGGGCTGTAGACCGCCTGCTGCATCGAGCGCAGCAGCATCGGCTGCAGCATCTGCGCGTCCGGCCGGTCGCGGATCTGCGCCATCAGCGCCGCATAGTCGCTTGCATGCGGCTTGTCGCCGCCGCCGAGCGACAGGCCCATCCCGCGCAGGAACGCGCGCAGGTTCTCGAGCTTCTCCGGCGTCGGCCCCGCGTGCACGCGGTACAGGCCCGGATGCTTGTTGCGCTTCAGGAAATCGGCCGCGCAGACGTTCGCGGCCAGCATGCATTCCTCGATCAGCTTGTGCGCGTCGTTGCGCTGACGCGGCACGATCTGCTCGATCTTGCCCTGCGAATTGCAGACGATATAGGTCTCGGTCGTGTCGAAGTCGATCGCGCCGCGCTGTTGGCGGGCGGCGAACAGCGACTTGTAGACGCCGTACAGATCCTGCAGGTGCGGCAGCAGATCGGCGCGGCGTGCGGCCTCCGGCCCCTTCGTGTTCGACAGCACGGCCGCGACTTCCGTGTACGTCAGGCGCGCCGCCGAATGGATCACCGCCGGATAGAACTGGTATGCCTTGATCTCGCCGCGCGCGGTGATCACCATGTCGCATGCGAGCACGCAGCGGTCGACCTGCGGGTTCAGCGAACAGAGGCCGTTCGACAGCTTCTCCGGCAGCATCGGGATCACGCGGCGCGGGAAGTAGACCGACGTACTGCGCTCGAGCGCGTCGGCGTCGAGCCCGCTACCCGGCTGCACGTAGTGCGATACGTCGGCGATCGCGACGATCAGCCGGTAGCCGTCGCCGCGGCCGACCTTGACCGGCTCGCAGTAGACGGCATCGTCGAAGTCGCGGGCGTCCTCGCCGTCGATCGTCACGAGCGGCACGTCGCGCAGGTCGACGCGGAAACGCAGGTCGGTCGGCCGCACCTTGTCGGGCAGCGCGGCGGCTTCGTCGAGCGCCGGCTGGCTGAATTCGTGCGGCACGCCGTACTTGCGCACCGCGATCTCGATTTCCATGCCCGGATCGTCGATATCGCCGAGCACTTCGACGACACGGCCGAGCGGCTGCGAATGACGGCTCGGGAAATCGGTCAGCTCGACGACGACGACCTGCCCGACCTTCGCCTTCTTCACGTTCTGCGTGATCAGGATGTCGTGGCCGATGCGCTTGTCTTCCGGCGCGACGATCAGCGCGCCGTTCTCGTTCAGCAGGCGGCCGATCACGCGCTTGTTCGCGCGCTCGGTGACTTCGACGACATGCCCTTCCGGCCGGCCGCGGCGATCGTAGCCGACGATTCGCGCAAGCACGCGGTCGTTGTGCATCACCTTCTGCATTTCGCCGTTCGGCAAGAACAGGTCGTCCTGGCCGTCATCGCGGATCACGAACCCGTAGCCGTCGCGATGCCCTTGCACGCGCCCTGCGACGAAATTCGACGGATGGGTCAACTGGTAGTGGCCGCGCTTGTCGAGGCGGATCTGGCCGTCGCGCTCCATCGCGGCGACACGCCGGAAGAACCCCTCGCGCTCCTGACGCTTGATCGACAGGGCTTCGGCGATGTCGTTGGCGGCCAGCGGCGCGTCGCTCGTACGCAGCACGCCGAGAATCTCTTCACGGCTCGGAATGGGGTACGGATATTTGCTCAAGGGTTTGTCGATGATTGTTCTCGTTGCGTTGACTGATGGTGCACGGCATCAACATAGAGGTGTCCGTCAGACAGTTCTATATTGACGGCGGCGGGTCATTCTATCACCCGCCCGTGTCGCCAAAAGACGGGAATGCCGCCGGCGCGCGCGGCGACGGCCGGTTTGCGATGCATCGCAAAAAAGTGTTGACAGGAATAATTGGGGCGCTATAATTTCGCTTCTTTGCAGCAAGCAGCTACTGCAAAACGTGCCCAGGTGGCGGAATTGGTAGACGCACTAGGTTCAGGTCCTAGCGGTGGCAACATCGTGGAGGTTCGAGTCCTCTCCTGGGCACCATCTGTTTTTAAAAAGGTCGGCTTTATGCCGGCCTTTTTTTCATTTCGGGCACCGTATTACCGGCACGCGCCGCGCCATATGCCCACCACTCCGATTGATAGCAGAATTAATCGCTTATCGATTGCCGTCCCCGTTGGTACGTTAGCCGCCTCTCTTTCAACGAATCCAACGAGGAACACGATCCATGACGTCGATGAACCGCCGCGCGTTCGCGCGCGCGATGCTGGCCGTCGGCGTGAGCGCCGCCGGTATTCGCGCGCACGCCGAGAACACGCCCACCACGCTGCGCATCGGATACCAGAAATCGTCGACGCTCATCACGCTACTCAAGACGCGCGGCACGCTGGAGCAGTCGCTCGCGCCGCTCGGCCTGCGCGTGTCGTGGCATGAATTCGCGAGCGGCCTGCCGCTGACCGAAGCACTCAACGTCGGCGCGATCGATTTCAGCGCCGACGTGGCCGACACGGTTCCGGTCTTCGCGCAAGCCGCGCATGCCCGTTTCGTGTACGTCGCGCAGGAAGCGCCGTCGCCGAAGGCGCAGGCCATCATCGTCAAGCAGGACAGCACGCTGCGCACGCTCGCCGATCTCAAGGGCAAGCGGATCGCCGTCACGAAGGCGGCCGGCAGCCACTACCTGCTGCTTGCCGCGCTCGCACGCACGAAGCTCGCAACAAGCGACACGGCCATCCACTATCTGACACCGGCGGACGGCCGCGCGGCATTCGAGCGCGACAGTGTCGATGCCTGGATCACATGGGATCCGTACGTCGCGTCGGTCGACGCGCATCCCGACGTGCGGATTCTGGTCGATGGCAGCGGTCTCGCGTCATACCAGCGCTATTACCTCGCGTCGAGCAGTTTTGCCGCCGCGCGCCCCGACGTCATCCAGATCGTGTTCGAGCGGCTGTCGCAGACCGGCGCGTGGCTGCGCGACCATCAGCAGGAAGCCGCCAATGCCCTGGCGCCGATCTGGGGACTCGATGCAGGGACAATCGAGCGCGCGAATGCGCGACGCAGCTATCTGGTGCGCGCCGTTGCCACACAGAACTTCGGTGAACAACAGAAGATCGCGGATACGTTTCTCGCAGCCGGTTTGCTGCCTGCCCACGTCGACACGAGGGAAGCGCTGCGCTGGAATTTCACGGCCAAACGGGCGGAGCCGATCGGCGCGTGATGGCGCGGCACCCGGCGCGCAATATTTTTATCGCCATCGATCGAATTGTGTTGACAGCGCTTCCAGGCACGCTATAATTTCGCTTCTTTGCAGCAAGCAGCTACTGCAAAACGTGCCCAGGTGGCGGAATTGGTAGACGCACTAGGTTCAGGTCCTAGCGGTGGCAACATCGTGGAGGTTCGAGTCCTCTCCTGGGCACCATCTGTATTTAAAAAGGTCGGCTTTATGCCGGCCTTTTTTCATTTCAGGCGCCGAATCGCGGTACGCACCGGCGGACGTCGCGCTCCTCCCCGCAACCGGATCGACGATTGCGCACATCGACGCCACGCACGTCCCCTCCTCTCGCGGCAAACCCGTCACAAATTATTTGCGTTCAAGACGTCAAATTGAAGTTGACAGAAACTTCAGACACGCTAGAATAGCGGTCTTCGCATCGCAGCAAGCGAAACGTGCCCAGGTGGCGGAATTGGTAGACGCACTAGGTTCAGGTCCTAGCGGTGGCAACATCGTGGAGGTTCGAGTCCTCTCCTGGGCACCATCTGTTTTCTAAAAAAGGCCGGCTTCATGCCGGCCTTTTTTCATTTCCAGCCCAGGAAGCAAAGCGCCTGCGCGCTTTGCGCGAGGACTCGAAAGGCTGCGCTTGCAAGCGCAGCCGGGGTCGCGCATGGGTGACCGAGTCCTCTCCTGGGCACCATCTGTTTTTAAAAAGGTCGGCTTTATGCCGGCCTTTTTTCATTTCCAGTCCAGGAAGCGCCGATCCCGGCGACATCGCGATCACACCGCCCCGGTGACGCGCACGACATGCTGAATCCCGCTCTTCGCCATCTTCGCGTACGGACAAATCGCCCCCGTCTCCGCGACCAGCTCGCGCGCAGCATCTGCCTCGACGCCCGGCATGCCGACCTCGAGGTCGAGCGCGATGGCGAACAGGCCATCCGCCGGATCGCGCTGAAACGTTGCGCTGGCCGAGATCGCGAGATCGGCCGGCAGCCGAATCCGGCGCCGCATCGCAACCAGCGTCAACGCGCCATGAAAGCACGCCGCGAAGCCTGCCGCGAATAACTGCTCCGGGTTCGTACCGCCGCCCGCGCCACCCAATTCAACCGGCAGGCGCAACGACACATCGAGTTCGCCGGTGGTCGAACGCGCGCGGCCGGACGATCGTCCGTGGGCCGCGTCGCCGCCGGTGACGGTCACCGTCGTCGTGTAAAGCGGCAGCGGTTCGCTGCCGGTATAAGGATCGAGCAGCGATACCGAAGGCCGCGTCGGACGGTGCATGGCGTTTCTCCCAAGTGCGGACGCTGGACGGCCTCCGCCGCTGCGTCCAATGAACGATGAATGACCGACGCTGCCGGCCTCGCATCGCGCGGCGCCGGCAGACATCGCCCTCTTCCGGCTGCGCTGTCGCATGCAGCCCGACCGGCAATCGTGACGCGCGGCCGGCAGCAAATCCATCAGACGAATTCGAAATCGCCGCTGTCGCAGCGTGTCCCGGGCCGCGCCCGGCCATCATTTCCCCGATACAACCGGGATTTCCCTAGGCTGACAGGTCGCCGCTCACGCGGTTAAATAAATCAACGTGATTTATTTAATGCGCCGCCGAGCGGTGCGACATGGAAGGAGACGCCATGAGAAGCCCGCACTTCGGCCAGGGAAGCAATTCGGCCAACGTGCGCCGTTACAACGAGCGCCTGCTGCTGAAGACGCTGCGCCGTGCGGGCAGCGCCTCGAAGGCCGATCTCGCCCGTCTCGCGAGCATGACGGGGACGGCGGTCGGCAGCATCATCGCGTCCCTCGCCGACGCGAAGCTGATCGAATTCGCGGGCCGCACCGAAGGCCAGCGCGGCCAGCCGGCGTCGCTGATCCGCCTCGATCCGCGCGGCGCGTTCGGCATCGGCGTCCATCTCGACCGGATGCGCATCGAGACGGCGCTCGTGAACTTCGCAGGCGACGTGCTCGGCCGCCGCTCGCACGACACGCTGCTTCCCGCGCCTGCCGACGTGCTTGAGATCGTGCGTCACGACATCGACGCGATGCAGGCGCTGCTCCCCGACCATGAACGTGCGCGCCTGACCGGCGTCGGCGTTGCACAGCCGTACAACCTCGGCGCGTGGATGCGCGAGCTCGGCCTCGCGCCCGACACGTTCCGCGCGTGGGAAGACGTCGATTTCGCGGCCGACCTCGGCCGGACACTGTCGCTGCCGGTATTCGGCGAAAACGACGGCAACGCGGCCGCGATCGCCGAACTGTTCTACGGGTACGGCCGGCAGTGCGACGACTTCGTCTACCTGTTCATCGGGCCGGCGATCGGTGGCGGCATCGCGATCGACGGCGACTGCCTGCGCGGCGTGACCGGCAATGCCGGCGACATCGCGGTGATTCCGGTGCCGCCGAGCCGGCTGGCGTCCGCGCCGCCGCCGCGCGGCCAGTGGGACATCCTGCTCGCGCGCGCCTCGCTGCATGCGCTCGTGCGTCACCTGCGCCATCACGGCGAGACGGTCGAGAACCGCGCCGATCTCGAAGCATGCATCGCCCGCGGCCTGCCGGCCGTCGACGAATGGATCGACGACTGCGTCGACGCGCTCGCGCCGGCGTTGCGCGCGGTGCTGTGCGTGATCGACGCGCCGGTGGTCGTGATCGACGCCGACACCGACGCGGGCCTGCTCGACGCGGTCACGACCCGCCTGCGCGCGGCGCTCGTGGCCACCGCGCCCGAGGCGCGCGGCACGCCCGTGCTCGTGCGCGGCACGTTCGGCGCCGACGCCGGCGCGATCGGCGCCGCCACGCTGCCGATGTTTTTCAACTTCTCCCCGCGGGCCGGCATCCTCAAGGGCGCCCGCACCGATTTGCAGGAGGTCCACCATGTCGCGTTCTGAGTCGCCCCGCCCGCTGCTCGAGATGCGCGGAATCAGCAAGACGTTCCCGGCCGTGCGCGCGCTCGACAACGTCAGCCTCACCGTCTATCCGGGCGAGATCCACTCGCTGATGGGCGAGAACGGCGCGGGCAAATCGACGCTGATGAAGATCCTGTCGGGCGCGTACCGCGCCGACGCCGGCGGCGAGATCCTGATCGACGGCCAACGCATCGACATCGACGGCCCGCTCGCCGCGCGCGATGCCGGCGTCGCGGTGATCTACCAGGAGCTGTGCCTGTCGCCGAACCTGACCGTCGCGGAAAACATCTACGTCGGCCGCGAACTGCGCCGCGGCAACCGCCGCTGGGGCACGATCGACCGCGCCGCGATGGCGCGCGGCTGCCAGGACGTGCTTGCGCGCCTGGGCGCCCCGTTCGGGCCCGACACGCTCGTCGACACGCTGTCGATCGCCGAACAGCAGCTCGTCGAAATCGCGCGCGCCGTGCACACCCGCGCCCGCATCCTCGTGATGGACGAGCCGACCACGCCGCTGTCGTCGCGCGAAACCGAACACCTGTTCCGCCTGATCCGCCAGTTGCGCGAGGAAGGCCTCGCGATCATTTACATCAGCCACCGGATGGCGGAGATCTACGAGCTGTCCGATCGCGTGTCGGTGCTGCGCGACGGCACGTACGTCGGCACGCTCGAACGCGAGGCGCTGTCGGCCGAGCGGCTCGTCGCGATGATGGTCGGCCGCGACATCTCCGGCTTCTACAAGAAGGAACACGCGCCGTACGACCCCGGTCACCTGCTGCTGTCGGTCCGCGACATCGCCGACGGCGCGCGCGTGCGCGGCTGCAGCCTCGACCTGCACGCCGGCGAAGTGCTCGGCATCGCAGGGCTCGTCGGCGCGGGCCGCACCGAGCTCGCACGGCTGATCTTCGGGGCCGAGCCGCGCGTGCGCGGCGACGTGAAGCTGGGCGAGCGCACGTTCGGCGCGCACTCGCCACGCGACGCGATCGACGCGGGCCTCGTCTACCTGACGGAAGACCGCAAGCGCCAGGGCCTGTTCCTCGACATGAGCGTGCGCGACAACATCAATATCTCGGTGTGCAACCGCGATGCGCGGCTCGGCGCGCTCGACCTCGCCCGCGGCGCCGAACGCGCGCGCGACGCGATTGCATCGCTGTCGATCCGCGTCCCGCACGCGAACGTCAACGTCGGCGCGCTGTCGGGCGGCAACCAGCAGAAAGTGCTGCTGTCGCGCCTGCTCGAGACGAAGCCGCGCGTGCTGATCCTCGACGAACCGACGCGCGGCGTCGACATCGGCGCGAAATCCGAGATCTACCGGATCATCAACGAACTGGCCCGTGCCGGCGTGGGCGTGATCGTGATCTCGAGCGAGCTGCCGGAAATCATTGGCGTCGCCGACCGCGTGCTCGTGATGCGCGAAGGCGAGATCGCGGGCGAACTCGGCGGGCACACGCATACGCCGATCACGCAGGAAGCGATCATCGCGCTCGCCACCGGCTCGCAGGCCGAACTGGCCGACGCGCACTGACACGGCCCCTTCATTTCCCTCTTCATTCAAGGTACCGAAATGATCAACCCGACCAAGCAGCGGAACCTCGCTTCCGCGACCGCCCATCCGGTTCCCCACCGCACGCCCCTGATGCGCGGCGCCGATCATCGCGCCCGCATGCAATCGCTGATCCGCACGGCCGGCATGCTGCCGGTGCTGCTGGTCCTGTGCGTCGGCTTCGGCTTCCTGACCGACGGTTTCTTCACGCTGCAGAACCTGTCGATCGTCACGCAGCAGGCGTCGATCAACATCGTGCTCGCCGCCGGCATGACCTTCGTGATCCTGACGGGCGGCATCGACCTGTCGGTCGGCTCGGTGCTCGCCGCCGCGGCCGTCGCGGCGCTGATCGCGTCGACCATTCCCGGCTGGGGCTGGCTCGGCGTGCCGTTCGCGCTCGTCGTCGGCCTCGTGTTCGGCGCGATCAACGGCGGGCTGATCTCGTTCCTGCGCCTGCCGCCGTTCATCGTCACGCTCGGCGCGATGACGGCCGTGCGTGGCGTCGCGCGGCTGATCGGCAACGACACGACCGTGTTCAACCCGCAACTGCCGTTCGCATTCATCGGCAACGGCTCGATCCTCGGCGTGCCGTGGCTCGTCGTGATCGCGTGCGCGGTAATCGCGATCTCGTGGTTCATCCTGCGCCGCACGGTCCTCGGGATGCGGATCTATTCGGTCGGCGGCAATCCGGAAGCCGCGCGCCTGTCGGGCATCAACGTGCGGGCGATCCAGATGTTCGTGTATGCGGCGTCGGGCCTGCTCGCCGGCCTCGGCGCGGTGATGTCGGCCGCGCGCCTGTATGCGGCCAACGGCCTGCAGCTCGGCCAGTCGTACGAGCTCGACGCGATCGCCGCGGTGATCCTCGGCGGCACGAGCTTCGTCGGCGGCGTCGGTTCGATCGTCGGCACGCTGATCGGCGCGCTGATCATCGCGGTGCTGACCAACGGCCTCGTGCTGCTCGGCGTGTCCGACATCTGGCAGTACATCATCAAGGGGCTGGTGATCATCGGCGCGGTCGCGCTCGACCGCTATCGCCAGCGCGACTCGGCCCGTACCTGATACCCGTCTCTTACCATTCAACCATCAAGGTGCAGGCAGGTCCTCCTGCGCCCGTTCGCCAACAGACCTCTCGGAGACACAACGACATGTTCAAGCACACCGCCGCCCTGACCGCCGTCGCCTGCGCACTCGCCTTCAGCGCCGTCGCCCATGCAGCCGACAAGCCGCTGAAATCGATCGGCGTCACGGTCGGCTCGCTCGGCAACCCGTACTTCGTCACGATCGTGAAAGGCGCCGAAGCGCGCGCGAAGCAGCTCAACCCGAATGCGAAGGTCACGGCCGTCTCGGCCGACTACGACCTGAACAAGCAGTTCACGCAGATCGACAACTTCATCTCCGCGCACGTCGACATGATCCTGCTCAACGCGACCGATCCGAAGGCGATCGAGCCGGCGGTGAAGAAGGCGCAGGCGGCCGGCATCACGGTCGTCGCGGTGGACGTCGCGGCGGCCGGCGCGAACGCGACCGTGCAGACCAACAACGTGAAGGCCGGCGAACTCGCGTGCGACTACCTCGCGAAGAAGCTGAACGGCAAGGGCAACGTGATCATCGAGAATGGCCCGCAGGTGTCGGCCGTGATCGATCGCGTGAACGGCTGCAAGGCCGTGCTCGCGAAAAACGCCGGCATCAAGCTGCTGTCGAGCGACCAGGACGGCAAGGGCTCGCGCGAAGGCGGGATGAATGCGATGCAGGGCTACCTGACACGCTTTCCGAAGCTCGACGGCGTGTTCGCGATCAACGACCCGCAGGCGATCGGCACCGATCTCGCGGCGAAACAGCTGAACCGTCCGAACATCGTGATCACGTCGGTCGACGGCGCGCCCGACATCGAGGTCGCACTCAAGTCGAATACGCTCGTGCAGGCGTCGTCGAGCCAGGATCCGTGGGCGATGGCGCAGCAGGCCGTCAACGTCGGCTACGGGATCATGAACGGCCAGAAGCCGGCCAACCCGATGATCCTGATCGAGCCGACGCTCGTCACGCGCGACAACGTGAAGACCTACAAGGGCTGGAGCGCCCCGCGCTGATCGCGGCGAGCGCGCCGCCCGCCCGCGAAGCCGGGCGGTGGCGGGCCGCGTCGCCGCACGCGACGGCCCGCACTGCCCGACCATTCAGATTCAGATCAACCGCCGTACGGCCGCGCGCGACGCCGCGGCACAAGGTTTCAACATGACGACGACGTTTCCCCGCCTGATCGTGTTCGGCGAAGCGCTGACCGATTTCATCCGCGACGACGCAAACCACTGGCACAGCATCGCCGGCGGCTCGTGCTGGAACGTCGCGCGCGTCGGCGCGCGACTCGGCGTACCGACGGCCTTCGCCGGCACGGTCAGCCGCGACACCTTCGGCGACGAGCTGATGCGCAAGAGCGCCGACGCGGGGCTCGACATGCGCTTCATCCGGCAGGTCGACCGCGCGCCGCTGCTCGCGATGGTCGTATCGAAGCAGCCGCCCGACTATTTCTTCATCGGAGAAAACAGCGCCGATCTCGCGTTCGATCCGGCCGACTTGCCGGCCGGCGCGTTCGACGCGGCCGACATCGTGCACGTCGGCTCGCTCGGTGTCGTGCGCGAGCCGCTCGCGTCGCGCCTGATCGCGCTCGCGCAGGCCGCGCGCGCGGCCGGCAAGCGGATCTCGTTCGATCCGAACTTCCGCGCGCCGATGGCCGCGCCGTCGTATCGCGACACGCTGCGCCGGCTGACCGCGCTCGCCGACTGGATCAAGGTATCCGACGAGGATTTGCGTGGGCTGTTTCCGGAACTCGACGAAGCAGCCGCGCTCGCGCAACTGCGCGCGTGGGCGCCCGACGCGACGATGCTCGTCACGCGCGGCGCGGCCGGCATGCAACTGCTGCATCGCGATACCGTGCTGTTCCAGCCTGCGTTCCCGACTGAAGTCGCCGATACGGTCGGCTGCGGCGATGCGAGCATCGGCGGCTGGCTCGCGAGCCAGCTTGCGCGGCCCGATGCGTCGGCCGCCGAGCATCTGCGCCACGCGGCCGCGTGCGCGGCCGTCGCGTGTGAACATGCGGGCGCCTATGCGCCGACGGCCGCGGAAGTGGCCGACATGATCGAGCGCACCGCCGCCGGCGCCGCGCTTTCGCCATAGACGGCGCCGACGCGCCGCGCCGTCACGCGGCGCTCGTGCCTTCGCTGCCGCCGCTGCCGTTCGGCGGCCTGCCCGCCTGCAGCAGTTGCAGGCTTTCATCGACGCTCAGCTCCGACATCACGTCGGCGTGCAGCGTACCGTCCGCCGCGCGGCGCAGCGCATGCAGCGCGTGCACCTTGAGTCGCACGAGCGCGAGCCGCAGCCCGCGCGCCGCGCATTCGGCCGCGAACGTGCGCAACGATTCGATCGTCGTGCCGTCGACATCCGGCGTTTCCTCGAGACTCACCATCACGGTATGCGTGTCCGGCGCGGCCTTCATCAGCGCCCGCACGCGATTGAGCATCCGGTCCGCGTTCGCGAAGAACAGCTGCGCCTCGGGCCGCACGATCAGCACGCCCGACACGGGCTTCGCATCGGCATGGCTCGCGACGTCGACGAAATCGTGGCTGTCGCGCAGCCGGCCGAGCACGCTGACGTTCGGCTCGGACAGCTTGCGCAGCGTCAGCAGCAGGCTCACGCCGATGGCCGCGAGCAGCCCGTGCAGCACGCCGAGCACGAGCACCGCGAGCAGCGCCGCGATCACGACGAGCCGGTCGCGATGCCAGGCCCAGTACGGCCGGAACACGGATGGGTGCAGCGAATGGCTGACGGCGAAGATCACGATCGCCGCGAGCACCGGCTCGGGCGTGCGCGCGAGCTGCGGCAGCAGCAGCCACACGATCAGCGCGACCACGCCGGCCGCCCACAGGCCAGCCACGCGCGACTGCGCACCGGCCGCCTCGTTCGCCGACGTCGCCGAATAGCCGGCGCCGACCGGCATCCCGTGCAGCAGGCCCGACACGAGGTTCGCGCAGCCGAGCGCGACGAGGTCGCGGTTCGGCGACACGGTATCGCCGTGCTTCAGCGCGAAATTGCGGATCGATCCGTACGATTCCGCGTACAGGATCAGCATCAGCGCGAATGCGAGCTCGACCGTCTGCATCCACGCATTGCGATCGAGATGCGGCAAGCCGAATTCGAGGTGCCGGAAGTCGATATGGCCGACGATCGCGATGCCGTACCGTTGCCAGTCGACCGCATAACTCGCCGCGATCGACAGCACGATCACGACGAGCGTCGCGGGCACGCGCGAGCGGCGCCCGAGCACGAACAGCAGCGCGAGCGCGGTCGCGCCGAGCACGACGCTCGCGAGGTTCGCGTGCGGCGCGCCGGCGAGCAGGTCGAGCGCGACGTGCGGCGCGGCGCTGCACGGCAATCGCGAGAATCTTCGGCAGCTGCTTGATGACGATCGTCAGCGCGAGACCGAACGTGAAACCGCGCAGCACGGGCCGCGCGACGAAATCCGACATGCCGCCGAGCCGCGCGACGCCGGCCAGGATGAACAGCACGCCCGTCATCGCGACGAGCGCCGCCGCCAGCGCGAGCTGCGCGGCCAGCGCCATCCCCGATTCGGCGAGCACGGTCGCGGCGAGCACCGCGGCCGACGACGACGTCGACGACACGATCGCGAAGCGGCTGCTGCCCGTCAGCGCATAGACGACGAGCCCCGACAGCAGCGCGATCAGGCCGGCCTGCGGCGGCAGGTTGGCGAGCCCCGCATACGCGACCGCCTCGGGAATCAGCAGGCCGGCAATCGACAGGCCGGCCAGCGCATCGAGGCCGACGCGCCGCGTGCGCGGCGCGGGCGGCGCGTCGAGCGTCGCGAAATGGTCCGGATGTTGCGGGCCGGCGTCGGGACGGATCGGGGCGATCGTCATGAGGCGGTGCGCGCCGTGCGCCGGTCAGGGTTTGACGGCAATCACGCCCGACCAGCCGGGCAGATAGCGCGCATCCTGCTCGTGCGCGCGATGCAGCGCGACGTCGAGCGCCTTCGCGAAGTTCTTGCGGATCTGGTCGAGCGTCACGTGCTGGCGCAGATAGTCGGCCCACAGGAATTCGCTGAACGGCGTCGCGTCCTTCGCATAGCCGCCCGCCGTGCGCAGCTCGCCGGCGAGGCTGCGGTACGGATCGTCCTCGAGGCCCGTCAGCGCCTTCGGCAAATGCGCATAGTCGCGCCGCGAGCCGTCCGGGCCGAACGGATGCACCCACTGGTTGTGTTCCATCATCCGCCAGAAGATCGTGTCGTCGAGCCACGACAGATCCTTCAGCAGCATCGCGTTCACCCGCGCCTCGCCCTCCTCGATCAGCGCGAGGCCGAGATGATGATGATCGGTGATGTAGTGCAGCCCGCCTGGGCCGAGCACGGCCGGGAACCAGTGCGATTCGATCGCGGCCTTGCGGGCGCGCCGGTTCAGCGCCTTCCAGTGCTTGCGCTTCGCCTTCACTTCGCGATAGCCGACCGTCATCTGGGTCGGACGCAGCGCGTCGAGCCTGACGGGAATGAGATGAACGTCGTTGCCGAGTGCCATGGTCGTACCCCATGTAGCGAAATTCCGGCAACGATACTCCTGATCGCGCGCGCCGTTAATCCGTCATCGTCGTGATCCGCGTTCGGTCGACGATCCGCGACGCCCGCTGCCTGCACGACGCCGCGCTACGCGCGCAAATCGTTCCGTTCGAGACGATGCCGAATGTAGGGAATGCCGTCGTGCACGATGCTCACGCGCCGCATTCCGAGCTTGCGCGCCACGTTCAGCGAGCCGCTGTTGGCCTCCGCGATATCGGCGATCACGCGCGGCAGGCGCACGGTGTCGAACGCGTGCCGCACGACGGCCGCCGCGGCTTCGCTCGCGATGCCGCGCCCCCACGTCGCACGCACGAGCCGCCAGCCGATCTCGACGTCGCGCGCCCCGTCCTTGTAGTCGGGGATCAGCAGGATCCAGCCGATGAACACCTCGGGCGCGGCCTTCTCGAAGATCGACCAGTAGCCGAGACCGGGCGGATAGTCGCGCGTGATCCGGTGCGTGACGAAGCGGCGATGCTCGACGGGGTCGTGCCACGGGCCCGCGATGTGGCGCGTGACCTCGGGATCGCGATCCATCTCGATGCACGCATCGAGATCGGCCAGCACGCGCGGACGCAGCCACAGCCGCGCGGTTTCGAGCACGGGCAATGCAGTGGCGGAACGGTCGTTCATCGGGACTCCTGATTCGGTGGCGATGCGCAGCGCGCGCATTACAGAACTTATACAAAAAGCCTTCCGGAATGATACAGAGTCCGGTCGCGCGCCTCGCGCGGCTCCGTTTCCATTTCCGAAACAGTGCATTTCGTAGGGATTATTCCCGATTCGCGGCTATCGCGCCCCACCTCGCGCGGCGCGCGAGCCTACACTCGATCAGTGCCCCGCGCCGCGCGCGAGCCGGGCCGGCATCCGCATGCACAATCGCGAGCGCGCAAGCCAACGAGGAGACCCGCACATGAGCTGGACCCGCGAGCAACGCAACGTCACGATCGCCGCCTATCTGGGCTGGACGCTCGATGCGTTCGACTTTTTCCTGATGGTTTTCGTGCTGAAGGACATCGCCGCGGAATTCGCGTCGACGATCCCCGCCGTCGCGTTCGCGCTCACGCTGACGCTCGCGATGCGACCGCTCGGCGCGCTGATCTTCGGCCGGCTCGCCGACCGCTTCGGTCGCCGCCCGACGCTGATGGTCAACATCGCATGCTATTCGCTACTCGAGCTCGCGTCGGGTTTCGCGCCGAGCCTGACCGCGCTGCTCGTGCTGCGCGCGCTGTTCGGCATCGCGATGGGCGGTGAATGGGGCGTCGGCTCCGCGCTGACGATGGAAACCGTGCCGACCCACGCGCGCGGCCTCGTGTCCGGGCTGCTGCAGGCCGGCTACCCGAGCGGCTATCTGCTCGCGTCGGTCGTGTTCGGCCTGTTCTACCAATACATCGGCTGGCGCGGGATGTTCATGGTCGGCGTGCTGCCCGCGCTGCTCGTGCTGTACGTCCGCGCCCACGTGCCCGAATCGCCGGCCTGGAAACAGATGGAGAAGCGCGCGCGCCCGAGCCTCGGCGCCACGCTGAAACAGAACTGGAAGCTCACGATCTACGCGATCGTGCTGATGACCGCGTTCAACTTCTTCTCGCACGGCACGCAGGATCTCTATCCGACCTTCCTGCGCGAACAGCATCACTTCGATCCGCATACCGTGTCGTGGATCACGATCGTGCTGAACGTCGGCGCGATCGTCGGCGGGCTGTCGTTCGGCGCGATCTCGGAGCGGATCGGCCGGCGCCGTGCGATCTTCATCGCCGCGCTGATCGCGCTGCCCGTGCTGCCGCTGTGGGCGTTCTCCAGCGGCGCGATCGCGCTCGCCGCCGGCGCGTTCCTGATGCAGATCTCGGTACAGGGCGCATGGGGCGTGATACCGGTTCACCTGAACGAGATCTCGCCCGACGAGATCCGCGCGACCTTCCCCGGCGTCGTCTACCAGCTCGGCAACCTGCTCGCGTCGGGCAACGCGACGATGCAGGCGTCGCTCGCCGTGTCGAACCACGACAATTACGGCTTCGCGCTCGCGCTCGTGGCCGGCATCGTCGCCGTCGCGATCGCCGTACTGATCCTGTTCAGCCGCGAGCGGCGCGGCATCGACATGACGCAATCGGTCAATACGCGTACCACTACCGGGTGACCCCGCACGTTGCGGCACCGCGTCATCGCGCGCGCCGCGCCCCGCCGGGCGCGGGCGCCGTGCTTTCCGCACCCGCACATCGAACTAGAGGAATTGATCCAGATTCCGCGCTTGCCCGGTCCGCCCGCGATTTTTTATCTTAATAAAAACGACTGTTTGAATCAGATAATCAAATCACCTGTTCGCGGCCGGGAAACTGGCATGGGAGGCGGAACATGGCAGTAAGTCAGGAGGGGCGGCCATCCGCGGGACGGCCGTCGGGGGCACGGTCATCCGGCACGCGGCAGACCGGCGGGACGAAGGCGCGCATTCTCGATGCGGCCGAGGATCTGTTCATCGAACATGGCTTCGAAGCGATGTCGATGCGGCAGATCACGTCGCGCGCGACGGTCAATCTCGCCGCGGTCAACTACCACTTCGGCAGCAAGGAAGCGCTGATCCACGCGATGCTGTCGCGCCGGCTCGACCAGCTGAACCAGGAACGCCTCGGCATCCTCGACCGCTTCGATGCGCAGCTCGGCACGCACATCACCTGCGAGCACGTGCTCGGCGCGATGTTCATTCCGGCGCTGAAGGCATCGCGCAACCCCGAACGCGGCGGGCCCGGGTTCCTGCGGCTGATCGGCCGCGCGTACACCGATCCTTCGCCGTTCGTGCGCAACTTCCTGACCGCGCATTACGCGAGCGTCGCGGGCCGCTTCTTCGACGCGTTCCAGCGCGCGCTGCCGCACCTGCCGCGCACCGAGCTCGGCTGGCGGCTGCACTTCGCGATCGGCGCGCTGTCCGGCGCGCTCGCGGGCGCCGAAACGGAAAGCCTGATCGACGAATTCTCGCAAGGCCGCACGATGAACGACGTGCAGATGATCGCGCGGCTGTCGTCGCTGATCGTCGCCGCGCTGAAGGCGCCGATGCCCGACAGCGCGCAACTGTCGATCTTCGCGGCCGTACTCGACGACGCGGGCGCAAGCGAAGCGTTCGGGCTGCCGCAGTCGGGCACGACAGCCGTCGAGGCGGCCACGCTGCATTCCACGAACTGAGCGCGCGAGGCCACGCGCGGCTTCCTGTTCACGATTTGATTGATACGCGCGGTCGGGCGCGGCGTCGAGACGCCCGCGTCGATGAGCCGCGAAGCACGGGGCATGGGCACGCGCTGACGCGCGGGCCCTCGCCGAGAGCCAAGACCGGAGACACGTCATGTCATCTTCCGCAGCACCCACCTCGGCCCAACTTCCGCCGAACACCGACGCCGTCTGGTACGCGTCGTACCCGCCCGGCGTTCCGCACGAGATCGACGTCACGCAATACGCGTCGCTCGTGCAGTTCTTCGACGAATGCACGACCCGCTTCGCCGAGCGCGTCGCCTACGTGAGCGCCGGCGCGTCGATGACCTACCGCACGCTCGCGCGGAAGGTCGACGCATTCGCGTCCTATCTGCAAAGCGTCGGCGTGAAGCCCGGCGACCGTGTCGCGATCATGCTGCCGAACACGTTCCAGTATCCGGTCGCGCTGTTCGGCACGCTGAAGGCCGGTGCGATCGTCGTCAACGTGAATCCGCTGTACACCGCGCGCGAACTCGCGCATCAGTTGAAGGACAGCGGCGCGCAGACGATCGTCGTGTTCGAGAACTTCGCGCGCACGCTGCAGGACGCGCTGCCGGAAACGCAGGTGAAGCACATCGTCGTCACCGCGCTCGGCGACCTGCTCGCCGACGGCCTCAACGCGAAAGGCCGCCTGATCAATTTCGTGCTGAAGCACGTGAAGAAACTCGTGCCGGACTACCACCTGCCGCAGGCTATCCGGCTGCGTTCCGCGCTCGCGCTCGGCGCGCGCGGCACGCCGCAACCGGTGCAGATCACGCGCGACGATCTCGCGTTCCTGCAGTACACGGGCGGCACGACCGGCGTCGCGAAAGGCGCGATGCTCACGCACGGCAACCTGATCGCGAACCTGCTGCAGGCGAAGGCCTGGATCGCCGACCAGGTGTCGGGCGACGTCGAGACCGTGCTCACGCCGCTGCCGCTCTATCACATCTATTCGCTGACGGTGAACGCGTTCATCTTCATGGGGCTCGGCGGGCGCAACATCCTGATCGCGAACCCGCGCGACATGAAGATGGTGATGAAGATCATCCGCCACGAGACGTTCACGGGGATCACCGGCATCAACACGCTGTACAACGCGTTCCTCGACAACGAGGAATTCCGCAAACGCGACTTCTCGAAGCTCAAGCTCGCGATGGCGGGCGGGATGGCGATGCAGCGCGCGGTCGCCGAGCGCTTCCAGCAGGTGACGGGCCGGCCGGTGGTCGAAGGCTACGGCCTCACCGAGTGTTCGCCGATCGTCACGATGAATCCCGTGGACCTGAACGACATGGCCGCGTTCAGCGGTTCGATCGGGCTGCCCGCGCCGTCGACCGTCGTGCGTTTTCGCCGCGAGGACGGCACCTGGGCCGCGATCGGCGAGCCGGGCGAGCTGTGCGTGCACGGCCCGCAGGTGATGCGCGGCTACTGGCAGCGCCCCGACGAGACGGCGAAGGTGATCGACGCCGACGGCTGGCTCGCCACCGGCGACATCGGCGTGATGGACGAGCGCGGCTTCATCCGCCTGATCGACCGCAAGAAGGACATGATTCTCGTGTCGGGCTTCAACGTGTATCCGAACGAGATCGAGGAAGTGCTCGTGATGCATCCCGGCATCAGCGAAGCCGCGGCGATCGGCATTCCGGACGAGGTCCAGGGCGAACGGATCAAGGTGTTCGTCGTGCGGCGCGACCCGTCGCTGACGGCCGAGGACGTGCTCGCGCACTGCCGCAAGAACCTGACCGGCTACAAGATGCCGAAATTCGTCGAGTTTCGCGACGCGCTGCCGCAGACGAACGTCGGCAAGATCCTGCGCCGCGCGCTGCGCGACGAGGAACTCGCCAAACTCAAGGCCGCGAAGCAAGGCTGAACGATCCATCGCTCCGGGAGACGCCGTCGATGAACGAACGAATGAAACGCCGCGCGCGGCATGCCGCCGTGGCGACCGTCGCGTGCGCGCTGGCGCTCGCGCAAGCCGCGCTGCATGCGCAGGAAACGGCCGGCGCCGCGAGCGCGGCGCAGGCGGCCGCGCTGCCGGCGGAGCTCGCGAAGGTCACGCACGAGCCGGTTGCGCAACAGGCGCGCTGGCTGCGCACGGCGGCCCAGCGCGGCACGCTCGCGCAGCTCGACGACACGACGCTCACCGCGCTCTTCAAGGCGCTCGATCCGCTCGCCGTGCCGCTCTATATCCGTAACGGCCCGAACGGCTATCCGTCCTACCAGTTCACGATGGTGCGCCAGGAGCGCATCAGCGGAAAATGGCCCGACACGCCCGATCGCATGCTCGTGAAAACGACCCGCGAGCCGCTGCGCGTGTATGCGAAATGGTTGCCGGGCGGCGCGCATGCCGGACAGGAGACGATCTATGACACGACGCAGCGCAAGGACGAGATGTATGGCCACCTCGGCGGCCTGCTCGGCAAGATTCCGCTGTGGACGGCGATCGACGGCGCGCTCGCGCGCGCCCAGTCGAATCATCAGGTGAAGGATCTCGGCACCGAGTTCATCGCGAACCTGTACCTGACCGAGGGAAAGAAATACGTGGAAGCCGGCGTGCAGCGGCCGACCGACGTGGAGGCCCGGACGATCGACGGCGTGCGCGTCGTCGCGCTCACCTACGAAACGCCGACCGGCCGGCCGCAGTTCTATGCGAAGAAGGAAGTGCTGGGGCTCGACCTGCACGCACCCTATTTCCGGACCGTCGAGTCCTATGACAACGACGGCAGGATTTTCGAGCGGATCGTCATCGAGAAAATCGCGCCGACGCCCCTCGACGACACCGCATTCGACCCGAAAAACCCGGATTACGCATTCTGACGCGCGTCGGCGCGACTCGCCACGGGGTCAATCGTCATCGTCGTCGTGGTGACGATGCCAGTGCTTGTAATAGTGCTTGCGCCACTTGCGGTAGCGGTCGTCGTCGTCATCGCCGTAGTAGCCATACCCGTAGCCCGGATAGGCGACGACGGCCGGCTGCGGCGCTACATAGACCGGCGCCGGCTCGACATAGACCGGTGCTACCGGCGCGACCGGTACGCCGATGCCGACCGACAGATCCACACGCCCCGCCATTGCACTGCCGGAAACGAGCAACGCCATGCTCCCGATCACCACTGCGACTTGCCTCTTGTTCATGCTCCGCATCCCTGATAAGCCGGCCCGCCCGGCTCGCGCGACCAATGTAAGCGCGGCGCGCGCACCGAGGTGATACGGGGCTGCGAGAGTCGTAACGCAGCGTAACGAAACGGCTTCGGCCGTTCGGCCTAATCGCGAAAATGCGCCGGAACGTCTATAGTGGGTTACGGTTCGACACAATCGCGACTGCGCGCTCCCCTATCGAACAGGGTAGAATTCCGCCAAACGCCTTGTGGACGAACACGCCACACACACGCACAACATATTCTCTGACGCAGGCTCCTGCCGCACCTCAATGGCCAATCCCGCAGAATCCCATCCGCAAAACGACTTCATCAATTCGGCGCGCAAGGAACGTAAGCGTGTTGAAATCT
Organism: Burkholderia sp. BCC1047; assembly: GCF_902833155.1. Classification (NCBI taxonomy): domain Bacteria; kingdom Pseudomonadati; phylum Pseudomonadota; class Betaproteobacteria; order Burkholderiales; family Burkholderiaceae; genus Burkholderia; species Burkholderia sp. BCC1047. Next base: position 299,536 of record NZ_CADFEH010000003.1, on the reverse strand, counting down.
ATCTCGTCAACGGCATTCGTCTGACGGGATGTATCGAGTCGTTCGACCAGTATCTGGTGATGCTGCGCACCCCCGTGGGTCTGCAAGGCATCTACAAGCGTGCGATTTCCACGATCCAGCTCGATACGGGCGGCTCGCGCCCGGGCGGCGGCGGCCCCCGCGGCCCGCGCACCGGCGGTCGCCCCGGCGGCCGTGAAGGCGGCGGTCACAGCCCGTACGGCTCGCACGGCGGGCCGCGCGAATCGCGCGGCGACGGCGGCTACGGCTCCCGCGAGCCGCGTGAAGGCTACGGTTCGCGCGAACCGCGCGAGGGTTACGGCTCGCGTGAGCCGCGCGAAGGCTACGGCGCACCGCGTGAACCGCGCGAAAGCTACGGCGCGCCGCGCGACACCGGCGACGCATCCGGCAACGCCGCGCCGTCGGATTCCCGCGGCGGCAACGGGCCGGTCATCGTGACGCGGCGCCGGCGAATCGTGCCGGACGGCCAGTAAAACAAAAAGGGCAAGCCAACCGGCTTGCCCTTTTCACTGGTACGGCCGGCGCGGCACGTCGCCGCACCGCCGCCGCGACCGGGTTCAGCGTGCCGTCGCCGGCAGGCCCGCGTTGGCCTCGCGCTGCAACGAACGCACCTGCTGCTGCAACGCCCGCAGTTGCGACTGAAGTTGAGCCTGTTGCGCCTGCAGCGTCGCCGTTTCGCTCCGCACGCTCTTCTGGCGATCCGCCACCGCCGCCTGCTGCTGGCGGGCGATCGAGATGTCCGCCTGCAGACGCCGCGCGCGGTCCTGCACGACTTCGATCTGCTTGTCCATCTGCGCCTTCTGCGATTCCAGCTTCGCCGCGCGCAGTTCGTCGACGGCCAGCCGCTCGGCCTGGTGCGAGAAATCGCGATAGATCGCTTCCGCCCGCGCTTCGTTGTAAGTCTTGATCACGCGCCAGAACGCCTTCTGCTGAAACAGCGCGACGAAATACGCACCGTCCTTGACGTTGAACAGCAGGCTCGCGCCGTAGCTGCCGTTGTAGCTCGTGCGCATTTCCGTCAGCGAATGCGCCTGGATCTGGCGCTGCAAATCGTCGACCGTGCTCGGCCCCGTCGACTCGCCGGCCTGCGGCTGCACCGGCGTCTGCGCCTGCGAATCGATCACCGGAATCGCGGCCACCGGCGCCGACGCCGGCTGCACCGCCGACGGATCGCTGCCTGCCAGCCCCTGCGCGAACGCGCCTTGCATGCCTCCTACCAGGGCGAGCAATACGCTCACCCGCCCCAACCCCGTCATATGGCTCATGAAGTTTTATTCCCGCGCGGATCGTTGTCATTCCACGCGATTTTATCTCATTAATTACTCGCTTTCGCGGGTCTCGGGCTCTTCGTCGAAGATCTGGTACTTGCGCATTTTTTCCCACAACACCTTGCGGCTGATGCCGAGCTGCTGGGCCGTGTCCTGACGCCGCCAACCGTTGGCGTCGAGCGCCGCGATCACACGGTTACGCTCGTTCATGTCCCACTTGCTGCGATCAACGAACACCTCGGCCGCACTCTCCGCCGGCACCGGCTGGGCCGAGCTGCGTGCGTGCGCGATCAGCCGCTGCAGCCGCGCGGCATCCCAGCCGCCCGTCTGCCGCACCGTCACGCCGACGCGCTCGGCGAGGTTGCGCAGTTCGCGCACGTTGCCGGGGAAATAGCTGTCCGCAACCGAATCCGTGAGCCAGTACGGTAGGTCCGACAACTCGGCGAGGCGCTCCTCGCCGACCACCTGGGCGACGAACGACTTGAACAGCGCGATCTTGTCCACCGCACCGCGCTCTTCCAGCGACGGGATGCTCAACTCGATCACCGCGAGCCGGTAATAGAGGTCCGCGCGGAACAGCCCTTCCTTCACGAGCTGTGGCAGCTTCTTGTTGCTCGCCGCGACCAGACGGAAATCGACCTTGACCGGCGCCGTCGCGCCGACGCGCAGCACCGCGCCGTCCTCGAGCACGCGCAGCAGCTTCACCTGCTGGTACAGCGGCAGATCGCCGACTTCGTCGAGGAACAGCGTGCCGCCGGCCGCCTGCTCGAAATAGCCTTTATGCGCAACAACCGCGCCCGTGAACGACCCTTTCGCATGGCCGAAGAACAGCGATTCGAACAGGCCGTCCGGAATCGCGCCGCAGTTCACCGGCACGAACTCGCCGTGCCGATAGCGCGAATGCTTTTCGTGCAGCAGTTGCGCGATGCGCTCCTTGCCGACGCCGGTTTCGCCGTGCAGCAGCACGTTGGTGTCGCAGTCGGCGAACGTATCGACTTCGTGCAGCAGCGCCTGCATCGATTCGGAGTGCGCGACGAGTTCCGACGGCCGCAACGTTTCGGCGGCGTGCGCGCGCAGTTGCGTGACGAGCTTGCCGATCATGCCGCGCAGTTCCGCGCACGTGAAGTCGAGCGGCAGGATGTGCGAATACTCGGGTGGATACTGCGACGCGTCGTGGTCGCGCGCCGCGCCGACCCAGACGACCGGCATGCCGATATTGGCCTGCCAGTCGCGCAGGAATGCCGCGCCGCCTTCGATCATCGTCACGCTGATGATCGCCAGCGACCGCCGCATCGCGGCGCGCTCGGGCGAGACCGTCGCGTTGTCGGCGCGGATCACTTCGACGTCGAAGCTCGCCATGCATCGGGCGACGCGGTCGACGATGTCCGCCTTGCCTTCCCAGACGTACAGGTCGAGCTCTTCGATTGCGGGCGTGGTTCTCATGTTTCGGGTGCGGCTTCAGTAATTGACGGGTTGCCTGGCGTTGCAGATCAGCGGCCGGCTGCGGGCAGCGACGATACCGGCTGCTTCGATAACGGAACGTTCGGGCATTTATTGAACCAGCATGGGATTGCCGCATTTGATCGAATCCGGCGTGTTCGTGACATAGGCGTTCCCTAGGCTCAGGCCGAGCAGGCCCGTGACGGAAGTCAGGAGCGAATCGATCGGTTGCAGGAGGAGCGGAACGAGCGTATTCCCGAGCGCGCTCAGAAGCGGTCCGAGAAGGTTACTCAACAACTGACTCAATACCCCGGTCAGATCGATGCCTACTGCTTTCAGCGCTCCGAGCAATCCACTGTCACCCAGCGCCAACGACACCGTGAGACCATTGTTCGTGATGCCCGTCACCGCCGGCGACAGGAACTGGTCCGTTCCCGTGCCCAGCGTGTATGGCGACGGTGGATTCGGTGCAGCGGATGATTGAGATCCCGGATATGAGAACAGCAACGGCGTCGGACTTTGATTAGCGACGGGCACTGTCGTCATTTGCCCGGGCCGCAAGCCAATGTTGACCGAAATTGCGTTCAGATCGACGATACCCAGCGTCAGGGTCTTGATCAATACTGCCAGCGTAGACGACAGTCCGCCGAGGTTCAGCAGATTGAGCAAACTACTCAGATTGACGGACACCAGCGGAATCGGAGCCGCGCTACCGTCGGGCGAATAACCGGACGGAGCGGAGAGATTGATCTTCGTACTTGAAGACCCCCCGATATAGACGGCGACGACTCCGGTCTGCACGTTCACTGTCGCGCTTTTCGTACCGTCCGCCGAACAGCTGACGGACGCCAGGCCTGCCGTGGCGGGCGCCACATACGCTGTAATCGGCAATTGAACGGCAGCAAGCGGCGTCGGATTACCTGACGGACAACTGCCACCCGGAAAGACCAATCCACCGGTGGGGCAGCTTGACAGCAGCGAGATCGACGTATTGAGGAACACGTTGCCCTGCGCGGTCGACGTGCTGGTTGCGCAATCGGACGTCCCGCAATTCAACGGCCCGGGCGGACCGCTCGCCGTGGACGGCGGATTGGCCCCCAACTTGACTGAACCCGACACGGCCACGTTCAGTAGCGGTGAGAGCGCGGTAGGCGTCTGAACCGTGACGCTGGGGATGTCGACCGAATTCGTGCCGTTCGCGATTTGCAATGCCGTCGACAGTAATCCGAGTGCATTGACGCTGGCATTGACGGCAGAGCTTCCCGTCGCGGTCGCAGCGGAAACCAGTTGACCGAGCGCGATCTGCGGCCCGCCACAGACTCCCCCCGGACAAAGGGCGATGACCAATGCATTCAGCACCTTCAGGTTCGCCGCGGCTACGCTCTGCTGCGTCGCCGCCTGCACCGCGGCATTCGCCAGTTGACCGAGCGTCACGGTGCCATTCAGCACGCCTGTACTGGTGCCGACCGGGAGATTGGCAAGAATGCCGGCCAGCTTCAAGTTGACTTGCGCGAGTCCCTGATAGTCAACCAGCTGGAGATTCAGCGCATTGTCGTTTGACCGTGTCAGCGCCTTGAGCAATTGGTTGGCCAATCCACCGTTCAACGCTGCAAGCGACGTGGTCAGCGTAAAAGTGTCGGTCGGTACGCTCTTGGCAATGGCCGATCCGCCAATCGTGACGCCGCCGCGAAAAATCCCGTCGACCGGCTCGGTCACCGTGACGCAAACGGCGTTGGTCGATTGGCCATTGACCGTTCCCGCAGAGAGCCCAGCGCACTGGTTACCGCTGATTGTGTCGCCCGACACCCGTGTGAACTGCGCGCTGCCGCCGCCCTGAGGCGCGGTCCAGATGCCGCACGACACGGAAACTTTCGAACCGTCCGGCAATGCATTCGTCGCCGGGTTCGCGATTTGGCTGGCTGCGGTCCTCGCTGCCTGGCAAGTCGCGTCGGTCGTCACCTGAGAGACTGCCGATAACGCGGCCAAATCGGCCGCCGCTTGCATCCGGCGTCTTTCGGCATAGAAATGGCCGACGTCGATCGCGCCCAGGACAATGATCGCGACCAGCACCCAGATCGTCGCCATGATCGCGACGCTACCGCGCTGGCGGTTTATCCCGGGACGACCGGCGCTGCCCCGCCGCGCCGTGTGCGACTGATCTGCGCGCATGGTCATCCCGCTTATTGCCCGCCCTGTCCGCCGCCCGACATGCCACCCACGGCGCCGAGTTGCGAACTCATCGAATCAGGGATCTTGTTCTTGAACGAATCGAGATAGCGTTGGTACGCAAGCGACGCGACGTCCCCGAACACCGGTTGCGTCGGCGCCGCCGCGCGGTTGTCGCGCTGCATCGCGAGCCAGTCTTTGGTCGAGCGGCCAACGTCGGACGCACCCAGTGTCACGGCATCTTGACCGTATGCAGCGCCGGAACCCGTTACGATGCAGACGATCGAGACCAGCGTCGCAATCCGGCGCCCGCATGCGCTTCGATTCCGTGTGTTGTCGCTCATGTCGTTCCCCGAATGTCCGTTCATTGTGAAAACCGTTGCAGCAGCGGGACAGTTTGGTCGTAACCGAAGTTGTTCGCCATCGGCGTGATCGGCGTCGTCGCGCCGGGCCGCGACACCACCGGCGGCGTCGCGATTGCGCGCTGCTGCGCACGCACTGCCGCGGCGATCTTCGCGGCATCACCGTTGATGTCCTTTCGAATTTCCGGCGACAGATGCTGCTGGTTCATCAGCCGTTGCGCATCTTGCGCACGTCCTGCCGCAAACAGATACAGCGCAAGGTTGCTGACGATTTTCGGATTGCGCTGATCGAGTTCGGCAGCTTTCATCAACGGCACTCGCGCGCCGACGACGTCACCGCTGCGCAACTTCGCATAAGCGAGGTCGGACAGTAGCGACGGATCCGTCGGCGCGAGCTCCGATGCTTGCGTCAGCGCCTGCACGGCACGGTCGAAATCGCCTGCAGCGCCCGCAAGCAACCCCAGCCCGCGATAACCACGGGCCGCAAGTGGCGTCTTCAGCAACTGCGCATACACAGCCGCACTTGCGGCCGGCTGGTCGGTCATCCGCAGCGCATCCGCACGCAACAGGATCGATTCCGGCATGACACCGTATGTCTTGTCATATGCATCGATGTGCGCGAGCGAAGCGTAATAGAGGCCCTGCGCTTGCATGCGCTGAATCAGACCCAGATACATCCCCGGCGTATCCGGCACGGACTGCTTCTGATCTGCTGCTTGCATCAGTGCCGCACGCTCGGTCTGCGCGCCGACGCCATACCCGCTTTCCTTGGTTGCGCATGCGCCGAGCAGCAGCGCCACCGCCAGCATGCCCGCCCGAATTACCGCTTCGCCGATTCGCTTCATCGTCTGCCCTTCCATCCTTCAATGCTGCGACGACAACGCGCGCATCACCGCCAGCATGCCCGGCCCCGCCGTTACGATCAGCAGAGCGGGTAACAGCGTCAGCACCATTACGCCCGTCATCTTTACCGTCAATCTACCGATCCGTTCGCGCAGCATCGCTCGACGCGTCTCGCGCAAACGGTCGCCGAACTGCTTGAGCGGTTCCTGCACCGCACCGCCATGCTTGTCGACCTGAATCATTAATCGCACGATCGCGCGCAGATCCTCGTTGTCGAATCCACTCGACAGCCGTTGCAGCGACTGCTCGCGCGTACGGCCCGCGGCGAACTGACGCTGCGCGATTCCCACCTCCGACGACAGCACCGGCAGCATCCCCCGAAAATCGTTCGTCACGACCTGCAGGCTTTGATCGAGCGACAGGCCGACACCTTGCAGCAAGCGCAACATGTCAACGAGTAGCGGCAGTTCGTCGACAACGCTCTGTCGCCGCGACGCGGCGCGGCGCTGCACATAGAGTTTCGGCAGCATGAAGCCGAGCGCGAATGCACCACACATGCCGACCATCCAGATACTGCCTTTCACGCGCCCGCTCGCGAACATCGCGAACAGCAGCGGCAACGCGATCCCGCACGCGACCCGTGCACTCAGAAACAGCCCACGCGTCCGTGCATCGACATACCCGCATTGCTCCAGGAGGCGACGATCTTCTTCCGCGACAGCATATTTGCCGAAGCCGGTATCCAGCCACCGCATGCCTGCCGCCGACAGGCGATTCAGCCAACGTTCGACACGCTGCCCGCCGCGCACGTTGGCTTTCGCCGGCGCATCGCCATCCTGCGCGGGCCGCGCCTTCGCCGCCTCCAATGCAGCCATGCGCCGATCCAGCGCATCGACCAATGCTCGTTCGGCCCGCGCTGCGGCATTCGCACGTAACGTCACGACCATCCCGAGCAGCAGCACCCCGAGCGCGCCCACGGCCAATGCAATCGCTCCGATTTGAGTTGCCGTCATAGCCTCACCTGAGCCGAGCCATTCGATACAGCCAAATGCTACCTACCACTTGGGCCAGGAACGCGATCATCAGCAGCGACCGCCCGCTCGGATCGCCCCACATTCCGTACAGATACTTCGGATTGGTCATCACGACAAAGCTGCCGATTGCAATTGGCAGCATGACGAGGACGAACGCGGACAGCCGCGTCTCCGACGACATCGCGGTCAATTCACGCTCGGCTTGCTCGAGATCGCGCATGAATACGGCCATCCGTTCAAGCATCACATCCGCGCGACCGCCGTATTTGACCGACAAGCGCAGCACCGAGCCGACGAGCTCGAACTCTTCGGCCCGGTAGATTTTCGCGATGTGCATCATCGCGCGGTCGATCTCGATACCGTTCCGCAGCATCCTCGACACGACGTCGAGACAGCCGCGCAGCGGCTCCTCGGTCGTCAACAGTGCGGACTGAAAAGCAGCGGGCACGCTGTTGCCCAGCGTCACGAGACGCACGATCCCGTCGAGAAACGACGGGATCTGCCGAACAATTTTCAGCCGTCTCCGCTGAATCCGCGATGCGAGCCAGACGCCAAGTATCGCGCCTCCGCAAATGAGTGCCGCGAAACACGCCAGCATGCCGCCGTGGCTGCCCGCGACGACCGCAGCCGCGACGAGCACGGCAAGCGCGACGACTGCCTTGCCGCGCGCATCGTCTATCCCCGCGCGGCTCGCAAGGTTGGACAGATATTCCGAGGCAGTCGCATACCAGTGCGCCCCGAAGGCCTCGGACGGTACCTTCCGTGCCGCCCCCGGTTGCTGCATGGCGCGCACGGCACCAACAGCAGCAGCAGGTGTCGCCGATGCGGAGACGCGTGCGCGAGGCTCGAGCCGGCTGTCGATGAAACGCTTCGCGTCGGTTCGTACGCGCCGGGTTTCCGCGTGATGCCACAGCATCATCGCAGCCGCGACACACAGCATCGCGATCGCCAGCGCCCATACCATTGCGCTATACATTGAAACCCCCGCCGCCGCGGCCGAACCCGCCACCGCCAAAGCCGCCTCCACCGAATCCGCCGTCGCCGAACCCACCACTCGTCAGCGTCTGGCGAAAGCGTGCGAGCTTCGGTGAATGCGGATGAATGCCCAGGGTTTCCCAGTGATCGACTTCCTCGCCCTCCGGTGTCACGCGCGCTTCATAGCGGTAAAGCTCCTGGGTCGCAATGATGTTGTCGGACAGTCCTGTCACTTCGGTGATCGATAAAATCCGTCGCCGCCCGTTCGACAGGCGTCCGATTTGCACGATGAAGTCGATGGCGTTCGCGATCTGCCGACGCAGGCTCGACTCGGTGCCCTGAAAACCTGCAAAACCGGCCAGCATCTCGAGACGGTACAGACACTCGCGCGGCGAACTCGCATGCACGGTGCCCATCGAGCCGTCGTGGCCCGTATTCATTGCCTGCAGCATTTCCAGCACCTCGCCGCCGCGCACTTCGCCGACGATGATCCGGTCCGGACGCATCCGCAACGTATTGCGCAGCAAGTCGCGAATCGACACGACGCCGGTACCGTCGAACCCGCCCGGTCGGCTTTCAAGCCGCACGACGTGCGGGTGGTTCAGCGACAGTTCCGCCGTATCCTCGATTGTCACGACACGCTCGATCTCCGGAATATGGAACGCAAGCGCGTTGAGGAGCGACGTCTTGCCGGAACTCGTACCGCCCGACACGAGAATGTTGCAGCGCGCCTCGACTGCCGCCTGAAGCAACGTGTTGATCTCTTCGTTGAACGTTCCGTTGCCGAGCAGGTCGGACGGCTTCAGCGGATCCTTGCGGAATTTCCGGATCGACACGACGGGACCGTCGATCGACAGGGGCTCGATCACCACGTTTACGCGACCGCCGTCGGGCAACCGTGCATCGACCATCGGGTTCGACTCGTCGAGACGGCGACCGATCGGCGCGAGGATCCGCCGCACGATCCGCAACAAGTGCGCGTTGTCGGTGAAGCGCACTGGCAGCTTGGCGAGGATCCCATGACGCGACACATACACGTCGCTGTAGCCGTTGATCAGGATGTCCTCGACCGCAGGGTCCGCAAGTAGATCCTCGATCGGCCCGAAACCCGCGAGCTCCTTCGTCAACGCCTCCGCGACCGTCCGTACCTCGTTCTCGTTGAGCGGAATGCGGCGCAAGCGCACGAAGCTGTCAATCTCGAGATCGACGAACTGGTTGATCGCCTGGCGGGACCATCTGCCGAACTCGGCGCCCAACTCTTCGATGCGCGTCAGCAAGTGTTCGTGCGCGGCATTCTTGATGTCGTGGAATTGCTGCGTCTGGGAAAACGGCGCTGCGCCGTCGGCAAATTGAATGTCGTGTGCCATCGCTTACGACCGCTTGGACGAGGGTTGAATGAAGCGCTTCAGCGCGGACAGGCCGGACGCCGGACGCGGTACGGCCGGGCGAATCGACACGCCCGGCAACCGCGCGGCGAGCGACTCGAGAGCGCGCACGTACGGATCGCGCTCCGCCATATCGACGATGAGTCGGCCCTGGTTTGCCGCATGGCCGATCGCGACGCGGCGCGACGGCAACGTGCCGGCCAGCGACAGCCCGAGTCGCTCCGCGATTTGCGCGGGCGTCAGATCGAGTGCGGGGTCGTACTGGTTGACGACGAGCCGGACACGATCGGTGTCGACGCCCGCGTCGCGCAGCCCGGTGAGCAGATCGGCCGCCGATACGATCGACGCAACGCCCTGATCGCAGACGAGCCATGCTTCATCGGCAGAACTCGTGATTTGTGCAACGAATTCACGATTCGAGAAACCGCCGAGGTCGACGATCTGCTGATCGAAGAATGCGCGAAACCGGTTCAGCAAACCAGCGCACGACGCGTACGACACGTCGCGCAGCGCGCCGAGATCCGCGGGCAGCGTCGTCAACACGACGCCGCTCTCATGCCGGGTCAGCGCGGTATTCACGAAGGTCCGGTCGATGCGACGAAGGTTGTGAACCGCATCGATGAAATGGAACTCGCAGCGGGTATTCAGGAACAGTGCGCCATCGCCCGCTGGCAGCCCGAGGTCGACGAGCGCGGTCTGACGACCGGCCGGCGTCCCGCCATTCGGCACGCCACTCCCCTCCGGACTCACCGAGCGCTTCTGCAACCATACGGCCAGATTCGCTGCGAGCGTGCTCACCCCCATGCCCGCGCGCGCGCCGAGCAATGCAACGAGCTTGCCGTGGCGACTCGCCGGCTCGCCGACGTTCGCCAGCAACCCGCGAGTCGTGCGTAAAGCATCTTCCGCCGGCGCCGACACGTCGATGAAATCGCGGACGCCGGCACGCAATGCAGCGAGCGTGCTCTCCGGCTGTGCGAGCGAACCAAGCGCGACAATCGGCAGCCCGGGGTGGGTGGCGCGAATCGCAGCCGCGGCAATGCTCGCCGCCGTGCTGCCGTCCGAGAAATCGATGAAGACGAGCGCCGGATTGAGGCCCGTAATGCGCTGCGCCAGCACACCCGGTTCCAGCGATGCGGCCTCGACCGCGCCGGCCGATACGAGCGTATCGGCCAGCCAGCGGACATGTGCCTCATGCTGCGATGCGCAAACGAAATAGTCGGTCACGGCGGGTTCACACAATGATTGAATTCGCGCATTCATGTCGAACACCCCCGATTACACAAGGCGTGGCGTTGCATCGCAAACCGCGAGACATTCCACTCATTTCGAAAATCCAGGAGCAGCGTCGGGCGACGCAGCTCCGCCCAGATACGATTTCCAGACCGGCCCGTCGCGCTGCTCGGACAACTCACCGGGTGTCGCGGGCAACACCGCACCCTTGGCAATCGGCGCGACGAGATGCGGCGTCACGATGATCAGCAGTTCCTTGTCGTTCTGCTGATAGCTCAGATTCTTGAAGAACGTCCCGATGATCGGCAGATCGCCGAGCAACGGCACCTTGCTCACGTTCGACATCGTCTGGCGATCGATGAGGCCGCCGATCACGAAGCTCTCTCCGTCGCCCAGTTCCACGGTCGTGTCCGCACGGCGCGTCGTAATACCGGGCACTGCGACGCCGCTGATCGTCACGCTGTTCACGAAGTCAAGCTGACTCGACTCGGGTGCGACCTTCAGCGCGATCCGGCTCGGACTCAAGACCGTCGGCGTCAACGAAAGCCCGACGCCGTATTGCTTCCACTGGATCGCCGTCGAACCCAGCCCCTGCGGCGATGGCACCGGAATCTCGCCCCCCGCGAGAAAGCTCGCGCTCTGGCCGGACAGCGCGACCAGTGTCGGCTCGGCCAGCACGCGCGCGAGATTGTTCGCCTCCAGCAGAGACAAGTCGGCAAAGATGCCGCGTCCGGCCGCGTTCACGACCAGGTTGAATGCGGATGCGACTGGTGATCCGAGCGTCGGAACGTATCCCCCGGTCCCGGGGCCCGAACCGCCGCTATAAGACTGCACGCCACCCGGCGAAAACGATCCAAACGAAAAGCCGTTGCTTTGCTTGAAGAAATTGAACCCGACCTGCTTGAGCACCGAACGGCTGAATTCGACGACCCGCACGTCGACTTGCACGACACTCTTGCCGGGAACCGTCGAGCGATCGATGACGGCACCTTTTCCGCTCATGTTCTTGCCGACCGCAGCCGCACGCGCATGTGCCTCGAGCGACGCAGCCGAGCCTTGCAGCACTGCCGTGCCGCCGTATGCATTCACGCGCGGCGTAGCGCCGTCGAGCACGGCTTGCGCGGCCGCATCGACCACCGCGACGTTCCAGATCGTCGGTTCATCGCGCCCGCGCTCCCACAGCATCACGTTCGTCGCGCCGGGAGCCTTCGCAATGAGCAGGACGGAGCCCGAGCGGCTGCCTTTCATGATCAACACGTCGGCAACTGCCGGATCACCGACCGCGACGCGCTGCAGGGTACGGCCCGCCGAAATCTGCCGTTGCGCGCCGACGGCGAGTTCGATCGTAGCGCTCGCGCTTGCGAACGAGGCGAAGGTCATGATGCAGATGGCAAGCGCGAATGCAATCAGTGTGTTTTTCATCGTTTGGTAGACCGGCATGCGGCCTTTTGCTTGTCGTCGCTGATATCGATGGCCGTCGATCTGGTTCAATAAGCAACCGTTTCCGACCGGCCGCCGCGAATCACTTCGATACCGCCGCCCGCACTCGGCCGCACCGGCGGCGGCAGATGCGAGGGCAACGGCGGCAGGTTCGCGGTGGCTACCGGTGTTTTCGGTGTGCCGGACAGCTGCTGCAGCGAGACGCCTGCCGCGGCCAGCGCCGACGGCGACAGCTTGTTGTCCGTACGTACTGCAACGGTCTGCAGCGCCAGGTCGTCGTCACGCGGGTTGCGCAATGCAAAGGTCAGGCGGCCGCTCGCCTCGCCGAGCGTCAGCGCATCGACCTGCGCGGTCGGCACCGCGAGCACCGCGATGCGGGCGCCGGTCGGTTGCCCGTTACCACCGTTGTTGTTGCCGCTGTCGCGCTCGGCGGTCGCATCGCCGAACGACAACACCCTAACCTTCGACAACAAAAGCCGCGCCTGTGTCTGCGAAACCTCGCCGTCAAGCATCGTGCTGCCCACTTCGCGTTTCAGGTTCAGGAACACGTCGACGAAATTACCGGGCCGCAGCCGGTTGCCGACCGCGTTCGTTTCGTCGACGCGAACCGCAACCGCGCGCTCGCCGGGCTGCACGTCCTCGGCAAGCCCGGACACCAGCGCATCGGCAACAACCGGCGTCGAGGCCGGAATGTCACGAATCGGCACGCGACCGACCAGTGGAACAAGGTCACTGAAAGCGCCTGCCGGTGCCGGCGCCGTCGCTTGGATCTTCAGCGCATCAGCTGGGATCGGCTGCCCACCGGGCAACGCACGTGTTGCAATCACGACCGGCACCGCAGTTGCCGCCACCACCGGCTGTGCCGGCGCGGGACTTGAAGCGCTGCGTCCAAGCACCCATGCATAGATTCCGAGCAGAACGGCGATCGCAATCAGCAGCCCCGCGATGATCTTCGTTAAGTTGTTGGCCATGTTGTCGTATGGATGCCGGAATGAATCCAATTGGTTTCTTCTTGTCACGCGATTAGCGTGTGACATGTCTATCGCGTCATGACGCCCAACTCACAGCATCGACTGCGGAATTTGCACCACTGCCGTACCTGTCAGTGGCTTCGTCATGATCGCCCCCAGGAATGGCATGATCGTCATCCAGCTATCAGGCGTATAGCTGACCGTGACCGTCAGGCAGTACAGCAACGGCGTAGGCGTTCCGCTGTAGTTGCATTGCTGGGCCGCCACGTTGGGCGGACTGCTGTTTAGCCAACCGAGAACGTTCTGCGTAGTCGTCTTGGCGTTCGCGACGCGCGTCGTGAGGTCCGGCGCATAGGCCAACCCTGCACGCGCCCCCTCGCTCGCGGCCAGCGTCAAGCTCTGCTGAATGACGAAAATCATCCCGAAACTCAGGATTGCATAGAAAATCACGAAGAACAGCGGGAACACGATCGCAAACTCGACCGCTGTCGCTCCACGTTGCCGCCGCCATCCCGGACACGCGCTCTGTCGTTTCATAGCACGCCCCTCGTTGCGATCCGATAGATCAACCATGCTGCAGCCGGTACCGCGAGGCATGCGGCATAGGGCGTCGCCCGATATCTGCCAAGTATCAGCGCCGGCTCGCGCTGCCGCCACAAGCTCCCGAGCGAAGTGCGCGACAGCAGCATCAGTGCGAGCGCGTGCAGCCCTGCAGCCAGACTGGCAGCTACCCAGAGCCAAAGCAGCGCATGCGCACCGCACCAGATACCGAGTACAGCGAAAATTTTTACGTCCGCCGCGCCCATGACGCGCAGAAGGAAGAACGGTATCAGCCCGATCAGGCCGACCAGCATGCCGACCACTGCCTGAAGCACCGAAATACCAAATGGACTCGCGGCCGCGCACACGGCACCGAACCCACCGATTAATCCGGCTACGACAAGCGCATTCGAAATACGGCGGAAACGAGTATCACTGACCGCGACTAAACCCGTCCAGGCCAGAAATACCCCGCTAAAAATGAGATGTCCCATCGCACCACGACCCGCAGCAGATGCAAGGGCGGGCGGATTACCGAAGTAGTCCGCCCGCTACCACGCCACGACGACTTCCGGAAAAGCAGAAGTCGGCTTAGCTCGCCGGCGTTGCCCGAATCGCGGAGGCAGAACAGTTCGTAGACGAAGGAGACGACACGCACGTGCCGAGATTGGTAAACATGTTACCGAGACTGCTGCCGATGTTCGTCACCCCGGCGACGATCGCGACAGCGATAAGACCCGCGATCAGCCCATACTCGATCGCGGTAACCCCGTCTTCTTCCTTAAGGAAACGCTTGATGATTGCTTTCATTTTATTCCTCGTGCCTGTATTTACGTTTTCTGGCCTTTTATACGTATCGATCCCCGCATATCTGGCCGTTTGCCCCAACCGTTCGCCACATCTGCTGTAACGTCAACCGGGTGCGCTTTCTTTATAGGTCGCCCCGAAGGGCATTGCTCACGATTTGATGCAAGTTAACATTCGCGATAGCGCTCCTCCTCGAACGTAGTGTACCGAACCGTACATTTCCTTACATCTGCTCCGATTCTATATCCGATCCTATTTAAGTTCCAACCTCTTTTAACCGCTGTGACGGGAAAAAAGACCAGGAGCACGACGTATTTGTACGGCGTTTCGGTACGACTTACACATAGGATTTACGATAGGTTAGATGTGCACGCCTAATCCACCAGTAAAACCATTGCCGTGTCCACCAAGCCTGCGTGGGGCCCACGTTACGCCGCACGCGTAACGCCAATGTTGTGACGTTACGTTACGAAACGGCCGAAACCGTTCTCATTCATCTGCTCTTAAACAGATTCAACAATCTTTCAATTCCCGCGACTTCCTTTTCCGACAAGGAATTGCCTCGTTTAAAACCGGTTGTCGAACCGTCGGGCATCGAAATGGCACGACAGTTGCAGAGTAGTCCTCGCACCACTCAACACAACGCAGTTCACAACACATTTTTAATGCGAGGAAGAAATGGACATTAAGGTTATCCCTCATGGCGTGTTCCGGACGACTCTGATCGCGGCCACCGTTGCAGCCATGCTCTCCCTCTCCGCGTGCGGCGGCTCCGGTTCGATCAGCAAGGGCCTCAGCGGCGGCTCGAGCTCGGGCGGCGGCGATACGATCTCCACCTCGGGCGGCAACGGCACGAGCGGCACCTCGGGTACGAGCGGTACCTCCGGCACCAGCGGGACCTCGGGCACGAGCGGCACGTCCGGCACGTCTGGCACCAGCGGAACTTCGGGTACGAGCGGCACGTCGGGCACCAGCGGAACCTCGGGCACGAGCGGTACGTCCGGCACCTCGGGTGTGTCGGCGAATCCAGTGGGAACTGTCCTCGCACAAGCCAGCACGATCCCCACGGGGCTCGGCAGCGCCGTCTCGGGTCTCGGCACCGTTATCGCCGGCCAGTCGCTGCCGGGCGTCAATCCCGCCACCACGCAAGCCGCGGGCGGCATCGTGCAAAGCGTAGGCGGCGCGGTCACCGCGCTGGGCAATGGCCTCGGCAGCGGCCTCGGCCAGCTCGGCGCGACGAAGGATCCGGTCGGCACCACGGTCGCCAGCACCGGCGGCGTGGTCAATCAACTCGGCGGCGCAGTCACGCAAACCGGCAATCTGGTCACGAGCCTCGGCAGCGGCCCGCTGTCGCCGCTCGCGCCGGTCACGGGCGCCGTCGGCGGCCTCGTATCGACGCTCGGCGGCGCCGTGTCGCACGGCGGCACCACGCTCACCAACGTGCTGTCGACCGGCCCGATCCAGCAAGTCACGCAAACGGTCAGCTCGGCCATCACGCCGATCACGACGATGGTCGGCCAGACGACGCAGACGATCGGCGCGGCAACCGGCCTCGGCGCACCGGTCAACACGCTGCTCGGCACGGTAGGCAACGGGCTGAACCAGGCCGGCGCCCTGCTCGCATCGACGGGCGGCAACCCGGTCACCACCGGCCTCGGCGGCACCGTCTCGTCGACGGGCAACACCGTGAAGGCCGTCGGCGGCCTGCTTACCGGCGGCACCGGCGGCGTGACGAATCCGCTCGCGCCGCTCGCCGGCCTCCTCGGCACCGTCGGCGGTCTGGGCGGTGCAGCAGGCGGCACGAGCGGCGGCCCGCTGGCTCCGGTCACCGGCCTCGTCTCCACCGTCACCGGCGCGCTCGGCGGCGCCGCAGGCGGCGCGGGCGGCGGCCCGCTGGCTCCGGTCACCGGCCTCGTCTCCACCGTCACCGGCGCACTCGGCGGCGTGGCAGGCGGCGCGGGCGGCGGCCCGCTGGCTCCGGTCACCGGCCTCGTCTCCACCGTCACCGGCGCGCTCGGCGGCGTGGCAGGCGGCGCGGGCGGCGGCCCGCTGGCTCCGGTCACCGGCCTGGTCTCCACCGTGACGGGCGCACTCGGCGGCGCGGCTGGCGGCAGCGGCAGCCCGCTCGCCCCGGTGACGGGCCTTGTCTCCGCGGTCACCGGCGCACTCGGCGGCGTAACGGGCGGCGGCAATCCGATTGCAGCGCCGGTCCCCGCAGCCACCAGCACCGTCGGCGCGCCGGCGCTGAGCGGCGGCACGGGTGCCGTCACGAGCTCCGGCTCCGGCACGAACCTGCTCGCACCCGTCACGTCGCTGATCGGCGGCTTGCTCGGCGGCACGCACAAGTAATCCGACATCCATTCATCGACAAGACAGCGAGGAGTCCATCATGTCCCAGCGTTCCTTCACGACGACCGCCCTGCGCCAATGGCGCGTACCCCTTACCGTTTTCGCGACGGCCTGCCTGCTCGCCGCGTGCGGCGGCAACAGCGTCAGCGCGCCGCCGAGCGGCAGCACCAGCGGAACGAGCGGCACCAGTGGCACGAGCGGTACCAGCGGGACGAGCGGCACCAGCGGTACGACGACCGGTACCAAGGGCGCCGTCAGCACGCTCGGCCAAACCGCCACCGACCTTGGCAGCACCATCGGGAACGTCAGCCTGCCGGGCCTCGGCGACGGCGTGACGAAGGGCGTCGGTAGCACCGTGTCGAGCACCGGCACGATCATCGACGCGGCCGCCGATGCGTTGAGCAACGGGCTCGGTCAGACCGGCTCGATCAAAGACCCGGTCGGCACGACGGTCGCCGGTCTCGGCAACGTCGTCGGCGCGACGAGCACCACGGTGTCCGGCCTGAGCTCGACGGTCAAGGCGCTGGGCACGGGCCCGCTGGCGCCGCTCGCACCGGTCACGACGCCGGTCGGCACCGTGCTCGACACGGTCGCCAACGGCCTGACGGCCGCCGGCACGACGATCGGCTCGACGCTGTCGTCGGGCGCCGTTCAGCAGGTCACGCAACCGATCAGCTCGGCGATCACGCCGCTCGTGATCACGGCCGGCCAGGTCACGCAGCAGGTCGGCACGACGACCGGTCTCGGCCAACCCGTGTCGGGCCTGCTCGGCCAGATCGGCGGCGCGATCAGCTCGGCCGGCAAGCAGGTCGGCGGGACGTCGAGCCAGCCGCTCGTCGGCGACGTCGGTCAGCTCGTGACCGCGGTCGGCAATACCGTGACCAACGCGGGCGGCCTCGTCAATCCGAACGGCCCGAACGGCGCAGCACCGATCCCCGGCCTGATCACGAGTCTCGTCGGCGGCTCGACGGCAACCGTCCAGAACGGCTCGTCGTCCGGTTCCGCTTCGACGAATCCGCTCGGCGGCCTGCTGTCGGGTCTCGGTTCGACACCGCTCGGCTCGCTCACCGGCGCAACGGGCGGCTCGGGCAGCGGCCCGCTCGCACCGGTCACGGGCCTCGTCTCGACGGTCACCGGCGCGCTCGGCGGCGCGACGGGCGGCGCAGGCAGTGCAAACCCTCTCGCGCCCGTCACCGGTTTGCTGAATACTGTCACCGGAGCAGTGGGCGGTGCAGCAGGGTCCGGGGGCTCGAGCCCGCTCGCGCCGGTCACGTCGCTGGTCGGCAGCGTGTCGGGTACGGCATCGTCGGGCAGCGGTTCGACGGGCCTGCTGGCACCGGTCACGGGGTTGCTGGGTACGCTGGGCAGCGTCGGCAAGTAAGGAGGACGGTCGCGTCATCGCAGCCGGAGCGAATGACGCGGCCGTACGAACACAACCGGCATGGCGGCACGCGGCGCGCGACACCCAGATGTCGCGCGCCGGCATTACAAAGAAGACGAAAAGCAAGGCCTACGAGGAAGAACAATGAAATCCAGACTCGACAGATGGATGATGCTGCTCGCCATCGCGGCAGCAGGCACGGCACAGGCGCAAACGCGCGTCGGCGGCAACCCGCTCGACTCCCTTCCCCAGATCAACGCACCGAAGACGGGCCCGAACGTCACCGTTCAGGTCGCGCCGCAGGCGCCGCAATTGCAGGAACTGCTGTCGCGGCACCTGACGCCGAAGACGTTCCAGGTCGAAGGCGTGAAGTCGATACCGTTCGAGGAAATCACGCGCCGCTTCACACCGCTCGTTGGCAAGGACATCACCATCGGCGAGCTGATCGAAACCGCCAACGGCGTGACGAAGCTGTACCAGGAACGCGGCTACGCGCTGTCGTTCGCGTTCGTTCCCGCGCAGACGTTCGAGAACGGCGTCGTGCGCATCACGGTGGTGGAAGGCTATGTGTCGGACGTCAAGGTCACCGGCAAACCCGGCGCGATGGAACCGAAGATTCGCGCGATTGCTGCCCACATCACGGACGATCGCCCGCTGCGCCGCGCGACGTTCGAGCGTTACGTGAACACGTTCGGGCTGTTGCCGGGCCTCACGGTGAAGGCGAACGTGCCGCCACCGCAGACCACCGACGGCGCGACGACGCTCGAACTCGCGGTCGATCGCAAGCCGTTCAACGTCAGCACGGGGATCGACTTCAACCACCCGGGCGTCCAGGGCCTCATCACCGCGACCGAAAACGGCCTCACGCGGTTCGGCGAGCAGTTGAGCATCTCGGCGCTCGCGCCGCCGGGACGCGACAAGCAGACCTATTTCGCGTTCAGCGGCGCGGTGCCGATCGGCAGCAACGGCCTGATCACGCGCCTCGATGCCAGCACGTATCGCGGCAAGCCGACCGACAACCCCGGCCTGCCGTCGTCGGTCGAACGCACGGTCAAGAACGAGAAGCTCGGTCTTTCGGCCTCCTATCCGATCTTGCTGAACAATCAGCGCAGCCTGCTCGGTACCGTGTCCGGCTATGCGTCGCACAACGAAGACCGTTACCAGAGCAAGATCAACGGCAACAGCATCGATACGCGCTCGCAAGTCCGCGTGCTGCAGATGCAGCTCGACTACACGAGCGTCCAGCCGAAACAGGTGCAGAAGCTGAGCGTCAACGTCGCGAAGGGCTTCAACATCCTCGGCGCGTCGAAAGCGCAGGACACGACTATCGGTACGACGACGATCTCGGCGGACAGCCCGATCTCGCTGACCTTCGTTCGAACCGGCGCGACCTTCACGCAGACAAACGAATGGCCGTTCCGCATCGGCACGTCGGTGTCGCTGACCGGGCAATACAGTCCCGATTCGCTGCCGACGTCCGAGCAGATCTCGTTCGGCTCGACCCGCTATGCGCTCGGCTATCAGCCGGGTGAAACGTCGGGCGACTCGGGCTGGGGGATGTCGCTCGAAGTCAACCGCGGCTTCACGCCGGGCTGGACGTATCTGAAATCGATCACGCCGTACATCGCATACGACATGGCGCGCGTGTATCTGCACGCGGGCACGCCATCGCCGAATCGCATGTCGTCGGTCGGCATCGGCGTGCGACTCACGGACAGCCGCTACTACAGCCTCGACCTGAACGTCGCCAAACCGGTCGGCGATGCGCCGGTCGAAAGCGCGTCACGCAGCCCGCGCATCAACGCGGCGTTCTCTTATCAGCTCAACTGATCGGTCACCAAAGTCACGAACGGCCAGCGTCATGCTGGCCGTTTCGATTAGAGTCCCCTCTATCAAACGCGGCGTGCGGTTTCACGTATTCTGGCGAAGCTCGCAACATGCCCGCCCCATGCAGACGGTCGTGCGAGCGAATCGAACAGACATGCAAAACAAGGAGGATGACAATGATTCAACTGACTCGCCCGTTGCGTGCACTCGCCATCGCCGGCGCCCTGCTCGCGTGCGCAGCCCCCACGTTCGCACAAGCCGACAGCCCCATCGGCATGTGGCAAACGATCGACGACAACACCCATCAACCGAAGGCGCTCGTGCAGATCGCCGAGGACGGCGACGGTGCGCTGACGGGCAAGGTCGTCAAGGGCCTCGGCGCGAACGATACGCCCGATCGCCGCTGCACCGCATGCACGGACGAGCGCAAGGATCAGCTCATCAAGGGCATGACGATCATCAAGGCGATGAAGAAGGACGGCGACCACTGGGACGGCGGCAACATTCTCGACCCGGAGAACGGCAAGGTCTACAAGTGCAAGATGACGCTTGAAGACGGCGGCCAGAAGCTCGTGGTGCGCGGCTACATCGGCGTGTCGCTGCTGGGCCGGTCGCAGACCTGGGTGCGCCAGCAATAACGCCGTACGCGCGAGTACGCGCGGCTCAATGAAAAATCGGCCTGCGACGACGTCGCCAGGCCGATTTCTTTTGGTGCACGCACAACGAAAAACCGATGGGCTTCACGCCGCGTGCTTCATCGCATCCGATGGATAGCTGCCCGGCGCACGATATGCGGGTGCCGCGTGGCTACGCGCCTCCGCCGCCTTCGATTGCGTGTGCTTGCGCATCCGCGCGGACAGCTCATTGCAGAGATTCATGCCGACGTCGCCATAGAGCTCACGCATCACGTTCATCAGCGTGCCCGTTTCGTGCCACGCCTTGAAGCGTCGATGGCATGTTTGATACGACGGGTAACGGCGCGGCATGGCCGACCATGTCGCGCCACTGTAGATCACCCAGAGCACGCCGTTCAGCACGGCGCGCGTATTGGCTAACGGCCGGCCGCGCAACTCGGTGCGCGGCTGCATTTCGGGCAGAAGCGGCGCGACGCAGCGCCATTGGTGGTCGGTCAAATCGCGATACGGGGTCATGGACATCTCCAGCCTTAATAACCATGACACCACAATATCGGCTCACCTCAACGATGAATATAAGACAAATCCGAAAATACCCTGAGATTCGCTGAATTTAACCGAAATTGACGTTTAAATGTCGCCAATTACCCGAGCCGGCAATCGGCTCAGGTCAACGACGTATCGACGATGCGGCGCGGCGTCTCGATATATTCCTTCGACTGCATCTCGACGATGCGCGAGACCGTACGCGCGAATTCGTTGGCCATCGGCCCTTCGACGTACAACGCCTCGGCCGGCACCGCCGCGGACATCAGCAGCTTGACCTTGTGGTCGTACAGCACGTCGATGAGCCACGTGAAGCGGCGCGCTTCGGACGCCATCCGCGGCGACATCTGCGGCACCTCGGACAGCACGATCGCATGGAAGCGGCTCGCCAGCTCGAGGTAATCGTTCTGCGAACGCGGGCCGCCGCACAGCGTCGCGAAATCGAACCACACGACGCCGTCCGCCTTGCGCAGCGCCTTCAGCTCGCGCTTCTCGATATGCAGGATCGGGCTCTCGTCGGGCACGGCCGCGAGCTTGCCGAATGCATGGCGTAGTTCGCGATCGGCCTCCGCGCCGAGCGGCGTGTGATACATCTTCACCTGCGCGAGCGTGCGCTGACGATAGTCGACCCCCGCGTCGACGTTGAGCACGTCGAGCTTTTCCTTGATCAGCGCGATCGCCGGCAGCATGCGGTCGCGATGCAGGCCATCCGGATACAGGTCGTCGGGATCGTAATTGGACGTCATCACGAACTGCACGCCGTTGTTGAACAGGCGGTCGAGCAGGCGGTACAGGATCATCGCGTCGGCGATGTCCGACACGTGGAACTCGTCGAAGCAGATCAGCCGGTAACGCTTCGCGATGCGTCGTGCGAGTTCGTCGAGCGGATCGGCCTGCCCTTTCAGCTCCTCGAGCTCGCGGTGCACTTCGCGCATGAATTCGTGGAAATGCAGGCGCGTCTTGCGCTGCACGGGCACCACCGCGTAGAAGCTGTCCATCAGGAAGCTCTTGCCACGGCCGACACCGCCCCACATGTAGACGCCACGCGGA
This sequence comes from Burkholderia sp. BCC1047, assembly GCF_902833155.1. Lineage (NCBI taxonomy): Bacteria > Pseudomonadati > Pseudomonadota > Betaproteobacteria > Burkholderiales > Burkholderiaceae > Burkholderia > Burkholderia sp. BCC1047. Next base: position 277,269 of record NZ_CADFEH010000003.1, on the reverse strand, counting down.
AGATCCGGGTGATTGATGAGCTTCTTGAACGCGTTCGAGCGGCGCGCCTTGTAGTCGACCCATTCGTCGAAACAGCGCTGCAGGCGATCGACGGCCGCGCGCTGAGCGGGATCGGACTGATAGCCGCGCGTGGTCAGTTCGCGCGTGTAGTATTCGGTGACGTTCATCAGGGCAAACCGGAAAAAACAAAGGCGAGCGGGAAAAACCCGCCCGCCCTCGTCATGAGACGGTTGCGCCAGCCGGTGGCCGGCCGGCGCTATACCGCGCTCAGCTGTTCAGCGAGCGCTTGTCGACCGCGAGCGCCGCTTCGCGCATCACTTCCGACATCGACGGGTGCGGATGGCAGATGCGGGCGATGTCTTCCGACGCCGCCTTGAACTCCATCGCCACCACGGCTTCCGCGATCAGGTCCGACGCGTTCGCCGCGATCACATGCACGCCGAGCAGTTCGTCGGTCTTCGCGTCCGCGATCATCTTCACGAAACCGTCCGGCGCGTTCATGCCGAGCGCGCGGCCGTTGATCGAGAACGGGAACTTGCCCGACTTGATCTCGCGGCCTTCGGCCTTCAGCTGCTGCTCCGTCTTGCCGACCCATGCGATTTCCGGGTACGTGTAGATCACCCACGGAATGCAGTTGTAGTCGATGTGCGGCTTCTGGCCGTCGATCACTTCCGCGACCAGCACGCCTTCGTCTTCCGCCTTGTGCGCGAGCATCGGGCCGCGCACCACGTCGCCGATCGCGTACACGTTCGGCACCGCCGTGCGGCAGTGGTCGTCCACGTCGATGAAGCCGCGCTCGTTCGCCTTCAGGCCGATGGCCTCGAGGCCGAGGTTGTCGGTGTTCGGCACGCGGCCGACCGACACGATCAGGCGGTCGGCGTCGAGCGTCTGCGCGTTGCCGTCCTTGTCCGTGTACGCGATCGACACGCCGTCGGCGCTCGTCTTCACGTCGCCGATCTTCACGCCGAGATGGATGTCGAGGCCCTGCTTCTTGAACAGCTTCGCCGCTTCCTTCGCGAGCGCTTCGTCGGCTGCGCCGAGGAACGCCGGCAGCGCTTCGAGCACCGTCACTTCGGCACCCAGGCGACGCCACACCGAGCCGAGTTCGAGGCCGATCACGCCCGCGCCGATCACGGCGAGCTTCTTCGGCACCGCGTCGAACGTCAGCGCACCTTCGTTGTCCGACACGATCTTGTTGTCGACGGGGATGTTCGGCAGGTGACGCGCCTTCGAGCCCGTCGCGATGATCACGTTCTTCGCGGTGACGACTTCGGTTTCACCCTCGCCGCTCACTTCGATCTGCACGCCGGCGTCGGTCTTGCCGGTGAACTTGCCATGGCCCTTCAGCCAGGTGATCTTGTTCTTCTTGAACAGGAACTCGATCCCGCTCGTCATCTTCTCGACGATCGCGTCCTTGCGGCCGAGCATCTTCGCGACGTCGATCTTCACGCCGTCGACCGTGATGCCGTGGTCGGCCAGGTGATGCGACGTGTTCTCGAACTCTTCCGACGACGCGAGCAGCGCCTTCGACGGGATGCAGCCGACGTTCAGGCAAGTGCCGCCGAGCTTCAGCGCGCCGGCCGGGTTCTTCCACTTCTCGATACAGGCAACGGTCTTGCCGAGCTGCGCGGCGCGAATCGCGGCGATGTAGCCGCCGGGGCCGGCGCCGATCACGACGACGTCAAATTCCTTGGACATGACAATCCTTTCTACTTGTACGCCCGCGGGTTCGCGCGTGGGCGCGAACCGGCGGAACGGGTCGATGCGGTGAGACTCGGCTTACAGGTCGAGCAGCAGGCGTGCCGGATCTTCCAGCGCATCCTTCATCGCGACGAGCGACAGCACGGCTTCGCGGCCGTCGATGATGCGGTGGTCGTACGACAGCGCGAGGTAGTTGATCGGGCGGATCACGATCTGGCCGTTTTCGACGACCGGACGCTCCTTCGTCGCGTGCACGCCGAGGATGGCCGATTGCGGCGGGTTGATGATCGGGGTCGACAGCATCGAGCCGAACACGCCGCCGTTCGAGATCGAGAACGTACCGCCCGTCATTTCCTCGATCGACAGCTTGCCGTCCTTCGCCTTCTGGCCGAATTCGGCGATCTTCTTCTCGATCTCGGCGAGGCTCAGCTGATCCGCGTTGCGCAGGATCGGCACGACCAGGCCGCGCGGCGAACCGACCGCGATACCGATGTCGAAGTAGCCGTGATAGACGATGTCGTTACCGTCGATCGACGCGTTCACGAGCGGGAACTTCTTCAGCGCATGCACGGCCGCCTTCACGAAGAACGACATGAAGCCGAGCTTCACGCCGTGTTCCTTCTCGAACTTGTCCTTGTACTTGTTACGCAGCTCCATGACCGGCGCCATGTTCACTTCGTTGAACGTCGTCAGGATCGCGTTGGTCTGCTGCGATTCGAGCAGACGCTCGGCGATACGCGCACGCAGGCGCGACATCGGCACGCGCTGTTCCGGACGGTCGTTCAGCCAGGTCGCTGCCGACGCCGGCACCTTCACTTCCGGCAGCGCCGGCTTCGCGGCGGCGGTCTTCGCCGGTGCGGCGGCCGGAGCCGCCTTCGGTGCGCTGCCTGCTGCCAGCGCGTCGCCCTTCGTGACGCGGCCGTCGCGGCCCGAACCTGCGACGTCGCCCGTCGACAGGCCCTTCTCGGCCAGCAGCTTCGCGGCGGCCGGCGATGCGGCGGCCGAGCTCGATGCGGTCGCGGCAGCCGGCTGGGCGGCCGGCGCGGCTGCTGCAGGCGCGGCGGCCGGCTTGACTTCGGCGGCGCCTGCCGCTGCTTCGGCAGCACCTGCCTTCGCTTCGGTGTCGATCGTCGCGATGATCTGGTCGGCGACCACCGTGTCACCGTCGTTCTGCAGCACTTGCGCGAGCACGCCCGCTGCCGGCGCCGGCACTTCGAGGACGACCTTGTCGGTCTCGAGTTCGATCAGGATTTCGTCCTGCGCGACTGCTTCGCCCGGCTTCTTCTTCCACTGCAGCATGGTGGCTTCCGACACCGACTCCGACAGCTGGGGGACTTTGACTTCTACGATAGCCATGTGATTTTCCTGGATGCTTAATCTGGGGTGTGACGAGGTTCGTGCGATTCCTTCGGCCGGTGCGGCGCGCGACGCGCGCGGGGGCCAAAAGGGACGGGAAAGCGCCGCGCGCCTTCCCGTGTCGCTTGACGTCGGTTATTTCGCGATCGATGCGCTCTTCAGGCGGCCGAATGCCCCTTCGATCAGGGCCTTCTGCTGCTCGTAGTGCTTCGCGTAGTAGCCAACCGCCGGCGAGGCCGAAGCCGGACGGCCGCTGTATGCCAGCTTCTGCCCTTCCTTCATGCCTTCCTTCAGGTGGTGCTCGACGTAGAACCAGGGGCCCTGGTTCTGCGGCTCGTCCTGCACCCAGACCACTTCAGTCGCGTTCTCGTACTTCTTGATTTCGGCTTCGAACTGCTTGTGCGCGAACGGATACAGCTGCTCGATACGGATGATCGCGACGTCGTTCGCCTTCGCTTCGCGGCGGTGCGCGACGAGGTCGTAGTACACGCGGCCCGAGCACACCAGCACGCGCTTGACCTTCTTCGCGTCGATGCCGCCGTCGGTTTCGCCCAGCACCGGCTGGAACGAACCCTTCGCGAGTTCCGACAGGTCCGACACCGCTTCCTTGTGGCGCAGCAGCGACTTCGGCGTGGCGACGATCAGCGGCTTGCGGAACAGGCGGATCATCTGGCGACGCAGCAGGTGGAAGATCTGCGCCGGCGTCGTCGGCTGGACGACCTGCATGTTGTGGTCGGCACACAGTTGCAGGAAACGCTCGATACGCGTGGACGAGTGTTCCGGACCCTGGCCTTCGTAGCCGTGCGGCAGCAGCATCGTGAGACCCGACACGCGGCCCCACTTCACTTCGCCCGACGAGATGAACTGGTCGATCACGACCTGCGCGCCGTTGACGAAGTCGCCGAACTGCGCTTCCCACAGCACGAGCGTGTTCGGCTCGGCGGTCGAGTAACCGTATTCGAAGCCCAGCACCGCTTCTTCCGACAGCACCGAGTCGATCACCGTGAACTTCGCCTGACCGTCGGCGATGTTCTGCAGCGGCACGTACGTGCCGTCGTTCCAGCGCTCGCGGTTCTGGTCGTGCAGCACCGCGTGACGGTGCGTGAACGTGCCGCGGCCCGAGTCCTGGCCCGTCAGGCGCACCGAGTAGCCCGATGCGACGAGCGACGCGAACGCGAGGTGTTCGCCCATGCCCCAGTCGAGCGGCTGGTCGCCGCGCGCCATGTTGCGGCGGTCGTTGATCACGCGCTCGACGAGCGGGTGAACCTTGAAGTTTTCCGGGACCGTCGTGATGCGTTCGCCCAGGCGCTTCAGTTCGGCGAGCGGCACGGCCGTGTCGGCTGCATCCGTCCACTTGCGGTTCAGGAACGGAACCCAGTCGACCGCGTACTTGCTCTTGTAGTTCGACAGGACCGGATCGACGGTGTGGTGACCGTCGTCCATCGCCTTGCGGTACGCCTTCACGTAGTTGTCGGCGTCTTCCGCGGTGATCACGCCCTGCTGCACGAGCTTCTCGGCGTACAGCGCACGAGTGCCCGGGTGCTGCGCGATCTTCTTGTACATCAGCGGCTGCGTGACCGCCGGCGTGTCCTGCTCGTTGTGACCCAGCTTGCGGAAGCAGACGATGTCGATCACGACATCCTTGTGGAACTGCATCCGGTAGTCGATCGCGATCTGGATCGCGAGCACGACGGCTTCCGGATCGTCGCCGTTCACGTGCAGCACCGGCGCTTCGATCATCTTGACGACGTCGGTACAGTACAGCGTCGAGCGCGCGTCGCGCGGGTCGGACGTCGTGAAGCCGATCTGGTTGTTGATGACGATGTGCAGCGTGCCGTGCGTGCCGTAACCACGCGTCTGCGCGAGGTTCAGCGTTTCCATCACGACGCCCTGGCCGGCGAAGGCCGCGTCGCCGTGGATCTGCACCGGCAGCACTTGCAGGCCGTCTTCGTCGCCGCGACGGTCCATCCGCGCCTTCGCGGAACCTTCGACCACCGGGTTCACGATTTCGAGGTGCGACGGGTTGAACGCAAGCGACAGGTGGACCGGGCCGCCTTCCGTCGACACGTCCGACGAGAAGCCCTTGTGGTATTTCACGTCACCGGCCGGCAGGTCGTCGACGTGCTTGCCTTCGAATTCGGCGAACAGGTCGGCCGGCATCTTGCCCAGCGTGTTGACCAGCACGTTCAGACGGCCGCGGTGAGCCATGCCGATGATGATTTCCTGCACGCCGCTCTTGCCCGCGTGCTGGACGACTTCGTCCATCGCCGCGATGAAGCTTTCGCCGCCTTCGAGCGAGAAGCGCTTCTGGCCGACGTACTTGGTGTGCAGGTAGCGCTCGAGGCCTTCGGCGGCCGTCAGGCGATTCAGGATGTGCTTCTTCTTGTCGATCGAGAAGGCCGGCGTCGCGCGGGTCGATTCCAGGCGCTCCTGCCACCAGCGCTTCTGTTCCGGGTCGCTGATGTACATGTACTCGGCGCCGATCGTGCCGCAGTACGTGTCGCGCAGACCCTTGACGATGTCGCGCAGCGAAGCCTGGTCGAAACCGAAGTACAGATTGCTTGCGCTGTACGTCTGGTCGAGGTCGCCTTCGGAGAAGTCGTAGAACGCGGGTTCGAGTTCCGGAATGGCCGGACGTTCGCGACGCTTCAGCGGATCGAGGTTGGCCCATTGCGAGCCAAGGAAGCGGTAGGCGCTGATCAGCGACTGGACGTGCACCTGCTTGCGCGCGGTTGCCAGATTGCTGGTGCTTTCGCGCGGGATGAAGGCATTGGCCTTCGCGCGCTCGGCGAACGATTCGACGATCGGGAAGTGAGCGACGTCATTGGCGTTGGAGCCGTCCGTCGCGGGCACGTTCTGCAGCGCGTCGAAATACTCTCGCCAGTTCTCCGGCACCGACGCCGGATTGTTGAGGTATGCATCGTACAGTTCTTCAACGTACGAAGCATTGCCGCCGAACAGATAGGAGTTCAGCTGAAACTGCTTCATTACATCTGACATTTTACGCTCACCTTTCTTCGAGCTTCTCGAGAAATAGCGGGTTACTCAACCTTCCGCGACACGGCCTGACCGTTTAGCGGATTGCGAATCAAGTCTTGCTTGGAAGGACCTAAAACTTGCGTGCGCGCAGCATATCACAGAACCGATACCGGAGTTCACGGTGAAATGTGCCCGAAAGCACCGCGTGGCGGGGTTTTGCCGGATTGCCGCGACCCGCCGGAACAGTGTTTTGCAGGTACTCCGGTTGCGCGATGCGCGGATGCAAAAAAGGCTGCCCGAAGGCAGCCTCTTTCGTCGTGCGCAGGAACAGTCGATGCTTAGTCGACCGCGCCTTCGCGGCTCGCGCGGCGACGCTCGTGCTCCTTCAGGAAGCGCTTGCGCAGGCGGATCGACTGCGGCGTCACTTCGACGAGCTCGTCGTCGTCGATGAATTCGACCGCGTATTCCAGCGACATCTGGACCGGCGGCACCAGACGCACGGCTTCGTCGGTACCCGACGCGCGCACGTTGGTCAGCTGCTTGCCCTTGATCGGGTTCACGACGAGGTCGTTGTCGCGGCTGTGAATGCCGATGATCATGCCCTCATACAGCGCGTCGCCCGGCTTCACGAACATGCGGCCGCGATCCTGCAGCTTCCACAGTGCGTAGGCCACGGCCGCGCCGTCGTCCTGCGAGATCAGCACGCCGTTGCGGCGCTCGAACACCGAGCCGTCCTTGACCGGTGCGTACGAGTCGAAGATGTGGCTCATCAGGCCCGTGCCGCGCGTGAGCGTCAGGAATTCGCTCTGGAAGCCGATCAGGCCGCGTGCCGAGATCTTGTATTCCAGGCGCGTACGGCCGCGGCCGTCCGACGCCATGTCGAGCATTTCGCCCTTGCGGCGGCCGAGCTCTTCCATCACGCCGCCCTGGTGCTCGTCCTCGACGTCGACCGTCAGCAGCTCGTACGGCTCGTGACGCACGCCGTCGATTTCCTGCATCACGACGCGCGGACGCGACACGGCCAGCTCGTAGCCTTCGCGGCGCATGTTCTCGACGAGAATCGTCAGGTGCAGCTCGCCGCGGCCCGACACTTCGAACACCGTTTCGTCGCCGGTATCCTTCACGCGCAGCGCGACGTTGTGGTTCAGTTCCTTCATCAGGCGGTCGCGGATCTGGCGGCTCGTCACGAACTTGCCTTCGCGGCCGGCGAGCGGCGACGAGTTGACGAGGAAGTTCATCGTCAGCGTCGGCTCGTCGACGGTGATCATCGGCAGCGCTTCCGGCGTGTCGACCGCGCAGATCGTCGCGCCGATGCCGACGTCTTCAATCCCGTTGATCAGCACGATGTCGCCCGCTTCGGCCGATTCGACCTGCACGCGCTCCAGGCCCTTGAACGACAGCACCTGGTTGATCTTGCGGTTCAGCACGTCGCCTTCCGGGCCGAAGCGCATCACGACCGGCTGGCCCGGCTTGATGCGGCCGCGCGTGATGCGGCCGACGCCGATCCGGCCGACGTACGTCGAATAGTCGAGCGACGTGATCTGGAGCTGCAGCGGCGCCTCCGGATCGGCCGGGCGAACCGGCACGTGCTCGAGGATCGCCTCGAACAGCGGGCGCATGTCGCCTTCGCGCGCGGCCGGGTCGAGCGACGCATAGCCGTTCAGGCCCGACGCGTAGACGATCGGAAAGTCGAGCTGCTCTTCGGTCGCGCCGAGCTTGTCGAACAGGTCGAAGGTCTGGTTGATCACCCAGTCGATCCGCGCGCCCGGACGGTCGATCTTGTTGACGACGACGATCGGCTTCAGGCCGAGCGCGAGCGCCTTCTTCGTGACGAAGCGCGTCTGCGGCATCGGGCCCTCGACCGCGTCGACGAGCAGCAGCACCGAGTCGACCATCGACAGCACGCGCTCGACTTCGCCGCCGAAGTCCGCGTGCCCCGGGGTGTCGACGATGTTGACGTGCGTGCCTTCGTATTCGACCGCGCAGTTCTTCGCGAGAATCGTGATCCCGCGCTCTTTTTCGATGTCGTTCGAGTCCATCACCCGCTCCGCAATCTGCTGGTTGTCGCGGAAGGTGCCGGACTGGCGGAGCAGCTGGTCGACGAGCGTGGTCTTGCCGTGGTCGACGTGGGCGATGATGGCGATATTGCGAAGGGCGCGGGTCATAGAAACCTGGAAATCGTTTGAACGCGCAAACGCGCGCGCTCGTTTTTCACGGGGCGCGCGCGTTGCAGCTTGGAGAGCCTCAAATTATAGCACGTGTACGTGTCGACAGCTGACCCGCGCGTTGCAACGCAGCAAAACGGGCCGCGCCAACCCGCTTCGCCGCACCGCGCCCGGACAAAAACCTTATCGAGATAAGGGATTCTCGCCGTGCCGAGCACGCGCTTTGCCGTTCGATTAACATTTGCCGCGGCAAGCAATTGTGCCTATACTGCTGCCTAGTCAACTATTGCAGCTTCAGGGTTTTATGTCGGATTCTCCTACCCCACCGCCCGTTTCGCCGTTGTCCACGTATCAGATGAACGACAGCGTCGGTTATCTGATGTCCCGCGTGAAATCCGTGATGACCAACCTCGTCACGCAACGCACGCAGGAAGAGCTCGGCATCACCGGCACGCAGGCGAGCATGCTGTTCATGATCGCGGTCGGCAAGTGCTCGACGGCCGCCGAACTGGCGCGCGAATACGGGATCGACGCAAGCGCGGTCACGCGCCTGCTCGACCGGGTCGAGAAACGCGGCCTGCTGTCGCGCGTGCGCAGCATCGAGGACCGACGCGTCGTGCGCCTCGAACTCACCGACGAAGGCCGTGCGCTGGCCGAACGGCTGCCGCCCATTTTTCGCAGCGTGCTCGACCAGGTGCTGGACGGGTTTACGCCGGAAGAAGTCGGGTTCCTGAAGAGCATGCTGCGCCGCATTCTCAGCAACTATTGCGAGACGGCCGGCGGTAGCGTCACGTAATAGTTGCCATAACAATTACTTTTGACAGATTAATGTAAGGAAATCCTTGCAGTGTCCATCATTCATTCCGAGTCAGGGGTTAGCGCGATGAAAACCTCCCCGTTGTCCGTGCGCGCCGGGTCGTGCCGCGCCGCCGTCGCCGCCGCGGTCGCCGCGCTGGCGCTGGCGGGCTGCGCGAATTACATCGGCATCAAGAGCGACAAGCAGATCGCCCCCGCGTCGCAATTCGAATCCGCCCAGAGCCTGCCGGCCCAGGGCGGCCAGTGGCCGGCGCTCGACTGGGCGAGCCAGTTCGGCGATCCGCAACTGCCGAAGCTGATCGACGAAGCGCTGCAGGGCAACCCGTCGATCGCGCAGGCGCAGGCCCGCATCGCGAAGGCGTCGTCGTACATCGAATCGTCCCGCTCGAACCTGATGCCGAAGGCCGAAGCCAGCTATTCGTGGACGCGCGAGCTGTATTCGTCGAACGCACTGTTCCCGCCTCCGTACGGCGGCCAGTGGTACAGCGAGAACAACGCGCTCGCGAGCGCGTCGTGGGAACTCGACCTGTGGGGCAAGAACCGCGAACGCCTGCACACGGCCGTGTCGCAGGAAAAGGCCGCCGAAGCCGACATGCAGCAGGCGCGCATCACGCTCGCGTCGTCGGTCGCGCGTACCTACAACTCGCTCGCGCAGCTCTATGCGCTGCGCGACATCGCGCAGCGCGAGATCGGCAACCGCGAGACGGTCGGCAAGATCACCGACGGCCGCGTATCGGCCGGCCTCGACACCAACGTCGAACGCCAGACGGCCCGCGGCAACATCGCGACGACGCAGGCTTCGCTGTCGGACCTCGACGGCCAGATCACGACGGTGCGCTACCAGCTCGCCGCGCTGCTCGGCAAGGGCCCGGATCGGGGGCTGCAGATCGCGGCGCCCGTGATGAACCCGAGCGGCGACGTCGCGCTGCCCGGCAACCTGCCGGCCGATCTCGTGTCCCGCCGCCCCGACATCGTCGCCGCGCGCTGGCAGGTCGAAGCCGCGATGCACGACGTGAAGGAAGCGAAGGCGGAGTTCTACCCCGACGTGAACCTCGCGGCCGGCTTCGGCTTCGATGCGTTCGGCTGGGGCAAATTCCTGAATTTCGCGAGCCGCCAGGCGCAGTTCGGCCCGGCGATCCACCTGCCGATCTTCGATGCCGGCGCGCTGCGCGCCCAGCTCAAGGGCCGCTACGCCGACTTTGACCTGTCGGTCGCGAACTACAACCAGACGCTGATCAGCGCGCTGAACGACGTCGCGACGCAGGTCGCGTCGATCCGCGCGGTCGATCGCCAGATGGGCGACGCCCAACGTGCGCTCGACGCATCGACCCGCGCGTACGATCTCGCGGTCATCCGCTACAAGGCCGGCCTGTCGCCGCAACTGCAGGTGCTGACGGCGGACAGCAACCGCCTCGCATCGGAGCAGACGGTGACCAACCTGAAGATGCGTCGCCGCGACATGCAGCTCGCGCTGATCAAGGCGCTCGGCGGCGGGTTCGACGCGACGGGCACGCCGCTCGCCGCGCCCGATGCGGCCACGCCGACCAAACAAGCCGCCAACTGAGCCGGCGCCACCACTACGCAGACACTCGAAATAACGGACGGAGAAAATCGCCATGAGCGACCAACAAAACGCCGCCAGCGCGCAGCCGCAGAACAACGGCAAGCGCAAACGAATGATGACGCTGCTCGTCGCGGTCATCGTGATCGCGGCCATCGCATACGGCCTGTACTACTTCCTCGTCGCCCGCTTCCATGAAGACACCGACGATGCATACGTGAACGGCAACGTCGTGCAGATCACGCCGCAGGTCACCGGCACCGTGATCGCCGTGAAGGCGGACGACACGCAAACGGTCAAGGCCGGCGACCCGCTCGTCGTGCTCGACCCGGCCGATTCGCAGGTCGCGCTGCAGCAGGCGGAAGCCAATCTTGCGCAGACGGTGCGCCAGGTCCGCGGCCTGTTCGTCAACGACGACCAGTACCGCGCACAAGTTGCGCTGCGCCAGTCCGACCTGTCGAAGGCGCAGGACGACCTGCGTCGCCGTCTGGCCGTCGCGCAGACGGGCGCCGTGTCGCAGGAAGAAATCTCGCACGCCCGCGACGCGGTAAAGGCCGCGCAGGCATCGGTCGACGCCGCCCAGCAGCAGCTCGCATCGAATCGCGCATTGACGGCGAACACGACGATCGCATCGCACCCGAACGTGATGGCCGCCGCCGCGAAGGTGCGCGACGCATACCTCGCGAACGCGCGTAACGTGCTGCCGGCGCCGGTCACCGGCTACGTCGCGAAGCGCTCGGTGCAGGTCGGCCAGCGCGTATCGCCCGGCAACCCGCTGATGTCGGTGGTGCCGCTCAATGCCGTGTGGGTCGACGCGAACTTCAAGGAAGTCCAGCTGAAGCACATGCGCATCGGCCAGCCGGTCGAGATGACGGCCGACATCTACGGTTCGTCGGTCACGTACCACGGCAAGGTCGTCGGCTTCTCGGCCGGCACGGGCTCGGCGTTCTCGTTGCTGCCGGCGCAGAACGCGACCGGCAACTGGATCAAGGTCGTGCAGCGCCTGCCGGTGCGTATCGAGCTCGACCCGAAGGATCTCGACAAGCATCCGCTGCGCATCGGCCTGTCGATGCAGGTCGACGTGGACATCAAGGACGAACGCGGCGACCAGCTCGTCAACGCGCCGAACACCGTCTACGAGACCAACGTGTTCGCGAAATACGGCGACGAAGCCGACGCCGAAATCGCGCGCATCATCGCCGAGAACGCAGGCGGCAACGCGTCGGCGCCGGTCGCGGCGAAGCAGAACGCCGCCGCGAAAATGATGTAACCGTTCCGACTCCGGAAAGACAACCGACATGGCACAGGCTCCTGTCTCCTACCCGCCCCTGCAGGGCGGGCAACTCGTGCTCGGCACGATCGCGGTGTCGCTCGCGGTGTTCATGAACGTGCTCGACACGTCCATCGCGAACGTCGCGATCCCGACCATCTCGGGCGACCTCGGCGTGTCGTCCGACCAGGGCACGTGGGTCATCACGTCGTTCGCGGTCGCCAACGCAATCTCGGTGCCGCTGACCGGCTGGCTGACCGACCGTTTCGGGCAAGTTCGCCTGTTCCTCGCGTCGATCATCCTGTTCGTCATCTCGTCGTGGATGTGCGGGCTGGCGCCGAGCCTGCCATTCCTGCTCGCGTCGCGCGTGCTCCAGGGTGCCGTCGCGGGCCCGATGATTCCGCTGTCGCAATCGCTGCTGCTGTCGAGCTATCCACGCGCGAAGGCGCCGATGGCGCTCGCCCTGTGGTCGATGACGACGCTGATCGCGCCGGTCGCGGGGCCGATCCTCGGCGGCTGGATCTCGGACAATTATTCGTGGCCGTGGATCTTCTACGTGAACATTCCCGTCGGCATCGCCGCCGCGCTTGCCACGTGGTCGATCTACCGTACGCGCGAATCGACGGTGCGCCGCGCGCCGATCGACGGCGTCGGCCTCGCGCTGCTCGTGCTGTGGGTCGGCTCGCTGCAGATCATGCTCGACAAGGGCAAGGATCTCGACTGGTTCGCGTCGACCACGATCGTCGCGCTCGCGTTGATCGCGGTCATCTCGTTCGCGTTCTTCGTGATCTGGGAGCTGACCGCGGAACATCCGGTCGTCGACCTGTCGCTGTTCCGCATGCGCAACTTCACGGGCGGCACGATCGCGCTCGCGGTCGGCTACGGGCTCTACTTCGGCAATCTCGTGCTGCTGCCGCTGTGGCTGCAGACCCAGATCGGCTATACGGCCACCGATGCGGGGCTCGTGATGGCGCCCGTGGGGTTGTTCGCGATCCTGCTGTCGCCGCTGACCGGCAAGTTCCTGCCGCGCACCGATCCGCGCTACATCGCGACCGCCGCGTTCCTCACGTTCGCGCTGTGCTTCTGGATGCGTTCGCGCTACACGACCGGCGTCGACGAATGGTCGCTGACGCTGCCGACGCTCGTGCAGGGCATCGCGATGGCGGGCTTCTTCATCCCGCTGGTGTCGATCACGCTGTCGGGTCTGCCCGGCCACCGCATTCCGGCGGCGTCCGGCCTGTCGAACTTCGTGCGGATCATGTGCGGCGGCATCGGCACGTCGATCTTCCAGACCGCATGGGACCACCGCAACAACTTCCACCACGCGCAGCTGGTCGAGCAGACGAATCCGTACAACCCGACGTTCAATCAGGCCGTCACTCAGATGGGCAATCTCGGGCTCACGCAGCAGCAGGCACACGGCCTGATCAACAACATGGCCACGCAGCAGGCTGCGCAGCTGGGCGTGAACGATCTGTTCTACATTTCGGCGGCGATCTTCGTGCTGCTGATCGGACTGATCTGGATCACGAAGCCCGAACGCGCGGGCGGCGGCGATGCAGGTGCGGCGGCGTCGGCCGCGCACTGAGCACCACGTTCAACGCAACGCATCCAACAAAAAACCCGGTCGAAATCGACCGGGTTTTTTGTGCCGGCGATGGCGCTTGCGCGCCTCGCATCACTCAGCCGTCACGACCAGCCGCTCCGGCGCGAGCACGCCATTCGCCCTACGCGCCACGCCGAGTAACCGCGTTGCGTCGTACACGCGCACGCGCTCGCCCTCGGCCGCGTCGATCGGCTCGAGCGCCGACAGCGGCAGCCGCTGCCCGTGCAGAAACCGCTTCGCGCTAGCTTCGTCGAGACGCACCAGCGGAAACGTCGACAGCAGCGCGTCAACCGGCTGCAGCCATGCATCGCGCGCCGATTCGGGCGCGTCCGACAGCGCGTCGAGCGTCACCGCATGGTCGAGCGTCAGCGCACCGACGCCCGTGCGACGCAGCATCGTCAAATGCGCGCCGCAACCCAGCGTCTCGCCGATATCCTCGGCCAGCGTGCGCACATACGTGCCCTTGCTGCAGGTCACGCGAAACGTCACGTCGGGCAGCTCGCACGCGAGTAGTTCGAGCAAGTGGATCGTCACGTTGCGGCCTTCCCGCTCGACGGTCTGGCCGGCGCGCGCATATTCATACAGCGGCTTGCCGTCGCGCTTAAGCGCCGAATACATCGGCGGGACCTGCACGATGTCGCCGGTGAAGCGTACGAGCGCGGCTTCCACCGCCGCCCGATCGCATTCGACCGGCCGCGTGTCGATCACGTCGCCTTCCGCGTCGCCGGTGGCCGTGCGCTGGCCGAGACGCATCGTCGCTTCATAGGTCTTGTCGGCGTCGAGCAGATCCTGCGAAAACTTGGTCGCTTCGCCGAAACACAACGGCAGCAGGCCCGAAGCCAGCGGATCGAGCGTGCCGGTGTGGCCGGCCTTCTTCGCGAGAAGCAGGCGCTTCGCGCGAATCAGCGCATCGTTGCTGGACAGGCCGACCGGCTTGTCCAGCAGAAGAACGCCGTCCAGCACGCGCCGGGGCACGCGCGGACGTTGGGGTGCTGCATTCGTCATAGGCCCGTCGAGCTCAGTCGTCCTTGGCCGGCGCGTCGGCCTCGTCGTCGTCCTTCGCGCGGGTCGAGTTCGCTTCCTTGATCAGGCGCGACATTTCGACGGCCTTCTCGATCGTCTGGTCGTAATGGAAATGCAGCGTCGGCACCGTATGAATGTGCAGGCGCTTGAACAGCAGGTTGTGCAGGTGACCCGACGCATGGTTCAGCGCCTCCTGCGTCTTGTCCGGATCGCCGGTGAGCGCCGTGAAATAGACCTTCGCGTGCGCATAGTCCGGCGTGAGTTCCACGCTCTGGATGGTCACGATGCCGACGCGCGGATCTTTGACCTCGCGCATGATGAGTTCGGACAGATCGCGCTGAATCTGGTCGGCGATCTGAACGTTGCGATTGGGGGAAGTACGTTTCCTGGACATGATCGATCCGTGATCCGTTTATCAGGATGAAGCGGCGGCCGTTTTCGGCACGCCACCATGAAAATGGGCGGGACAGGCCCAAGCCTGCCCCGCCCATGAGCCGATGCGCGACGATTACAGCGTACGCGCGACTTCGGTCACTTCGAAGACTTCGAACTGGTCGCCTTCGACGATGTCGTTGAAGTTCTTCACCGACATACCGCACTCGAAGCCTTGCTTCACTTCCTTCACGTCGTCCTTGAAGCGCTTCAGCGATTCGAGTTCGCCCGTGAAGATCACGACGTTGTTGCGCAGCACGCGCACCGACGACGAGCGCTTGACGATACCGTCCGTGACCATACAGCCGGCGACCGTGCCGATCTTCGGTACCTTGAAGACCTGGCGCACCTCGACCATGCCGGTGATGACTTCGCGCTTCTCCGGCGCCAGCATGCCCGACATCGCCGCCTTCACCTCATCCACTGCGTCGTAGATGATGTTGTAGTAGCGGATATCGATGCCGTTCGCCTCGGCCAGCTTGCGTGCCTGAGCATCCGCACGCGTGTTGAAGCCGATGATGACCGCCTTCGATGCCGTCGCCAGGTTGACGTCGTTTTCGCTGATGCCGCCCACCGCGCTGTGCACGATCTGCACGCGCACTTCGTCGGTCGACAGCTTGAGCAGCGACTGCACGAGCGCTTCCTGCGAACCCTGCACGTCTGCCTTGATGATGAGCGGCAGGTTCTGCACCTCGCCTTCGCCCATCTGCTCGAGCATGCTTTCCAGCTTCGCGGCCTGCTGCTTCGCGAGCTTCACGTCGCGGAACTTGCCCTGACGGAACAGCGCGATTTCACGTGCCTTGCGCTCGTCCGGCAGCACGATCACTTCCTCGCCCGCACCCGGCACTTCCGACAGACCCTGGATTTCGACCGGGATCGACGGGCCGGCTTCCTTCGTCGGCTTGCCGTTCTCGTCGAGCATCGCACGGACGCGGCCGTAGGCCGTACCCGCCAGCACGATGTCGCCGCGGTTCAGCGTACCGGACTGCACGAGGATCGTCGCGACCGGGCCTTTACCCTTGTCGAGCTTCGCTTCGATCACGATGCCCTTGGCCGGCGCTTCGACCGGTGCCTTCAGTTCCAGCACTTCGGCCTGCAGCAGCACGTTCTCGAGCAGATCGTCGATCCCCGCGCCCGTCTTCGCCGACACCGGCACGAACGGCGAATCGCCACCGTATTCTTCCGGCACGACGCCTTCCGCGACCAGCTCCTGCTTGACGCGATCGAGGTTCGCATCCGGCTTGTCGATCTTGTTGATCGCGACGACGATCGGCACGCCGCCCGCCTTCGCGTGGGCGATGGCTTCCTTCGTCTGCGGCATCACACCGTCGTCGGCTGCCACCACCAGCACCACGATGTCGGTCGCCTTCGCGCCGCGTGCACGCATTGCCGTGAACGCTTCGTGACCCGGCGTATCGAGGAACGTGATGACGCCACGCGGCGTTTCGACGTGGTACGCGCCGATGTGCTGCGTAATGCCGCCCGCTTCGCCCGCTGCAACCTTCGCGCGGCGGATGTGGTCGAGCAGCGAGGTCTTGCCGTGGTCGACGTGACCCATCACCGTGACGACCGGCGGACGCGGCAGTTGCTCCGCATCGGTACCGGTTTCGCCTTCGACGAGCAGCGCTTCCGGATCGTCCAGCTTCGCGGCAACCGCGCGGTGGCCCAGTTCCTCGACGATGATCATCGCCGTTTCCTGGTCCAGCACCTGGTTGATCGTGACCATCTGGCCCATCTTCATCATCACCTTGATGACTTCGGAGGCCTTGATCGACATCTTGTGCGCGAGATCGGCAACCGACACGGTTTCCGGCACGTGCACTTCGCGAACGATCGGTTCGGTCGGCGCCTGGAACGTCGAGCTGTCCTGGTGACGGCCGCGACCCTTCGGGCCGCCGCGCCAGCCGCGGTCGACGCCGCCGCTCGAGTCGCCGCGCGTCTTGATGCCGCGACGCTTCGATGCGTCATCCTGCCAGCCGCCCTTGCCTGCGCCCGGCTTCTTGTTGCGGTCGCCCGCGCCTGCCGGCGCCTGCGTGGTGGCCGGAGCCGCCGCACCCGCCGGCTTTTTCACGGCCGGACGCGCCTGTGCGCCTTCCGGCTTCGCCGGCTTGTGCAGCGTGCCCTTCGCTTCAGCCGGCTTCGGCGGCTCGACCGGCTTCGGCGGCTCGACTGCCTTGACCACGGCCTTGCGCGGCGTGTTCATCATTTCGCGGATCGCGCGTGCTTCGGCTTCTGCCGCCGCGCGACGCTTGCTGATCTCTTCCTGCTCGGCGCGCGCCTTGTCGGCTGCCTCGCGGGCAGCGTCCTCGGCCTTCTTCGCCGCTTCGCGCTGCGCCGCGCGTTCGGCGGCTGCGCGTGCTTCGTCCTGCGCGGACTGCGTCGGCGTCGCTTCCTGCTCGGCAGCAGCAGCCTGCTGCGCTGCCGCCTGCTGCTGGGCTGCGGCGGCTTCCGCCGCGGCACGCTTCGTCGCCGCTTCTTCCTCGGCGCGACGGCGCTCGGCCTCGGCCGCTTCCTCGCGGGCGCGACGTTCGGCTTCCTCGCGCTCGAGGCGCTCCTGACGCTCGCGCAGCTCCTGCGCCTGCTTCTCGAGCAGCTCGGCCTCGCGGCGCGCCTCTTCCTCGCGACGCTTCAGTTCTGCATCGTCGTCCGCTTCGGCGACCTGCGCCTGACCCTGTTCCGCGCCGTCGGCCACGTCGTCGCGCTTGACGAACGTACGCTTCTTGCGGACCTCGACCTGAATGGTGCGAGCCTTGCCCGTCGCGTCAGATTGCTTGATCTCCGACGTATGCTTGCGGGTCAGCGTGATCTTGCGCTTGTCGCCGTCGGTTGCGCCGTGCGACTTGCGCAAATGATCGAGCAGACGCGCCTTGTCCGCTTCGGACAGCGCATCGTCTTCACTCGCTTTCTGGACGCCCGCTGCCTGCAGCTGTTCGAGCAGCACACCAGCAGGCATTTTCAGTTCCGCGGCAAATTGGGCTACGTTGTTACTCGCCATTCATTCCTCTTAGTGCAAGAACCGATTCCTTGCGGTTAGCATTGGGTCAGGCCATACGGCCGCCATCAAATCAGTGCGCCATGGTCATTTCTCACTGGAACCAATGTTCACGTGCTTTCATGATCAACGCCTTAGCGGCATCCTCTTCCATTCCGGTCATGTCGACCAGTTCATCTACAGCCAGTTCGGCGAGATCGTCGCGCGTCTGCACGCCGTGTTCGGCCAGCTTCGCGAGCAGCTCCGGCGTGATGCCGTCGAGGCTCTTGAGATCCAGCGCTGCGTTCTCGACCTTTTCTTCGTTCGCGATGGCCATCGTCAACAGCGCGTCGCGTGCGCGGTTGCGCAGTTCGTGCACGGTGTCCTCGTCGAACGCCTCGATTTCGAGCATTTCGTTGAGCGGCACGTACGCGATTTCCTCGAGGCTCGTGAAGCCTTCGTCGATCAGGATGTCGGCAACTTCTTCGTCGACGTCGAGACGCGCCATGAACAGCGCACGCAGCCGGTCGCGCTCTTCGCCCTGCTTCAGCGCGGATTCGTCCGGCGTCATGATGTTGATCTGCCAGCCGGTCAGTTCGCCGGCAAGGCGCACGTTCTGACCGCTGCGGCCGATCGCGACAGCCAGTTCGTTCTCGTCGACGACGACGTCCATCGAATGCTTTTCTTCATCGACGACGATCGACTGGACGGCTGCCGGCGCGAGCGCGCCGATCACGAACTGGGCGGGATCTTCCGACCATAGCACGATGTCGATGTTTTCGCCACCGAGCTCGTTGCGCACGGCCTGCACGCGCGAACCGCGAATGCCGACGCAGGTGCCGATTGGATCGATCCGCTTGTCGTACGCGATCACGCCGATCTTCGCGCGCACGCCCGGGTCGCGGGCGGCCGCCTTGATCTCGAGCAGACCCTGCTCGATTTCCGGCACTTCCATCTCGAACAGCTTCATCAGGAATTCGGGCGCCGTGCGCGACAGCTCGATCTGCGGGCCGCGCGCGGTGCGGTCGACCTTCGCGATGTATGCCCGCACGCGGTCGCCCACGCGCAGGTTTTCCTTCGGGATCAGCTGATCGCGGCGCAGCAGCGCCTCGACGCGGCCCGATTCGACGATGAAGTTGCCCTTGTCGAGGCGCTTCACCGTACCCGTCATGATCTTTTCGCCACGCTCGAGGTAGTCGTTCAGGATCTGCTCGCGCTCCGCGTCGCGCACCTTCTGCAGGATCACCTGCTTCGCGGCCTGCGCGCCGATCCGACCGAATTCGATCGACGGAACGGGTTCCTCGACATACTCGCCGACTTCGACGTCGGGCTTCTGCTCACGTGCTTCGAACAGCAGGATCTCGCGATCCGGCTCCTGCAAGCCTGCCTCGTCGGGCACGACGAGCCAGCGACGGAAGGTTTCGTGCTCGCCGCTTTCGCGATCGATATGGACGCGGATTTCGGCGCCTTCGTCGAACAGCTTCTTGGAAGCGGACGCGAGCGCAGCCTCGAGGGCGCCCAGCACCACATCCTTGTCGACGTTTTTCTCGCGCGCCAGCGCATCCACCAGCATCAACACTTCGCGACTCATTATTTGCGGCTCCTAAAGTCAACTTGCGGAATCAGGCGGGCTTTATCGATATCGGCCAGCGTGAAATCCAGCATGGCTGCCTCGCCCTTCTTCCCCTCAAATTCCAAACCGATCGTTTCGCCAGTCGGCGCGTGCAGAATGCCCCGGTACGTCTTGCGCCCGTCCAGCGGCTTTTTCAAGGTCACGGAAACTTCGCTGCCGGCGAAGCGCTCGAAGTCGGCCAGCTTCTTCAACGGGCGGTCGAGCCCCGGGGACGAGACTTCGAGCCGTTCGTAATCGATATTTTCGACCGTCAAGACGTGCTGGAGCTGACGCGTAACCTTTTCGCAATCTTCGAGCGAGATGCCGGCAGGCTGATCGATATAGATGCAAAGCATGCCGCGCCCGGTGCGCTCGAGTTCCACCAGCTCGTAGCCGAGCCCGGTGACCGTGGTTTCTATCAGTTCCGTCAGTTGCACAGTGTCCTCTCAGGTGTTCGCGCCCGCCGCTCGCGATTCACCCGCGGGCGCGCGCCTTAGCCGGCGCAGGAAGCGCTACCCGAGATGCCTAACCGTTTCAGCAAAAAAAAATGGGCGGAACGCCCATCTTCTTACTGGTGGTCGCACCTGAGCCGCACATTGAATCCGTACGCCCAGCGACTCCGCGATTATAGCGATTTTTGGCGCAAACGCCAAGCCAGCCGGTAAAAGCAGCGCGTCGGCTGCCTTTACGGACCGAAAATGCGAAATCGGGCTTGTCCGGTCGACCGGCGCATCCCGCCGCGCCGATGATCGGCATTGCCGCGGCACGCGGCATGGATACAGCCGAAAACCATCGACGCGATGCGTCGTGCCGGAAAAATCGGCCGGACGCCGATCGAGCCGGCACGCCGGCGGCTCTACGCCGCCGTGCGCCAATAGACGCTTAGCGGCCGCGCGTGCGGCTGCGCTGCGGACGCTGGCCACCGCGCGCGCCGCCGCCGTTGCCGGCGCCGTCCGCACGATTGCCGTTCGGATTGCGATTGCCGCCACCCTTGCTGCCGCCGCGCTTCGGGCCGGCACCATCGCGCTTCGGGCCCGCGCCATACGACGCGCGATTGCCGTCGACATCGCGACCACCGCCGGTGCGATTGCCGTCGCGGCCGCCGCCCGCGCGGTTGCCATCACGGCCGCCGCCCGCGCGGTTGCCATAACCCGACGGCGCAACCGGCAGGCTGCCGTAGCCGCTCAGGCCCGGCAGACCCGGGCCGCCGCGTCGGCCACCGCCGCGACGCGGCTGGTCGAGTTGCCCATGCGTCGTCAGCACCGGCTCGCGACTGATGAAGCCCATCGACGTCTCCATCGGGTCGGGCTGGCGACGCTCGGCCGGACCGGCACCGCCGCGCTTGCCCTTCTCCTCGGACGGCGCCTTCAGGCCGACGGTCGCCATCAGCTTGCGCACCTGCGCGTCGTCGAGCTCTTCCCAACGGCCGCGCTTCAGGCCGCGCGGCAGCGGAATCGGGCCGTGACGCGTCCGGATCAGCCGGCTCACCATCAGGCCGACCGCCTCGAACATCCGGCGCACTTCACGGTTGCGGCCTTCGGCCAGCGCGACGTGATACCAGTGGTTCGTGCCTTCGCCGCCGCCATCGCGGATGCGCAGGAAATTCGCCGGACCGTCGTCGAGTTCGACGCCGTGCAGCAGCTTCTGCCGCATCCCTTCGGCCAGCTCGCCGACGACGCGTACCGCGTACTCGCGCTCGACGCTGTAACGCGGATGCATGAAGCGGTTCGCGAGATCACCGGAGGTCGTCAGCATCAGCAGACCTTCGGTATTGAAGTCGAGGCGGCCCACCGCGAGCCATTTCGCCGTCTTCATCGGCGGCAGACGGTCGAACACCGACGGACGGCCTTCCGGATCCGCGTGGCTGACGATCTCGCCGGTCGGCTTGTGATACAGCAGCACGCGCGGCGGCTTGTTCGGCAGCTTGCGCTTGACCGGCTTGCCGTTGATCCGCACCTGGTCGGTCGGCATGATCCGCTGGCCGATGTGCGCGGGCTCGCCGTTCACCGACACGCGGCCGGCGACGATCAGCTCTTCCATTTCGCGGCGCGAACCCATGCCGGCTTCCGCCAGCACCTTGTGGAGCTTCGGCGCGTCGTCGTCCGGCGACAGCACGCGCTTGTTCGCCGGCTGGCTGCGGCCGCGGCGCAGCATCGGCGCACGCACGCCGCTGCCGCCCGCGGAGTTGTCCGCGTCGAAGGCGGGCGACGTCACGTATGCGAACAGTTCGTCCTGGGACGCATCGCCTTCCGCCGCCTTCGCCGGGCCGCCTTCAGCCTTCGCCGCACCGCGACGGCCCTGGCCGCCCTGGCCACCCTTGGGTGCGCCTTCGCGCTTGGCGGCCGGCTTGCGACCGCCCTTGGCCGCGCCTTCCTTGCGCGGCGCACGCGCCGGCTGCGCGTCGACGGCGTCGGCCGGCTGCGCATCCGCGCCCTCGGCACCCGGCTGCTCGCCTTCGGCGCCCTTCGACTTGGCCGCCGCGCGACGCCGCGCGATCAGGCTGCGCGGGCCGCGCCGCAGACCGCGGCGGGGACGCTCGTCGCCACCCGCGGCCGAAGCATCCTGCTCCGGCGCATCGTCGGCACGCGCTGCCTGCACGGCAGGCGCGGACGATTCAATATCGTGGATATCTGTCAAAACAACCTCAAAATGTCAGGTCTCGCGCCCGGCGCGGGCGCGGCAAGAAGTTGGCCGCGATCAGGCGCGACGCTGTTCGGGTTCTGCTTCGTCGTCCGGCAGTGCGTCGGCGCCGATGGGCGCACTGGCGCTTCGCACGGCATCCGCGAGACTGTCGGACGTGTCGTCCAGCGTCTCGTCGTCCGCAGGACGGGGGCGGGATGCGTCGGCCTGATCAGCCTCGCCGGGCATGTCGCCGGCCGCTTCCGCTCCGTCTCCGGCAGCCGCTTCGGCGGCCGGCTTGCGATCTTCCTCGCTCCAATCCGCACGCTGCGGCTCGGGCTGCACATCGGTCGGCACTGCTTCGGCGCCAACCTGTTCCGTCTGTTCAATCTGTTCCGTTTGCCCGCGATCAGCATCGAGCGTATCGCGACCCGGAATTTCCTGCGTCGACGCGACGTCGGCCGCGGCATCGCCGGCCCCGTCGGTCGACTCGCCGGCGACTGCTTCATCCGCCAGCGCCTGCGGCGCGTCGGCCGCCGGCATGTCACCGTCGAAATCCATCGCCTGCTGCGCGAGCAGCGCCGCCTCGATGTTCGCGGCCGGCTCTTCGAGCGCGGGCAGGTCGTCGAGCGCCTTCAGGCCGAGATCGTCGAGGAACTGCTTGGTCGTCGCATACAGCGCCGGACGCCCCGGCACGTCGCGATGACCGATCACCTCGATCCAGCCGCGGTCCTCGAGTTGCTTGACCACTTGCGTATTGACCGTGACGCCGCGAATCTCTTCGATGTCGCCGCGCGTGACGGGCTGCCGGTACGCGATGATCGCGAGCGTTTCGAGCACCGCGCGCGAATATTTCGGCGGCTTCTCGGGATGCAGGCGATCCAGATAATGACGCATCGCCGGCTTGCTCTGAAAGCGCCACCCGGTCGCCAGCGCCACCAGTTCGACACCGCGACCGGACCAATCCTGTTTCAGGTCTTCGAGCAACGTGCGGACCGTGTCAGCCGACACGCCGTCGGCAAAGAGCTTGCGCAAATCGCCAAGCTTCAGCGGTTCCTGCGCACAGATCAAAGCAGTCTCGAGGACGATCTTCGCCTCTTGGGTATTCATGCAGCTAGGCCAGACCCTGTGGTCAAACGAACCGGATCAACAAACAGACGAAAGGAACGGAAGACGCGCTCGCCCGATTCTGATCGGTCATATTGATGGGAGCACGAACCGGGGGCGGCGAACCAACTTCAGGCCAGGCCCAAACCGGACGGAACAGCACGGCTCAACGACGGAACCGCGTGACTGAGCGCCATATTACGCAAAATTGCCCGGTGCGTAAAGATGAGCGGAACAGGCCGCCGCGCGGGCGGCGCGCCCGCTCCGTCCCCGCTTCACCGGGCGCCCGCGCCATGCGCGAGGAACCGGCGCAGCCGCTCGACGCCCGCGTCGAGCCGCGCCGGATCGCACGCATAACACCAGCGCACGAACCCCTCTCCCTCCGGGCCGAACGCACGCCCGGGCGCCAGGCCGAGCCCCGCGTCGCGCACCAGCGTCTTGCAGAACGCCAGGCTGTCGGCCGCCCCCGGCAACCGCAGGAACAGGTACATCGCGCCCGGCGGAGGCGGCACCTCGACGTCCGGCAGCGTCCGCAGCGCGGCGACCAGGTGATCGCGCGCGTCGCGCAGCGCCGTGACGAACGACCGCACGAACGGCTCGCCGTCGCGCAACGCGACCTCGGCCGCGGCCTGCACGAAGCCCGGCGCGCACGACGTGTTGTATTCGACGAGCTTCGACAGGTCGCCCATCACCGAGGCCGGCGCAATCAGCCATCCGAGCCGCCAGCCCGTCATCGCCCATGCCTTCGAGAACGAATTCACGACCACGACGCGCTCGTCGCGAGACGCGATGTCGAGAAACGACGGCGCGCCGCCCTCGTCGAAGGCAAGCCGCTCGTACACCTCGTCGGCGACCAGCCAGATGCCGTGACGACGGCAATGGGCGAGCACGGCCAGTTGATCGTCGCGCGACATCGTCCAGCCGGTCGGGTTGTTCGGCGAGTTGATCAGCAGCATCCGCGTATCGGGCGTCAGCGCCGCGAGCAGCCGGCCGACGTCGAGCTGCCAGCCCGCGTCGCCGTAGCCGAGCGGCACGCACTCGACCTGCGCGCCCAGGATCTTCGGAATCTCGACGAGATTCGGCCACAGCGGCGTGACGGCGACGACACGCTCGCCCGGCCCGACCAGCATCTGGGCGGCCAGCATCAGCGCACTCACGCCCGAACTCGTCACGGCGACCGTGTCGGCCGCCGTCACACCGTGACGCGCGCTGACGTAGGCCGCGATCGCGTCGCGCAGCGGCGCCGTGCCGAGATTGTGCGTGTAGAAGGTCGCGCCGTCGCGCAGCGCCGCCGCCGCGGCGTCGCGGATGAAGTCCGGCGTCACGCGATCGGATTCGCCGAACCAGAACGGCAGCATGTCCGGCACGCCGAAGCCGGCGTTCGCGACCTCGCGGATCAGCGACGGCCGCAGCGCATGCACCGCGGTGCGCGCCGCCGGCTCATCGTGCGGCGGGAAAAAACCTGCGGAATGCGTCATCGAGAACACCGCGGAGGAACACGATCCGCGTAGTGTACCGGCCGGCAAGCCGGACCGGCGCACGGCGGCGCACGTCAGTCGAGATCCTCGGCCCTTGCCGGCATCTGCCGCACGAGCTCCCAGATCGCCTGCGCGGCGGGCGACAACGACCGGTCGCGGCGGCGCACCAGCTCGACGGTGCGTTCGGTGCGCGGCGTGAGCGGCCGCGCGACCAGCGTCGAGCCGGCAGGCAGCGGCAACGACAGCCACGGCTGCACGCTCACGCCGACACCGGCCTCGACCAGCCCGAACACGGTCGCCGAATGCCCGAGTTCCTGCATGACCGTCGCGTTGACGCGATGCGTGGCCAGCGCCGCGTCGATCAGCGGCCGGCTGCCCGACGCATGATCGAGCAGCACGAGGCGCTCGCCGTCGAGCGCCGTCCACGGCACCTCGGCCCGCGCCGCAAGCGGATGGTCGGCGCGCGCGACGAGGCAGAACGAATCGGTCATCAGCGGCTCGCAGACGATATCGGCGACCGTCAGCGGCCCGATCACGACGCCGAAGTCGACTTCGCTCGACTTCACCTTGCGCAGCACGTCGCTCTGCACGTCGTCGCGCAGGCCGAGCGTCACGAACGGGAACTGGCGCTCGCACGACGCCACCACGCGCGGCATCAGCCTGCAGGCGATCGTCGGGCTTGCCGCGACGATCACGCGCCCGCGACGCTGCTCGCCGATCTCGCGAATCTCGCGCAGCGTGTCGTCGAGATCGTCGAGCAGGCGCGACACGCTCGCGATCAGGTTTCCGCCGACGTCGGTCAGTTGCACGTCGCGCGTCGTCCGGTCGATCAGCTTCAACCCGAGTTCGGCCTCGAGCTCACGCACGCAACGGCTGACCGCGGACTGCGTGAGCCCGATCTCGTCACCCGCCCGACTGAAGCTCTTGAGCCGCGCGACCTCGATGAACACGCGAAGCTGGCGCAGCGTAACGTTCATGTCCCGACCTCATCAATCGCCGATATCGATGCGTGATTCTAATGTGCGAAGCCGTCCGCGGTGAGCGAATCTGGCCCCCGCCGTCCATGTTTCGCTGCGGTGCAATAGATTCGCAAACGCACGTGACATGGGCGAATTGCACAAGATTGGTGATTGTCCCGATTTGCTGACGGGTTATTTTGGCGTCTTATACGCCCCTAGCTGACTTAGCCGTTAGCTCGCTGCCAAGCGGCTCTCGAGGGATTCACCTCCGACATGGCACGCTTCGTGCATTACCTTGCGCACAGGGTGCAGGTTCGTCGGACGGAAGAGCAGAAACGCCGCTGCCGGCCAACCGGACGCCCCCACCCGGCACTCGACGCTCGAGTGCTTGAAGAGTGCGCGGCGCAGGGCAGCGCACCGGAGTTAGCTTCGCTGAGGTGAGGACATGATGCTGTTCGACGATTTGAGAGATAACGAGTGGGCGCTGGTCGAGGGTCTGTTTTGCTCGGAGCCCGCGCGGAGCGAGCGGCGCGGCCGTCCCCGCGTGGAAGCCCGGTCGGTGGTCAACGCCGTGCTGTGGGTGCTGTCGACGGGTGAAGGCTGGTCGAAACTGCCGGGCCGCTACCCGTCCCCGCCGACCTGCCGCCGCCGCTTCGACGAATGGCAGGCGGACGGTACGCTCGCCGAAATCGTGAAACGACTCGGCACGAGCGGCCGGCAAATCTCGCTGCGCGGACGCATCGGCGCAAGCGCGGCGAAGCCGCCCGCCCCGCCGAGCCGCGACCGGCTGCGCGGCGCCTTCTGGACCAATCCGGAATCCTGGCGCGCGCCCGTCAAGATGGCGTAACGAATGCTCGATCGTGCGGCTTCGGCCGCCCGGTGTCTTTCTGCGACGCGACTTCGTTGCGTCGTACGCTTTGCCGTCGATTACCGTTGTCGTGCCGCGAAACATCTATTTACCAATATTTACAGCAAGCCTGCACTCCCACGCTTACCTTAGCGTCATATCAACAGGCCGCACGGACGGCTTGAGAGGGAGCCCCGCCATGAAAACAATGTCACTGCTCGTTGCATGCGGCATTGTCGTTTCCGTGGCGCTGGCCGCTCCTGCCCATGCCGACGATCGCGCGAAGCCGCCCCATCGCCAGCAGGACCACCGCAACAGCCTCCGCCAGCCGCCGGCCGCCAACTCGTCGAGCCGGCAAACCGTGCCGCGCGGCGACCTGCGCGGCGATATCGCCAGCAACGCTCGGGCGCGGATCGGCTCACAGCCGCCCGGCATGTCGCGTCATCCGTAGTCCTGCCGATTTCGAGATTTCGCCAAAGAAAATGCCCGGATCCGGGAACTGCGCCGCATGCGGCGAGTCACATCGTTGCCATGAGCACAGCGTGGCAGCAGCAAAAGTATCCGGTACGCCCGTATCCTCGCGATACGGGCTTTTTTTTGCATCGCCGGCCTGCGCGGCGACGCACGGGCCGGGATGAAGCCCGCTACAGGCGGCTTTCGAGAATCGCCACGGCGCCCGCTTCGCTCAATGCGTAGTCGTCCATGCGGCGATCAGTCCAGGAAAGTAATTTCTCGGCGCGCTCGAGGCGCGAGAATTCGGCTCGACCGCTGTCGGTCAGTACGGCAATGTCGACCGGTGCATGAAAGCCCGGTGCGGGGGCAACGGTCTTCTGCCTGACCGTGTCCATCAGCCCGAGCGAACGGAGATACTCGAACACGCCCGGGCGGCGTGCCCACGGTACCTGGCGGTACTGCACTCGTCTCAATGCGTCGAGCACCGCTTCGTTGGAATACGTGGCCATCTCGATTCTTTCTTAAAGTGCAGCGACAATGCGAAGCGGCGCACCGGGCGGGGTCTCCGCCCGCCGAAACCGCCACCGATTCTGGAGGCCAACGTTGTTCGGCGTCGCGTCAGGGCCGTATCGTCAGCCGTCCATAAAAAGACACCATACCCCAATCAAATTGATTCTGTTCGATTCATTTGTACTTCTCTTCATCGGTTTCATGCTCTGCCGCAAGCAGCGTCGAACCATTTCGATCACCGCCGCCGCGCTGTTCTGGCTGCTCGCGACGGGCTGGCTCGCGGCGCCGCTGATCGCGTGGACCGAGGCCGGCGTCACGCCGGTCGAGCGCCCCGACATGCATGGGCGCACCACGCTGATCCTCATCGGCGCCGGCACGCGCCGCACCGACACCGGATTGCAGCCGCCGCCCGACGGCGTCGCGCGCATCCGCAAGGTTGCGACGCTCTATCGCACATGCCGGCAGCAGGCCGAGCGCTGCACCGTCGTGATGTCCGGCGGCGACCCGCAACATCACGGCGACACGGAGGCGGCCGTCTACGGACGCCAGCTCGTCGCGCAGGGCGTGGCGCCCGCCGACCTCGTGCTCGAACCGAACAGCCGCACGACCTACGAAAACGCGAAATTCACTGCGTCTATACTACGCTCACAGTATGACGACGCGCGCATTCTCGTCACGTCGTCGTATCAGATGCGCCGCGCCCTGCTCGATTTCCGCCGTTTCGGCATCGATCCGCAGCCCGTTTATGCGAATCTCCGCCGTGCGCAGACGGGCTGGCTGCCGCGCTGGCGCAATGTGGTCAACGCCAACCAGGCGCTGCACGAGCTGGTGGGAATCGCGCAATTCCACGTGTATCGCTGGCTCGGCTGGTTCTGACGACACCGGGAAAACCGGCGCGAAAATCACGGTGCCACCGCGGATGGCAGACGCGTGACGAAGTGCGCGAAGTGTTGCGCGACTTCAACGAGGCCTTGCGTCGTGCGACGATCCGGTGCACATTGATCCGTCACTTTTGTTACACTCGACACGCACTCGACGGCGGTCGCCAGACAAAACGGCAACACTCGGGTTCATCACCACTTAGCGGAGGTAAAGCAATGAAGAAGACGTCCCTGGCTATCCTGGTAGCGATGTCGGCGCTGACTGGCGCAGCGTACGCGCAAGAGAGCACGCAGATTCAAACCATCACCGATCCGGCCAAGATCGCCGAGATCGAGCAGCGTGCACAAGCGCTGCAACAGCAACAAGCGGCCGAAGCGGCTCAGCCGGCGGCGCAGGAAGAGCATCACCACGGCAAGAAGGCTGCGCATCACAAGAAGGCCGCCAAGAAGGCGAAGGCTGCAGACGCTGCCAGCCAGTAAGTTCGGCGGCACCGCTTCAGCGAAAAGCCGAATCCGGGCAGCCGGGTTCGGCTTTTTTGGTTGCGGCGCCTGCGCGCTGTGCTAAAGTCGCGCACCGAAATTTTCCACCCGTGCGCACCCCGGTGCGGAGGACAGCATGAGCAACATTCAACTCGACATCGAGTGGACCGAAGCCGCCACTCGCCAGATCAAGCAACTGATGCCCCGCGGCTCGGCCGACGCGTTCCTCGCGCTGCCGCCGATCGAGTGCCTGCCGATGGAGGGCGACGTGCTGTTCCTCGGCCCGCAAGGCAAGCAGCAACCGTTCATCGTTGCCGAGCGCCAGTATCACCATGACGGCGACGCCGACTGGACGATCATCCTGATCCTGGACGTACCCGGCACGTCGCACTGACGCGCCGCCGCGACCGGACACGTCCGGTCGCCCTGCCCGGCTCGCGTTCAGACGAGCTTCGACAGCACGCGGATCTCGGAACGCTCGATCCAGTCCGCGGCCGCTTCGCGATAAGCGAGAATATGCGCGGAACGCGCATGAGCAGCCAACGCCTCCTCGCTTTCCCAACGCTCGACGAATACGAACCGCGCGGGCTCCTTCAGATCCCGGTGCAAGTCGTACTGCAATGCGCCGGCTTCGTTGCGGGTCGGCTCGACGATACCCTCGAGCACGGTGCGCAGTTTTTCCTCCGCGCCCGGCTTCGCCACGATCAGCGCCACGACTGCGATTTCCGCCATTCCCGCCTCCTTCGTCCGAAAAAGTCCGAGAATACGCGAATCCCGCAGCGCGCATCGGCTACGCCGATACGGCATGACGATGGCACAAAAAAAATAGCCCGCGCTTCAGAGAAGCGCGGGCGAAACCGTCGCCCTACGAGGATAGGCGACGGGGCCATCGAGATCCGCACGCGGGTGCGGATCATCATCTGTTGTGCGGACGCTTGTCGCGTCGGCGTGTGAAGGCATCGAGACCGTTGTTTGGCGCACGCGGCGCACGCTCCGGACGCTGACGCCAGCCTCCCCGTCCTAACGATTCCAACCTATAAAGCAGGTTACGTGCCAAGCTCGACATGCACGACACTCCTTTGATTTTTAAGGACAATTTTTTGGATCGGCGACAATGTGACACGTGTTCTGCCGTCGTAACGCCCGGATGTTACGTAACGTCACGAGGCGGGCCGAACCACTAGAACAAACGCACGCGCCAGCAAGCAGCCATGAAAAAAGCCCGCCGGATGGCGGGCTTTTCAGGAGTGCGGAAAACGCCGGGATCAGCGGAGCTGATTCACGAGCAACCCCATGATTTGCCGAGCCGGCGACGACGTGTCGATCGCGCCCGCATCGTCGACGACCGCGACACGCGTCTGATCGGCCGTGAGCGCCTTCACGTTGACGCGATACTGCTTCGCCTGCTTTTCCTTCTTGCCGTGGAACAGCTGGCTCCAGAAGCCCTGCTCGGCCGAGCTCAGATCCTTCGGATCGACATAGCGCACGAAATACAGGCCCTTCGAGCGATCGCGATCGTCGACCGTGAAGTTCGCGCGATCGAGCGCGAGCCCGACGTGCAGCCACGATCGGTCGTACGGCTCGCCGAGCGTGACTTCGGACGGCACGGCCGCATCAGCCGCGTCGCTGCCTTGCGCCGACGTGCGCGACACGTTCTGCGCGGCGATCGCCGCGGCGGCCTTCGACGACGCGTCGGCATCGGCCTTCTTGTCCTTCGGTACCGCGTTGTCCTTGATGTTCGCGATCGGCGGTTCGCCGTTCTTCGCGCGCTGCTCGTTCTGCGCGAGCACGGCCATCAGCCGCTTCAGGTATTCCGTCTCGAGCGCCGGATCGTTCGGCTTCGGCTCCCACTTGCTCGAATCGTTGTTCGCGCCGGTGATCGCCTCGCGCATCCCCTTCTGGCTGATGAACACGTAGGTGCCGCCGTTCGGCGCCGAATCGAGACGCGTACGGTACTTGTTGCGCTCGGCCGTCACGTACGAATTGCCCATCGCCTTCGAGATCACGCTGCGGATCAGGCCGTCGTTGATCTGCGGATGGGTTTCGTTCCAGTCGGTTTCCATCACGCCCTTGTCGCGCTGGTCGACGACGAGCAGGAAGCCCTGCTCCTGCCAGAAACGGCGAACCTGCGGCCAGATCGCGGCTGGTTGCTTGCCGTCGATCACGAGCCAGCTTTCGGTGCCGTCGCGCTGGATATGCATGCCGGCCACGGCCGGTGCGACGGTATCCAGCGCGGGCGCGGCCTGCTGGACCTGCTTGAGCGCGGACAGGGAAGTCGCGCCGCCCTGGGGCGGCAGCGAACGCTGATCGGCCGTCTCGTCGAGCATGTTGGGCGGCACTGCGAGCGACGCTTCCTTCGATTTCGAATCGCTCTTGTAGTCCACTTTCGTGGGCGACG
The DNA here is from genome assembly GCF_902833155.1 of Burkholderia sp. BCC1047. Classification (NCBI taxonomy): domain Bacteria; kingdom Pseudomonadati; phylum Pseudomonadota; class Betaproteobacteria; order Burkholderiales; family Burkholderiaceae; genus Burkholderia; species Burkholderia sp. BCC1047. The sequence continues at coordinate 246,045 of NZ_CADFEH010000003.1, read as the reverse complement.
ACGTACCGCAACCGGCGACGAGCGCGCCGGTGGCGAGCACTGCAGCGAACCGCATGGTAAGACGAAGATCAGTCATGTTCGGGGAATCCTCTTCCGCTAAATCACGGCGCTTTCCGTGGATCAACCTTGCATTTTACCGGGGCCGCGCTGCGATGTGCAAAAAAGCGACGGCCAAGAAAAAACCCGCGTCAGCTTGAACTGACGCGGGTTCTTGTCTGGTCGGGGCGAGAGGATTTGAACCTCCGACCACCTGCACCCCATGCAGGTACGCTACCAGGCTGCGCTACGCCCCGAAAGAAAAAAATTATAACAGACAGTTCCCCGATTTAGAACGGGTCGCATGCATTTTGTGCCGGTTCTCGTGAAATTTTTTGGCGCGATCGTGCCGATGCAAGCAATCCGCGGCATCGAACCCGCATCGCCTTCACCGCTTGCGCGCGATACAGATGACCGTCAGGCCGGCGATGCGGTTGAAGCGGAACATCGGCAACTCGATGCGGCAGATCGTCTTGAGCAAACCGTTGACGAACGGATGATGACGGCGCAATTGCGACGCAGGCTCGCGCGGATGCGAACGCGCCCGCTCGCCCAGCCTCAGTGCGGCCGCGAGCGGAAACGTCAGGCCGAAATAATAGGCGCCGTGCTCGACGTCGAGCCCCGCGCGCCGGACCACGTCCTCGAGGCCGCCGAGCGTGTACCTGCGCTTGTGCTCGAGAAAATCGTCGTGGCCGCTCCACAGGAACTGGAACGCGGGGACCGTAATCAGGAACCGGCTGCCCGAAGGCGCGCCCTTCACATACTGCGTCAGCAACCCGACGTCGTCGTCGACATGCTCGAGCACGTCCATCAGCAACACGAGATCGGCGTCGAATCGATCGACGGAGCGCCGAAAGTGGATGGGCTTGCCGGCCGCCTCGCCGTCGCTGTCGTCGGCGTAGCTCGTGTCGACACACCATGCTTCCGTCGCCGGCGTGCGCTCGAGCAGATGCTTCGAGAAAAAGCCGGAGCCCGCACCGACGTCGAGTATCCGGTTCGCGCCCGACGCGCCCAGGAACCGGCGAATGGCGCTCGCCTTCGACGCGTAGTACCAGTGATCGCCCACCCCCGCACCCAGTACGTCGACTTCCTTCAGGTCCATGGCGCTTCCCCGTGATGGCTGCCGTGTTGTGATGTCGAATTCGCCACTGAGCCGATCTTACCTCGCCGCCCGCGTCGATCGTATCCGTCGATGCCCGGGGCCGCGCCGCTTCGGCATCCGGTGAAACCCGCGCCGGCCATGGTCGGCCGCGGGTTTTCAGGGGCGCGTCGAAAGACGCCGGCCGGCGGTCCGGACAAACCAAACGATCGTTTGATCCGACCGTCCGTCCACCGCGAAACCATTATCCGGCAGCCCGCCAGCGCGCCGTAACCGGGCGGCCGTTGTTTGGTAACGCCGCTCTAGCGCGCTATGACACACTGCACGGCATCGACGCTCGCGCCGTGCAGTGGCGCGCGCCGCCGTCGATCAAGACAAGACATGGAGACAGACGATGCGGAATGCGGTCCGGCGCGGCCATCGCTCGCCTTTGGCAATTTTCGACCGGGTTGCCGGCCTGCGACGCACGGCCGCCCCGCGATCACACACGATATCCCGCGTGTTCGGCTGCGGTGCGCTGGCGCTCGCGCTGCTGTGCGCCGGCTGCGCGGAATCGGCCGCGCAGCGCGACAGCAACACGTCGATCGCATCGACGAAGATCGAACGCACGAAGGCCGAGCGCCTCGCGCGCGAGCAGCAAATCGCGCGCACCGTGCCGTCGCTCGCGTCGATCAGCCTCACGCAGCCGCGCCCGTTCACGCTGCGCGACTCGGGCCAGAACGGCGCGATGACGTTCCTGCGCGACGTCGATTTCCGCGTCGTCAACAATCTCGGCTTCTTCATTCATCAGTTATCGGCCACGCTCGTGCCCACGCAGGCCGGCGCGCCGATCGTATTCGACGATCCCACGAGCTTCGAGATCGACGTGCACGAAGGCACGGTCACACTCGACAACGCGAAACTGACCGCCCTCTTCAACACCTACATCTTCGGCTATCGCAACGCGCCGCTGCGCAAGCTCGCGGTATCGGCCGGCGACGGCGTGATCCATCTGCAAGGCGAGATGCAGCGCGACGGCTGGGTACCGTTCTCGCTGACCGGCACGCTCGCGATCCGCGACGGCAGCCAGCTCGTGTTCCACCCGACCGGCGTACGCGTGTCGGGCCTCGACGCGCAGCCGGTGATGCGCGCGGCCAACGTGAAAATGGCCGACCTGCTGAAGGTGCAGACGCCGATCGCGCAACTCGCCGGCGACGATCTCGTGATGGCGGTCGACAAGCTGATGCCGCCGCCGCGCCTCAAGCTCACGATCACCGCGCTGCGCGTAACGCCGGCGGGCCTCGACCTGAAGCTCGACGACGGCACGCATGCGGGCTTCGCGATGCCCGCGAACGCGCCGCAGCAAGCGATGTACATTCGCGGCGGCGACGTGAAGTTCATGCGCTCGATGCCGATGAACGCGGACATCCTGATCGGTCCGCTCGACACGTCGAAGCACGACCAGACGTTCGTGTTCGACCTGTACCACTATCGCGACCAGGTATCGGCCGGCTACTTCAACTTCGACGAAAGCGGCGCGATGGCGATCCGGATGCCTTCATATGCGGGCCGGGCGAGCGGCGCGCTGCTCGGCAACGCGGCCGCGCGCCTGAACGACAGCTTCCTCGCCGCGCAGCAGAATGCGCTGCGCGACGTGCGCCAGCACTGGGAAGCGTACGCGCTCGCGGCGGACGCCGCGCGGCCCGGCATGCAGAAGGTCGCGATGCGGCGCACGTCGACGACGCCGTTCAACGAGCGGCACGTGTCGAACCGCAACCCGACGATCCATCTGCGCAACGTCGACTTCAACCTGTCCGGCGATATCGGTTTTCATGTCGAGGATCTCGACGTGGAACTCGTGTCGAAGCGCGCCGGCGAACCTATCGATCTCGACGACCCGAACCAGTACGACATCCGCATTCTCGGCGGCACGGTCGTCGAGTCGTGGAAGGCGATGTCGGCGCTGTTCAACGACTACCTGCTCGACTATTCGCCGCGTTCGCTGAACGGCCTGCAACTGAGCGCGGACGGGCAGAACCTGCGCGTCCAGGGCGGCATCAAGCTGTGGAATCACGTGCCGGGCGTCTGGCTGCCGACCGACATGAAGGGCTCGCTGACGGTGCTCGACGACCGCCACCTCGCATTCAGGCCGTCGCAGGTGTCGGTGCTCGGTATCCCGCAGGCGACGCTGCTGCGCTCGCTCGGCATTGAGCTGTCGTCGCTGACGCCGCTGCAGCGGCGCGGCGCGGAACTGCGCGGCGACACGCTCGTGCTCGACCAGTACACAGTGTTTCCGCCGCCCGTGCTGAACGGCAAGCTCGCGCAGGCGACGGTCGAGCGCGATGGCTTGCGTCTGACGTTCCGGCGTGCAGCGGGCGCGCCCGCGCCGAAGCGGCCGCAGATCGATGCGCCGAGCTATATGTGGATGGAAGGCGGCGACATGAAGATGTTCAACGTGCTCGAACTGAACGTACGCGCGCTGATCCGGAATTCGGCCGAGGCCGGGCCGATGCGGTTCGACCTGTACGGGTACCGCAACCAGGTCGCGCAGGGCTCGGTGCGGATGCTGCCGGACGGCACGCTGGTCGTCGACATGGGCCGGAAGAATCCGCTCGCGTCGCGCTGATCCGCACGCGCGATACGTATGAAAAAAGCCCGGTGGCGGTTGCCAACCGGGCTTTCCCATACATCCTGCGCGCCGTACGTTCAGTCGTGTTTCAGGCCGTCGATCACGTCCAGCAGTGCCTGCCGCAACGCGGTCACATCGACGTTGGCGCCCGCCCTGGCCGCTCCGCGCGCATCGGCTGCCTGCATATCGGATTCGACCGGCTCCGCCGCGGCCCGCTCGCTGCCCGGCGAATCGAGCCGGTTGCGCGCGCCGTTGATCGTGAAGCCCTGCTCGTACAGCAACTCGCGAATCCGCCGGATCAGCAGCACTTCGTGATGCTGGTAATACCGCCGGTTGCCGCGCCGCTTCACCGGCCGCAGCTGAGTGAACTCCTGTTCCCAGTAACGCAGCACGTGTGGTTTGACCCCGCACAGTTCGCTGACTTCGCCGATCGTGAAGTAGCGCTTCGCGGGAATCGGAGGCAAGACGACTTTCTCAACCGTGGTGGTCATCGGTTAACCGTCGGTAAGGGTGCGCGGCGGCCGCGCGGGGCGTGGGCGCGTATTATTCCGCGCCGTTTTCGACCAGCGCCTTCAGCTTCTGGCTCGCGTGGAAGGTTACCACCCGGCGGGCCGCGATCGGAATCGCCTCGCCCGTCTTCGGGTTGCGGCCCGGACGCTGCGGCTTGTCGCGCAGCTGGAAATTGCCGAACCCCGACAGCTTGACGCTTTCGCCGTTTTCGAGCGCATCGCGGATCACTTCGAAAAACGCCTCGACCATGTCCTTCGCTTCACGCTTGTTCAGCCCGACGCTGTCGAACAGCAGCTCCGCCAGTTCCGCCTTCGTCAGCGTCGGCGTCTCGGTGGACGCCGGCGCCGAAGCGTCGCGGTTCATGGCGCTGCGTTGCGCCGTCAGGAGGGCTTCGAATTCACTCGAGGTCATGTCGTTCATATCTGCCATACAGCGCGTTGAATCAAAACTTACGATGGAAAAAGCCGCCCGCGAACGGGCGGGCCCTCTCCTTAGCCGCGCAGGCGCGCACCGGCGCGAGCCATCCGCTCGACCAGCGTCTGGATCGCCTGGTCGACGACCTCGTCCTGCAGCGTGCCAGCCGCGTCCTGCAGCGTCACGCGGAAGGCCAGGCTCTTCTCGTTCGCGGCAAGACCACCGGAAGTATTTGATTTTGCACGAAATTCGTCAAAGAGTACAACCTTCTGAACGAATCGGCAGGCGTCTTCGGCAAGCGCCTTCTTCATTTCGTCGAAAAGTGCCTGAACCTCGACCGCCTGATCGACGACAACGGCGATATCGCGGCGGACCGGCGGGAATTTCGACACGTCGGTCGGCGCGGGCAGCGCACGTGCAGTCAGCGCATCCGCGTCGATTTCGAACATCACCGGCGCGTGCGGCAGCTCGTACTTCTGCATCAGGCGCGGATGCAGCTCGCCGATCCAGCCGACCGCACGGCCATCGACTTCGATGCGCGCGCTGCGGCCCGGATGAAGGGCCGGATGCTCGGCCTTCACGAAACGCGCGGCCGCCGGCGCGAGCAGCGCCTCGAGGTCGCCCTTCACGTCGAAGAAATCGACCGCGCGGGTCACGACGCCCCACTGCTCGTCGAATGCCGGACCGTACGCCAGCGCGCCGACGCGCTTCGGCTGCGCATGACCTTCGACCGCCAGTTCGCCGGCCTTCACCGACGGATCGGCAATGAACACGCGCCCCGATTCGAACACGCGCACGCGATCAGCGCGGCGGTTCAGGTTGTGGCGCAGCACCGAGATCAGGCTGCCGAACAGCGTCGTGCGCATGACCGAAAGCTGGCTCGCGATCGGGTTCAGCAGACGGATCGGGTTGTCGTTGCCCGCGAAATCCTGCTCCCACTCCGCATCGACGAAGCTGAAGTTGACGGTTTCCGCGTAGTCGCGCGCGGCGAGCGCGTGACGGATGTCGTGGATCGAACGCCGCGTCTCGTGGGTCGCGCGCATTTCGCTCGTCGCGACCGGCGGCCGCGCCGGAATCTTCTCGAAGCCGTAGATGCGCGCCACTTCCTCGATCAGGTCTTCCTCGATCTCGATGTCGAAGCGGTGCGACGGCGGCGTGACGAGGAACGCGTCGTCTTCACGCTCGAACGGCAGGCCGAGGCGCGTGAAGATGTTCGCGATCTCGTCGGCGTCGATCTTCACGCCGATGATGCGGTTCGCGCGCGACACGCGCATCTTCACCGGCACGCGCTGCGGCAGGTTCACCGCCTGATCGTCGACCGGGCCGGCCTTGCCGCCGCAGATTTCGAGGATCAGTTGCGTGATGCGCTCGACGTGCTCGACGGTCGTCGCGTAATCGACGCCGCGCTCGAAGCGATGGGCCGCATCGGTCGAGAAGTTGTACTTGCGCGCGCGGCCGCGGATGCTGTCCGGCCACCAGAACGCGGCTTCGAGGTAGATGTTGGTCGTATCGAGCGTGACGGCCGTGCTGTCGCCGCCCATGATGCCGGCCAGGCTTTCGACCTGACGATCGTCCGCGATCACGCCGACCGTTTCGTCGAGTTCGACCGTGTTGCCGTTGAGCAGCTTCAGCGATTCGCCGCGCTTGCCCCAGCGCACTTCGATGCCGCCGTGGATCTTGTCGAGATCGAACACGTGCGACGGGCGGCTGAGCTCGAACATCACGTAGTTCGAGATGTCGACGAGCGCGGACACGCTGCGCTGGCCCGAACGCTCGAGGCGCTCGACCATCCACTGCGGCGTCTTCGCGTGCGCATTCACGCCGCGGATCACGCGACCCGAGAAGCGGCCGCACAGATCGGGCGCAGCGATGCGCACCGGCAGCGTCTCGTCGAGCTCGACGTTCACCGGGCGGATGTCGACCGGCGTCAGCGGTGCGCCGGTGATCGCGGCCGTCTCGCGCGCGATACCGAACACCGACAGGCAGTCGGCCTTGTTCGGCGTCAGCTTGATTTCGAAGATCGTGTCGTCGAGATTGAGCGTCTCGCGGATGTCCTGGCCGATCGGCGTATCTTCCGGCAGGATCAGCAGCCCGCTGTGATCCTCGGACAATTTCAGCTCGCGCGCCGAGCACAGCATCCCCTGGCTCTCCACGCCGCGCAGCTTCGACAGCTTGATCGCGAACGGCTTGCCGCCCTCTTCCGCCGGCGGCAGTTCCGCGCCGACCAGCGCGACCGGCACCTTGATGCCGGGCGCCACGTTCGGGGCGCCGCACACGATGTTCAGCGTCGCGCCGGTGCCGGCGTCGACCTGGCAGACATTGAGCTTGTCCGCATCCGGATGCTTGACGACTTCGAGCACGCGACCGACGACGATCTTCGACGTCGGCGGCGCAGCCTTGCTCAGCGATTCGACTTCGAGCCCCGCCATCGTCAGCGCGTGCGACAGGGCGTCGGTCGTCAGCTGCGGGTCGACAAAGGTTCTCAACCAGGATTCAGGGAATTGCATGGATGTCTACGTTCGAAACAGGTTAGATCGACGCCCGGGCCCCGTCGGAAACGTCCGTCTGGGCGTGCGCGGGCACAGGTCGGCGCGGCGAGCGGCGTTATGCGAACTGGCGCAGGAAACGCAGGTCGTTCTCGAAGAACAGCCGCAGATCCTGGACGCCGTAGCGCAGCATCGTCAGGCGCTCGAGGCCGCTGCCGAACGCGAAACCGATGTAGCGCTCGGGGTCGAGGCCCATGTTGCGGATCACGGTCGGATGCACCTGCCCCGAGCCGGAAATTTCGAGCCACTTGCCGGCGTTCTTGCCGTGCTCGAACATCATGTCGATCTCGGCCGACGGTTCCGTGAACGGGAAATACGACGGACGGAAGCGCACGAGGATGTCGTCGCGCTCGAAGAATTTTTTCAGGAAGTCGGTATAGACGCCCTTGAGGTCGGCGAAGCTGATGTTTTCGTCGATCCACAACCCCTCGACCTGATTGAACATCGGCGAGTGGGTCGCATCGCTGTCGACGCGATACGTGCGGCCCGGCGCGATCACCTTGATCGGCGGACGGTTCATGCGCGCATAACGCACCTGCATCGGGCTCGTGTGCGTGCGCAGCAGCAGCTGGCGGCCGTCGGCATCCTTGCCTTCGACGTAGAACGTGTCCTGCATCGAACGCGCCGGATGGTTCTCCGGGCTGTTCAGCGACGTGAAGTTGTACCAGTCGGTCTCGATTTCGGGGCCGTCGGCCACGTCGAAACCGATCGAGCCGAAAATCTGTTCGACACGCTCCCACGTGCGCATCACCGGGTGCAGGCTGCCTGCACCGGCGCCACGGCCCGGCAACGTCACGTCGATCGCTTCGGCGGTGAGGCGCTGATTCAGCAGCGCGTCGGCCAGGGCCTGGCGACGGGCGGTGAGCGCGGCTTCGACCTGCTGCTTCGCGACGTTGATGCGTGCGCCTTCGGTCTTGCGTGCTTCGGGATCGAGCTTGCCGAGGCCCTTGAGCAACTCGGTCAGCGCACCCGATTTGCCGAGAAATCGGGCTTTCTCGTTTTCGAGCGTGGTGATGTCGGCAGCCTGTTCGAAGGACTGCTGCGCGTCGGCGACAATCTGGTCCAGATCCATAGATCCCATCATTTCCAACGTCATTCGGTCTTGGCGAGCGAAATGGCCTCGCCAAACAAAAAAGGGGCTCGGAAGAGCCCCGTTTTCGCTGCAGCGGCCGAGACTACCGGAACCTCGCTGCAACTAACCACGCAGTGCTAATTTCGCAATTAGGCTGCAACGGCGGCTTTCACCTGCTTGACGATCGCAGCAAAAGCAGCCTTGTCGAACACCGCCATGTCGGCCAGCACCTTACGGTCGAGTTCGATCGACGCCTTCTTCAGGCCGTTGATGAACACGCTGTAGGTCATGTCGTGCTGGCGAACTGCCGCGTTGATACGCGTGATCCACAGTGCGCGGAACACACGCTTCTTGTTGCGGCGATCGCGATACGCATACTGACCAGCGCGCATCACCGCCTGCTTGGCGATGCGGTAGACGTTATTGCGGCGGCCGCGATAACCCTTGGCCAGGTTGATGATCTTCTTGTGGCGGGCCCGTGCGGTTACCCCACGTTTGACTCGAGGCATGTTTCTCTCCTTGGAGTATCAGTTGAGGGGTTACGCGAACGGGAGCATCGCGCGGACGGAGTTCAGATCGGAATCATGAACTGCCGTTGCGCCGCGCAGATGGCGCTTGTTCTTCGTGGTTTTCTTGGTCAGGATGTGACGCTTGAAGGCTTGACCGCGCTTGACGGTACCGCCCGGACGCACCACGAAGCGCTTTGCAGCGCTCTTCTTGGTCTTCATCTTAGGCATGACGAACAACTCCAGTTTATTAGATGGCGATGGGTGTGCGGTTGGCTTGCGCCCTTGACCCGCCCTTCGAAACCCAGTCCACTTGTGTACGGCGCACCGCTTGCGCAGCCGCCGTCATTGTTGGCGCGCCGCCCTGACCGGGCAACGCGCCGAACCACTGTCGAACCTGCGCGCGATGCGCGCGGGCTCGTTACTTCTTTTTCTTCGGCGAGAGCACCATGATCATCTGGCGCCCTTCCATCTTCGGCATCTGCTCGACCTGGCCGACTTCCTCGAGATCCGTGCGCAGACGCTCCAGCATCCGCATACCGATTTCCTGGTGAGCCATTTCGCGGCCGCGGAAACGCAACGTGATCTTCGTCTTGTCGCCCTCTTCGAGGAAGCGCACGAGATTGCGGAGCTTGACGTTGTAATCCCCGTCATCGGTACCCGGGCGGAACTTGACTTCCTTGACCTGGATGACCTTCTGCTTCAGCTTCGCTTCGTGCTGCTTCTTCGATTCCTGGTACTTGAACTTGCCGTAATCCATCAGACGGCAAACCGGCGGCACCGCTTGCGGCGCGATCTCCACCAGGTCAACATCCAGTTCTTCCGATTTACGGAAAGCGTCAGCGAGTTTTACGATACCGAGCGGTTCGTTCTCGATCCCGACCAGGCGCACTTCCGGCGCAGTGATTTCACCGTTGATGCGGTGCGACGACTTATCAGTAGCGATGTTACGTTTCCTCTAAAAATTAAAAAAACGAGCCGCGCTGCCAGGGCGGTTACTTGAACGAGCGCAGGTCTTCCTGCAGACGCTCAACGAAGGCTTCGACCGGCATAACGCCAAGATCGACGCCGCCACGGGCACGCACGGCTACCGTTTGCGCATCACGCTCCTTATCACCCACGACGAGGAGATAAGGCACCTTTTCCAGCGTGTGCTCGCGTATTTTATAGCTAATCTTCTCGTTGCGCAAATCGGCCGCCACTCTAACCCCTTGTTTTTGCAACGTTTGGGTTAGAGCGTGCGCATATTCGGCCTGACTTTCGGCGATATTGAGCACAATTGCCTGGTACGGCGCGAGCCAGACCGGCATTGCACCAGCGTGGTGCTCGATCAAGATGCCGAGGAAACGCTCCATCGAACCGACGATCGCGCGGTGCAGCATCACCGGCCGGCGACGGCTGTTGTCCTCCGCGACGTACTCGGCGCCGAGGCGCTCCGGCAGCACCATGTCGAGCTGCAGCGTGCCGCACTGCCACGAACGGCCGAGCGCGTCCTTGATGTGGTACTCGATCTTCGGGCCGTAGAACGCACCCTCGCCCGGCAACTCTTCCCACGTGAGGCCGCAAGCGGTCAGCGCGTCGCGCAAACCCTGCTCGGCGCGATCCCACGTTTCGTCCGTGCCCGCACGCTGGTCCGGGCGCAGCGACAGCTTGATGTCGATGTGATCGAAACCGAAGTCCTTGTACACGCTCATCGCGAGCGTGTTGAACGCGATCGATTCCGAGATGAACTGGTCTTCCGTACAGAAGATGTGCGCGTCGTCCTGCACGAAGCCGCGCACGCGCATCAGGCCGTGCAGCGCGCCCGACGCCTCGTTGCGGTGGCACGAGCCGAATTCCGCGTAACGCAGCGGCAGGTCGCGATACGAGCGCAGGCCGTGCTTGAACACCTGGACGTGGCCCGGGCAGTTCATCGGCTTGATCGCGTAGTCGCGCTTCTCCGACTCCGTCGTGAACATGTTCTCGCGATAGTTCTGCCAGTGGCCCGACGCTTCCCACAGCGAGCGGTCCATGATCATCGGCGTCTTGATCTCGAGATAGCCGGCGTCGTTCACGCGGCGGCGCATGTACTGCTCGACCTGCTGCCACAGCGCCCAGCCCTTCGGATGCCAGAACACCATGCCCGGCGACTCTTCCTGCATGTGGAACAGGTCGAGCTGCTTGCCGAGCTTGCGGTGGTCGCGCTTTTCCGCTTCCTCGAGCATGTGCAGGTACTGGTCCTGGTCTTCCTTCTTCGTCCAGGCCGTGCCGTAGATGCGCTGCAGCTGCTCGTTCTTCGAATCGCCGCGCCAGTACGCGCCCGCGACCTTCATCAGCTTGAAGACCTTCAGCTTGCCGGTGGACGGCACGTGCGGGCCGCGGCACAGATCGGTGAAGCCGCCGTGCGAGTACAGCTTGATTTCGTCGCTTTGCGGAATCGATTCGATGATCTCGGCCTTGTACTTCTCGCCGATGCTGCGGAAGTAACCGGCCGCCTCGTCGCGCGACACGACACGGCGCGTGACCGGCTCGTCCTTCTTCGCGAGTTCCTGCATGCGCTTTTCGATCTTTTCCAGATCTTCCGGCGTAAACGGGCGGTTGTACGAGAAGTCGTAATAGAAACCGTTGTCGATCACCGGGCCGATCGTCACCTGCGCGTCCGGATACAGTTCCTTCACCGCATACGCGAGCAAGTGGGCGGTCGAGTGGCGGATGATGTCGAGGCCGTCGGCATCCTTGTCCGTGACGATCGCGAGCGACGCGTCGCGGTCGATCAGCGTCGACGTATCCACGAGCTCGCCATCGAGCTTGCCACCCAGCGCAGCCTTAGCGAGGCCGGGACCGATCGAGGCCGCGACCTCGGCAACTGTCACCGGATGCTCGTATTGTCGAACTGAGCCGTCAGGCAAGCGTATCGAAACCATAGCATTCTCCGTGATGCCGACAGTGGGCGGCAGACCAGGTACGCGAGATCAAACTCGCGCGTGAAAATTCGCGACAAAAAAAATGCGGCCCCGCTTTCGAGGGGCCGCATTCGATACTTCACTCAAACTGAAAGGGCGAAAACGTTCCTCGACTAGCGTCGCTCCGAAGTGGTTTCGGTCAACGTTCGCGGTGTCATAACCGTATTCGCCTTGTTCGCGTTGAGTTGTGTACTGCTTCGAACACCCGGAGGCCGGGCATTCTCAATTCGTTGGTAGGCTCGATTGGATTCGAACCAACGACCCCCACCATGTCAAGGTGGTGCTCTAACCAACTGAGCTACGAGCCTAGAGAAGCTAAGATTATATGGAGTGGCTGCAGGCTTGGCAAGTGTTTTATGCGGTCGCAGCAAAATAACGCGGAACCAACCCCATCAGGATTTCCGTCCTGCCCGCACGACGCCCTGCACCTCGCCGAGCAGCGTGCACGCGCGCTGCACCTGCGCCGAATTCGAGACCTCGACCGTGAACTGCATGAAGGCCGCATTGCGGCGGCTTTGCGTCTTCACGCCCACGACGTTGATCTTTTCGCGCGCGAACACTTCGGAGATATCGCGCAGCAGCCCTTGCCGATCGCTCGCCTCGATCATCAGGTCGACCGGATAGACGGACGCGCCGCGCCCGCCCAGCACGTCGGCCGACCAGGTCGTCTGCAGCACGCGTTCCGGCGCGCGCTCGACCATCCGGCGAAACGTCGGGCAGTCGCTGCGGTGGATCGACATCCCCTTGCCGCGCGTGACGAAACCGCTGATCGGATCGGGCGGCGCCGGACGGCAGCAGCGCGCCAGCTGCGTCAGCAGCGCGTCGACACCCACCACCAGCACGCCGGTCGACGCACCGTGCGCGACGCTCGCGCCGCTGCTGCGCTTCTCGAAATCGGCCGGCGCCTCGGGCGCCGGTTCCGGCGGCGGCGCGTCGGACAGCGCGTGCTCGACGTTGCGCAGGCTGAATTCTTCCTTGCCGACGACCGAGAACAGCTCCTCGGGCGACTTGAAGCCGAGCTTCGCGGCGAGGTTGTCCAGGCTGACCGACGTCTTGCCCTCGCGCTGCAGCGTCTTTTCGACGAGCGCGCGGCCGTGCGCGATGTTTTCTTCCTGCTCGATCGAGTTGAACCACGCCCGCACCTTCTGCCGCGCACGCGGGCTCTTCAGGTAACCGAGCTGCAGGTTCAGCCAGTCGCGCGACGGCCCGCCCTCCTTCACCGCGACGATCTCGACCGTCTGGCCGTTCGAAAGCGCCGTGTTCAGCGGCACCATCACGCCGTCGACGCGCGCGCCGCGGCAGCGATGGCCGAGCTCGCTGTGCAGGTGGTACGCGAAATCGACCGGCGTCGCGCCCTGCGGCAGCGCGATCACGCGCGCCTGCGGCGTCAGCACGTAGATGTGGTCGTCGTCGAGCGACGTCTCGCGCAGTTGCGCCCACGCCTGATCGCCCGACACCTCGGTGCCGTCCTCGACGTCGTCCTTCCACGCGAGCAACTGACGCAGCCACGCGATCTTCTCGTCGTACTTGTCGCTCGCCGAGAACTGGCCGCCATAGCCGCGCGCGCCGGCCTCCTTGTAGCGCCAGTGCGCGGCGACGCCGTACTCCGCGAAGCGATGCATCTCCTGCGTGCGGATCTGCACTTCGAACGCACGGCCGTCGTCGCCGATCACGACCGTATGCAGCGACTTGTAGCCGTTCGGCTTCGGCCGCGAGATGTAGTCGTCGAATTCCTTCGGCACCGGCTGCCACAGGTGATGCACGATGCCGAGCACCGCGTAGCAATCCTTGATGTCGGGCACGATCACGCGAAACGCGCGCACGTCGTACAGCTCGGAAAAATCGAGCTCCTTGCCGCGCATCTTGCGCCAGATGCTGTAGATATGCTTCGGCCGGCCGCTGACGTCGGCCTGGATGTGCGCTTGCGCGAGCTCGTGCTGCAGCCGCGCGATCGCCTGCGTGACGTACGCCTCGCGCTCGATGCGCTTCTCGTCGAGCAGCTTCGCGATCCGCTTGTAGGTGACGGGATCCTCGAAGCGGAACGCGAGATCCTCGAGCTCCCACTTCAGTTGCCAGATACCGAGACGGTTCGCGAGCGGCGCATAGATCTCGAGCGTCTCGCGCGCGACGTCGGGCGGCGGATCGAGCTTCGCGGCCGCGTAGTAGCGCAGCGACTGCAACCGCGACGCGAGCCGGATCAGCACCACGCGGATGTCCTGCGCGAACGCGAGCAGCATCTTGCGCAGCGCCTCGATCTGCGTGCGCCGCTCTTCCGCCGCGTCGCGCCCGGAGTCGGGCTTCGCGGCGTTCTGCGCGGCGCGCAGGCTGACCGTGCCGAGCCGCAACAGCTTGCGCACGTCGGCCACGAGCCGCGCGACTTCGTCGCCGAAACGCTCGGTCAGCTCGCGCTCGGGGTCGCTCAGGTGCGGCGTCAGCACGAACAGCGCGGCGGCCTGCATCGCGTGCGGATCGACGTTCAGCGTGCGCATGATCGCCGCCGTGCCGGCCGAGTGATCGGCGAGCAACTCGCCCGACGACAGCCGCGCGTCGCCGGCCCGCTCGCGCACGAACGCGAGCACGTCGTCGAACGACGGCGCCGCGACGGGAGAAGCGGAAACGGATTCGGTCATTGCACGGCCTGCCGGAATACGGTCATCTTTGGCTGACGCTCAGCTCCGCTGCGCGGCGACGACCACGATCTCGACGAGCAGCGCCGGATCGGCGAGCTTCGCCTCGACGGTCGCGCGCGGCGGCGTGTTGCCTTCCGCAACCCATGCGTCCCACTCCGCATTCATGCCTTCGAAGTTCGCGAGATCCGAGATGTAGATCTGCACCGACAGCAGATGGGCCTTGTCGCTGTTCGCTTCGGCGAGCAGGCGGTCGATGTGGCCGAGCACTTCGCGCGTCTGGCCGCGGATGTCCTGCGTGGTGTCTTCGGCGATCTGGCCGGCCAGATACACGGTACCGTTGTGGATCGCGGTTTCGGAGAGACGGGCCCCGACGTGGTGACGAATGACTGCCATGAAATGTTCCGGTCGTGATGGGTAGGGATTCGGGCGGCGGCACGGCCCGCGTGCCGCCGAACCGCATATTATGACGCGTTTATGCGTCGCCTTCGACGAAAAACCGCCGCGCGAGCGCAATCTGGTCCGCGCTGACGAACGCCGGCGCGTGGCCCGCCCCCGGAATCTCGACCTGCGTCACATGCCGGCCGCGACGGACCATTTCGGCCGCCGTCTCGCGCGACAGCAGGTCGGACGTCTCGCCGCGCACGACGAGCAGCGTCGCGTCCGTCGTCTCGATCGCGCGCCACAGCGCGGCCTCGCCGAGCGCGGCCAGTTCGGGCGTCGTCGCCTTGAACGGTTCGGCGATGCGCGGATCGTAGCGCATCGTCCAGCCGCCTTCGGGCAGTTCGTGCAGCAGCGGCCCGTTGATCTCGCGCCATTCGTCGGCGCTCAGCGCACCGAATGGCAGCGACAGCGACGTCAGATAATCGACTCCCTCCTGCTCGGTCGCAAAGCGCGGCTGCACGCCGAGGTACTCGCCGATGCGCGTCAGCGAATCGGGCTCGATGCGCGGACCGACGTCGTTGACGATCATCCGGCGCAGCGGCGAACCGGGCAGCCCGGCAAGCGCCATCCCGATCAGGCCGCCCATCGACGTGCCGAACCAGTCGACCGATTCGACGTCGAGCCGGGCAATCAGCGTCACCATGTCGGCCACGTATTGCGGAATCGCATAGAGCCGCGGATCGGCCAGCCGGTCCGAGCGGCCACGCCCGGCGACATCGGGGCAGACGACGCGATACGTATCGGACAGCGCGGCGGCCAGCCGGTCGAAATCGCGGCCGGAGCGGGTCAGGCCGTGCACGCAGACGAGCACGCGCGAATTCGCGGGGTCGCCCCACTCGGTATAGGCGACGTGGTGAAGGCCGGCCGTGCTCGCACACTGCACGCGCCGCTGGCGGGGGACCGGGGGATTCGCTGGGGTCGTTGGCATCGTTGGCATCCTGTCGAACGGGGGCGACGCGCGGGGCAACGCTTGCGACGCCCGATGCAAACGATTGTAAACCGCTTCGGAATGACGGGTCGCCACGCGCCCGGCCCGCCACCCGGGGCGGGTTCAGTCGTGGCGGCGCCACGCATGACGCAACTGCTCGCGCAGGAAATCGACGAACGTCCGCACGCGCAGCGGCACGTGACGGCCGCCGGGATAGACGGCATGCAGCGGCGCGGCGGACGCCGCGAAGGCCGGCAGCACGCGTACGAGCCGGCCGGCGTCGAGATCGGCGCCGACGTCCCAGATCGACTTCAGCGCAATGCCCGCGCCCTCGAGCGCCAGCGTGCGCGCCGCGCCGCCGTCGTTGGTCAGCAGCGCGGCCGTCACCTCGACCGCCACGCCGCCTTGCGCGCCGTCGAACCGCCATTCGGCACGCGGCTGGTCGCCCATCACGATGCATCGATGCGCACGAAGCTCGGCCGGATGGGCCGGCGACCCGTGCGCCGCGAGATAACCCGGCGACGCGCACAGCACGCGATGATTCGGCGCCAGCTCGCGCGCGATCATCGTCGAATCGGCAAGATTGCCGATCCGCACGGCGACGTCGATGTCGGACGCGAGCAGATCGACGACCGTATCGGTCAACATCAGCTGCACGGTCAATTGCGGATGTCGCTGCTGAAAGGCCGCCACGAGCGGCGCGATTCGCAGGCGTCCGAGCTCGCCGGGCGCCGTCACGCGCAGCACGCCGCTGACCGTGCCGCGGCGATCGCGCATCAGCGTTTCCGCCTGCTCGACCTCCGCGAGGATGCGTAGCACCTGCGCGTGAAACTGCGCGCCGTCGTCGGTGAGCGTTTGCTGCCGCGTCGTCCGGTGCAGCAGGCGCACGCCGAGCCGCGACTCGAGATGCGCGAGTCGCTTGCTGACGACGGACAACGACAGGTCGAGCTCGCGCGCCGCCGCCGACAGGCTGCCGGCCGACACGATCCGCGCGAAGGTATCGAGTGCCGGGAAATCGTCGATCAGCGTCATGGCGCCCGCCTCACCCTAACCTTTCCTTTTTTCGAAGAATCCATTCGCTTCTTGCCCGTATTTGCATTCAGAACGGAAACCTACCATACCTGTTCCGCGTCGTCGCCTGACGCTTTCACAGGACCCTCGAAACCATGTCGATCCGCCTTCGTTCGGCCACCCGCCCCGTCGCGCACGCATTCGCGGCAGCCGCCTGCGTCGTGGCGCTCTGCTCCCCCGCCGCCCATGCCGCCGATCTCGTCGAGCCGCACACGCTGACCGTCGCGGCGGGCTTGCCGGCCGCGCAGGCCCGCGCGCAAGTGCTGGCCGCGCGCCGCTACGGCAGCTTCTGGAATACCGGCGACCCCGCGCTCGCTCGCGCGGCGCTCGCCGACGACTTCACCGACCGCACGCTGCCGCCCGGCCGCGAACAGGGCCTGCCGGGGCCGCTCGCGGCGTCCGGCACGATGCGCGGCGCGATCCCGGACCTGCGCTGCGACATCGAACAGATGATCGTTGCCGGCGACCGGGTCGTCGTGCACCTGCATTTCCGCGGGCATTTCACCGGGGCGTTCAACGGAACGGCCGGGCGCGGACAGGCGATCGACTTCATCGCGACCGATATCTATCGGATCGACCACGGCCGGATCGCGGAAAACTGGCACATCGAAGACAACCTGACGCTGATGCGTCAGCTTGGGCTCGTCGGTTGACGGAGGGGACGATGACTCACGGTAACGACACTTCCGCGACGCCGCTGCCGCGCCGCACGTTCCTGGCCCAGGCCGGCGCCGGGCTCGCGGCCGGCGTCGCGCTGGCCGCAGGCACGTCCGTGCCCGCCACCGCCGCGCCGACGCCGACGCCGGTGCCTGCCGCACCGGGCACCACGCCGTTCTGGCCGGACGGCGCGCGGCTCGTGATCTCGATCTCGATGCAGTTCGAGGCGGGTGGCCAACCGCCCACGGGCGCGGACAGCCCGTTTCCGGCCGTCGCGTTCCCGCCGTCGGTGCCGGTCGATCTCGCGTCGGCCACCTGGTTTGCGTATGGCTACCGGGAAGGCATTCCGCGCCTGCTCGATCTGTGGGACCGGCACGGCGTGAAAGTGACGTCGCACATGATCGGGGAAGCCGTGCGCCGGCACCCCGAACTGGCGCGCGAAATCGTATCGCGCGGCCACGAAGCCGCCGCGCACGGCCCGACGTGGCGCGCGCAATTCGCGATGAGCCGCGACGACGAGCGCCGCTTCCTGACCGAAGCGCGCGACATGGTCGAAGCAGTGACCGGGCAGCGCCCGACCGGCTACAACTGCAACTGGCTGCGGCGCGGACCGCATACGTTGTCGCTGCTGCAGGAACTCGGCTACGTGTATCACATCGACGACGTCAGTCGCGACGAACCGTTCATCGAGACCGTCGGCGGCCGCGATTTCGCGGTGGTCCCGTACACGCTGCGCAACAACGACATCCTGCTGATCGAAGGCCGCAACTACTCGCCGACGATGTTCGTCGAGCAGATCAAGCTGGATTTCGACCAGCTGTACGCGGAAGCCGGACAGCGGCGCAGACTGATGTCGATCAGCGCGCACGACCGGATCAGCGGCACGCCGCAGATGGTCCGCGCGTGGGACACCTTCCTGCACTACGCTCGATCACACCCGGGGGTCGTTTTCATGCGCAAGGACGACATCGCGCGCTTCGCGCTGCACAGCCCGTCGACGCTGCGCGAGGTCGAAACGATCTGACCGGATTCCGCTCAACTCTGCTCAATTCACTACCCAGGAACGACTTTCATGAACGATCCGCTCCACGGAAAGAACGTACTCGTCGTCGGCGGAAGCTCCGGCATCGGCGCCGCCACCGCGACGGCATTCGCGCGGCGCGGCGCGCATCTGACGATCGCGTCGCGCGATCCGGCCAGGTTCGACATCGATGCCATACCGGGCGCGCAGGTGCGGACCGAAGCGCTCGACATCACCGATACGGCGGACGTCGATGCGTTCTGCGCGCGCGTCGGCCGGTTCGACCACGTCGTGATTTCGGCCGCGAATACGGCCACGGGCCCGGTCCGTGCGCTGCCGCTGGCCGACGCGCAGGCCGCGATGGACAGCAAGTTCTGGGGCGCATACCGCATCGCGCGCGCGATCGATATCGCGCCGGGCGGCTCGCTGACGTTCGTGTCGGGGTTCCTCAGCGTGCGGCCGAGCGCGTCGTCGGTGCTGCAAGGCGCGATCAACGCGGCGCTCGAGGCCCTCGCCCGCGGGCTGGCGCTTGAGCTGGCGCCGGTTCGCGTGAACACCGTGTCGCCCGGCCTGATCGCGACGCCGCTGTGGGACAAGCTTGCGCCCGACGCACGCGACGCGATGTACGCCGGCGCCGCCCAGCGGCTTCCGGCACGCAGGGTCGGCCAGCCGGAGGATGTCGCGAATGCGATCCTGTATCTGGCGGCCACGCCTTATGCAACCGGTTCGACGGTACTGATCGACGGCGGCGGCGCAATTGCGTGACACGTGCGTGCATGACAAAACGCCCCGCGTTCCGTCGGGAACGCGGGGCGTCGAGGATCACGCACCAGGGTCGTGCTCAGGCCACGGCGCTGACGTCGAGCGGTGCGCCCGTCTTCGCCTGAATCTCGTCGACGCTCACGCCGTCGGCGAGTTCGAGCACCTTCAACCCGGACGGCGTCACTTCGATCACGCCGAGATCGGTGATGATCAGGTCGACCACGCCGACACCCGTGAGCGGCAGGTTGCATTCGTCGAGGATCTTGTGCTGGTCGCCCTTCGCGACATGCTCCATCAGCACGACGACACGCCCCACGCCCGCGACGAGGTCCATCGCGCCGCCCATCCCCTTGATCATCTTGCCGGGGATCATCCAGTTCGCGAGGTCGCCCTGCTTGCTGACCTGCATCGCGCCGAGGATCGCGAGGTTGATGTGGCCGCCGCGGATCATCGCGAACGAATCGGCCGACGAGAAGATCGACGAACCGGGCAGCGTCGTGACGGTCTGCTTGCCGGCGTTGATCAGATCGGCGTCGACTTCGTCTTCGGTCGGCGAGGGGCCGATGCCGAGCAGGCCGTTCTCCGACTGCAGCCACACCTCGACGCCTTCCGGCACGTGGTTCGCGACGAGCGTCGGCAGGCCGATGCCGAGGTTCACGTAGAAGCCGTCCTGCAGTTCCTTCGCCGCGCGCGCGGCCATCTGGTCACGATTCCAGGCCATGTCAGTCTCCTTTCGCGCGTACGACGCGTTGTTCGATGCGTTTTTCCGGCGTCGCGTTCAGCACGATGCGCTGCACGAAGATCCCCGGCGTATGAACCTGATCCGGATCGAGCGTGCCGTTCTCGACGATCTCCTCGACCTCCACCACGGTGATCTTGCCGGCCATCGCGCACATCGGGTTGAAGTTGCGCGCGGTGCGGCGATAGATCAGGTTGCCGGACTTGTCGGCCTTCCACGCCTTCACGAGCGCGACGTCGGCCGTCAGCGACTGCTCGAGCACGTAGTGGCGATCGCCGAACTGGCGCGTTTCCTTGCCTTCCGCGATCACGGTGCCGTAGCCGGTATTCGTGAAGAACGCGGGGATGCCCGCGCCGCCCGCGCGCAGCTTCTCGGCGAGCGTGCCCTGCGGCGTGAATTCGAGCTCGAGTTCGCCGGCCAGGTACTGGCGCTCGAACTCCTTGTTCTCGCCGACGTACGACGAGATCATCTTCTTGATCTGGCGCGTTTCCAGCAGCAGGCCGAGGCCGAAACCGTCGACGCCCGCGTTGTTGCTGATGCAGGTGATGCCCTTGACGGCCGAATCGCGCAACGCCGCGATCAGCGCCTCGGGAATGCCGCACAGGCCGAAGCCGCCCACCGCGAAGGTCTGTCCGTCACGGACGATCCCCTCCAGCGCGGCAGCCGCGCTTGGATAGACTTTGTTCATCTGTTGTCCCTTCCTCTATGGAAACCAGCAAAACCGGTTCACGCGCCACGTGGCGCAAGCCCGCCGCACCATTCTATGCATGCGCGGCGATGCCTGCGTCGAGGCACGCTTTTTATGTCGCGACGAACGCCGCGAGATGCCTGAAAGGGTACGATGCGGCGCGGATGCGGCACAATACGCAAAAATACATAAGCATTTCCCTCCCCCCGCGCCATGCCCGATCTCGATTACCAGACCGCCTTCCACCTCGCGCCGCTCGGCCTCGTGCTGTCGCGAGACCGCGTGATCGAGGACTGCAACGACGCGCTCGCGTCGATCTTCCGCTGCGCGCGGGCCGACCTGACCGGAAAATCGTATGCGGTGCTCTACCCGTCCACGGACGAATTCCAGCGAATCGGCGAGCGCATCGCACGCGTGATGGTCGCGAACGGCGTCTACTCGGACGACAGAATCATGAAGCGCGCCGACGGCGAACTGTTCTGGTGCCACGTGACGGGCCGCGCGCTCGACCGCACCGCACCGCTCGCGGCCGGCATCTGGACCTTCGAGGATCTGAGCGCGACGCGCCGCGTCGCGGTCGAGCTGACCCCGCGCGAACGCGAGATCGCCGCGCAGCTCGCGACCGGCAAGACCAGCAAGCAGATCGGGCGCGTGCTCGACATCAGCTCCCGCACGGTTGACATCTACCGCGCGCGACTGATGCGCAAATACGGGACGAACAATACGCCGGAGCTGCTGCAGCGCCTGCTCGGGCAGTGAACGCGCATTGCATCGCGGCGCGCGAATGACGATCGGCCGCACATGGCGGCCGATTGACGGAAACGACGGGCACCGCGCGCCACCGGCGACCCGGTGCGCACGGCCTGCCGATATGCGCGCTCAGCCGATTTTCGTCGCGAGCGCGTGCTCGATCGTGTCGCGCAGCAGCGGCGGCAGCGGCACCGACTTGCCGAGCGCGTAATCGACCCACACGCAGCGCGCGTTGCCGCGTGCATAGACATGCTGCGGATCGTCCGCGCGCGTGAGCTCGAAGCCGGTGTCGAAGCTGCTTCGGCCGGGCTTCGCGGCCGACATCCTCGCGATCACGTCGCCCGGATAGTGCAGCTGCTTGAGGAACTCCATCGACGCGGTGACGATGACGGGCCCCTGCCCCTCGCCGTTGCCGCCCGCAATGCCGAGCTGCTCGAACCACGAGATCCGCGCCTGCTCCATGTAGCGGAAATAGACCGTGTTGTTCACATGGCCGAACGCGTCCATGTCGCCCCAGCGGATCGGCATCGACATCTCAAAAACGGGGGAGTAATCGCTTGTTGCGCTCATTGCTGTCTTCTTTGTTGCAAAATGTCATCCGCTCACGCAAGGCCGAAGCCGTCGTCCGCGGAGATGATCGAGCCATTGATGAACTGCGACTCGTCGGCCGCGAGCAGCAACAACAGCCCATCGAGATCCTGCGGCTTGCCGACGCGCCGGCGCGGCAGTATCGACTGCAGCTTCTGGCCCTGCTCGGTTTCCCACAGGTAATGATTGATTTCGGTATCGATATAGCCCGGGCAAATCGCGTTCACGTTGATCCCGTGGCGGCCCCACTCCAGCGCCATCGCGCGCGTCATCTGCACGACCGCGGCCTTGCTCATCGCGTATAGCCCGATCTGCGGGAACACCCGCAGCCCGGCGACCGACGCGATGTTGATGATCCGGCACGGCGGCTTGCCGTTGCCGCCGCCGTTCGCGCGCATGATCATCCGCTTCGCGACTTCCTGCGCGACGAAAAATGCGCCGCGCGTGTTCGTATCGAACACGAACTCGAAATCCGCCGGCGTCACGTCGACGAGCTTCTGCATCGTCGACACGCCCGAATTGTTCACGAGGATGTCGATCGTGCCGGCTTCCGTCTCCGCATGCGCGACGGCCGCCTTGATGCTCTGGACGTCGGTCACGTCGAGCGACACGACGTGCGCGGCGCCGCCCGCCGCCTCGATCTCCGCGCGCAGCTCCTTCAGGCGCTCGACGCGGCGGCTCGCGAGCACGACCTTCGCGCCGGCCTGCGACAGCACCTGCGCAAAACGCTGCCCGAGGCCGCTCGACGCGCCCGTGACCAGCGCAACCTTGCCCTCCAGATTGATCGATCGACCCATTTGCACATCCCCTTTCGATATCGTTGCGCCAGCCCGGACGGCACAGCCCGGGCGGCATTACCCTAGCACAAAAAATAGAACGATCGTGCTAATCTACCCGCATGCTGTTGCGGCAAGCGTTTCGTTTCGCAGACAATACGCTCCCGAATAAAAGCATTCTAACGGTTAGAGGAACGCCAATGACCCCCGCAAGCCTCATCGAGCAATACGGCCCGCGCGAATCGATGGAATACGACGTCGTGATCGTCGGCGGCGGCCCCGCCGGGCTGTCGGCGGCGATCCGGCTCAAGCAGCTGGCCGCCGAGAAAGGCACCGAGATCGGCGTGTGCGTGCTCGAGAAGGGTTCCGAGATCGGCGCGCACATCCTGTCGGGCGCGGTGATGGACCCGCGCGCGATCACCGAACTGTTTCCCGACTGGAAGGAACGCGGCGCGCCGCTCGACGTCGAGGTGACGGAAGACCGCTTCCTGTTCCTGTCCGAGAAAAGCGCGGTGACCACGCCGAACTGGGCGCTGCCGGACAACTTCAAGAATCACGGCAACTACGTGATTTCGCTGGGCAACGTGACGCGCTGGCTCGGCCAGCAGGCCGAAGCGCTCGGTGTGGAGATCTTCCCCGGCTTCCCGGCCGCGGAGATTCTCTACAACGACGACGGCTCGGTCAAAGGCGTCGCGACCGGCAACATGGGCGTGGGCAAGGACGGCGAGCCGACCGAGAACTTCCAGCTCGGCATGGAATTGCACGCGAAGTACACGCTGTTTGCCGAAGGCTGTCGCGGCCACCTCGGCCGCCAACTGATCTCGACGTTCAAGCTCGACGCGAACGCCGATCCGCAGGCGTACGGGATCGGCATCAAGGAACTGTGGGAAATCGATCCCGCGAAGCACAAGCCGGGCCTCGTGATCCACACGGCCGGCTGGCCGCTGAAGTCCGACACGTACGGCGGCTCGTTCCTGTATCACATGGACAACAACCAGGTCGTGGTCGGCTTCGTGGTGGGCCTGGGCTACACGAACCCGTACCTGTCGCCGTTCGAGGAATTCCAGCGCTACAAGACGCACCCGTCGATCCGCGCGTTCCTCGAAGGCGGCAAGCGCGTGTCGTACGGCGCGCGCGCGATCACAGCCGGCGGCCTGCTGTCGCTGCCGAAGACGGTGTTCCCGGGCGGCGCGCTGATCGGCGACGACGCGGGTTTCCTGAACGCATCGCGGATCAAGGGCAGCCATGCGGCGATCAAGACCGGCATGCTCGCGGCCGACGCCGCGTTCGACGCGGTGCAGGCCGGCCGCCAGTCGGACGAGCTCAATGCGTACCCGGATGCGTTCAAGCAATCGTGGCTGTACACGGAGCTGTACCGCGCGCGCAACTTCAAGCAGTGGATGGCCAAGGGCCTGTATCTCGGCACGCTGATGGTCGGGCTCGAGCAGAAGGTGATGGGCGGCAACGTACCGTGGACGCTGCATCACCAGCATGCGGACCACGAGATGCTGAAGCCGGCGTCGCAGTGCGAGCCGATCGAATATCCGAAGCCGGACGGCAAGCTGACGTTCGACCGGCTGTCGTCGGTGTTCATCTCGAACACGAACCACGAGGAGAACCAGCCGGCGCACCTGACGCTGAAGGATGCGAACGTGCCGGTGAACGTGAACCTGCGCACGTACGCGGGGCCGGAGGCGCGCTTCTGCCCGGCGGCCGTGTACGAGTTCGTGAAGAACGACGACGGCGGCGAGCGCCTCGTGATCAACGCGCAGAACTGCGTGCACTGCAAGACATGCGACATCAAGGACCCGACGCAGAACATCGTGTGGGTCACGCCCGAAGGCGGCGGCGGGCCGAACTACCCGAACATGTAAGCTGCCGGAACGCGCCGCCGCGAGCGGCGCGTTTTTTTGGTCACGGCACACCACCGCCGCAAACGAAACGGGGCGCTGCATCACGCAGCGCCCCGCTTGCATTCATCGTTCGACGGCCGACGCGACGCGCGCCGCCCGCTTCTATCAAGTCGCGCTGCCCGCGATCTTCGGCGTGGCCGTCTCGACGTCGCCGCACTGTGCGCGATGGCGCAGCGCATGGTCGATCAGCACGAGCGCGAGCATCGATTCGGCGATCGGCGTCGCGCGAATGCCGACGCACGGATCGTGGCGACCGAAGGTTTCGACCGTCGCCTCTTCGCCGGACTTCGTGATCGAGCGGCGCGGCGTGCGGATGCTCGACGTCGGCTTGATCGCGATCGACACGGTGATGTCCTGCCCCGTCGAAATCCCGCCGAGCACGCCGCCCGCGTGGTTGCCGACGAAGCCGGCCGGCGTCAGTTCGTCGCCGTGCACCGAGCCGCGCTGCGCGACGCTGTCGAAGCCCGCGCCGATCTCGACGCCCTTCACCGCGTTGATGCTCATCATCGCCTTCGCGATATCGGCATCGAGCCGGTCGAACACCGGTTCGCCCCAGCCGACCGGCACGCCGGACGCGACGACGTCGATGCGCGCGCCGATCGAATCGCCGTCCTTGCGCAGCGCATCCATGTACGCCTCGAGCTCCGGCACGACCGCCGCGTTCGGCGAGAAGAACGGGTTCTCGTGCACGTACGACCAGTCGACGAACGGTACGTCGATGTCGCCGAGGCCGCTCATGTAGCCGCGCACCTCGACCCCGAAGCGCTCGCGCAGCCACTTCTTCGCGACCGCGCCCGCGCCGACGATCGGCGCGGTCAGACGCGCGGACGAGCGGCCGCCGCCGCGGTAATCGCGGATGCCGTATTTCTGCCAATAGGTGTAGTCGGCGTGACCGGGACGGAACGTCTCGACGATGTTGCCGTAGTCCTTGCTGCGCTGGTCGGTATTGCGGATCAGCAGCGCGATCGGCGTGCCGGTCGTCACGCCTTCGAACACGCCCGACAGGATCTCGACCTCGTCGGCCTCCTGTCGTTGCGTCACGTGCCGCGACGTGCCGGGCTTGCGGCGATCGAGCTCGACCTGAATGTCGGCTTCGGTCAGCCCCATCCCCGGCGGGCAGCCGTCGATCACGCAGCCGATCGCGGGACCGTGCGATTCGCCGAAGGTCGTGACAGTGAAAAGCGTGCCGAGGGTATTGCCGGACATGATGGAACCGCCCAAAGAGAAATGGTCAAACCGATGCGCTGCCGGGGCCGCAGGCAGGTCGATCGTTTGCCGGTCGAGAAAGAGGTAAACCGCTATTATGCCAGCCGTCCCGGGCCCGCGGGCCGGGTGAACCGTTCAGACCACACGGGCCGGCCGCGGATAAGGGCGGATGCGAGGCAGGTGTGGCGATCGCAGGCCCTCGGCGTTGCGCTCGGGACCCGCCGAACCGGGCCGCCATCCCGGCCGGGTGCGCGGATCGATCGTCCCGCGCCGGCCCCGACGCCCGCCCGCCTACTTCCGCGCGCCGCGCAGTTCGGTCACCGCCGCCTGCAGCGCCTCGGGCGTCGCCACCGACGCCGGGATCGGCTCGCCGACCGCCAGCGTCAGCCGGCTCATCACGCCGCGCTTGATCGGCCGCGGCATCCGCGCATCGGAATGCCGCGAAAAATAGCTGCCCCACAGCCCGCGCAGCGCCATCGGGATCACCGGCGCCGGCGTGCGGCCCAGGATCTCGGTGATGCCGTGATGGAACGGGTTGATGTCGCCAGTCTTCGTCAGCTTGCCCTCGGGGAAGATGCACACGAGTTCGCCGTCCTTCAGCGCGGCCTCGCACAGGTCGTACGCCCGCGCGAGCATCGCGGGATCCTCGTGGCGCGGCGCGATCGGGATCGCCTTCGCATGCCGGAATACCCAGCTCGCGAAACGCGTCTTGAAGATCCGGTGATCCATCACGAAACGAATCGGACGCGGGCTCGCGGCGGCCAGCACGAGCGCATCGACGTAGCTGACGTGGTTGCACACGAGCACCGCCGCCCCTTCCGCCGGGATTCGCTCCGCGTGCACGAGGCGGATCCGGTAGAACGTATGCACGAGCACCCACGCGACGAAGCGCAGCAGGAACTCGGGCACGAGCAGGTAGATATACGTCGCGACCACGACGTTCAACAGCGCGGTGACGAGGAACAGCCCCGGAATGTCGACGCCGGCCTTGGTCAACCCCATCGCCATCACGGCCGACAGGATCATGAACAGCGCGTTCAGGATGTTGTTCGCGGCGATGATCCGCGCACGGTGCGTCGGCGCGCTGCGGCTCTGGATCAGCGCATACAGCGGCACGCTGTAGAAGCCGCCGAACATCGCGAGCAGGAACAGGTCGGCCAGGATGCGCCAGTGGCGCGCGCCGCCGAGGAATTCGCCGACCGACAGCAGATGGCCGGGCGACGGCAACGCGTGGCTCGCGAAATACAGCTCGATCGCGAACACGCTGATGCCGATCGAGCCCAGCGGCACGAGGCCGATCTCGACGCGCCGCTGCGACAGCCGCTCGCACAGCAGCGAACCGAGGCCGATGCCGACCGAGAACGTCGCGAGCAGGACCGTGACGACGTCGGGGCTCGCGGACAGCACGTCCTTCGCGAAATTGAAGAACGACGTGAGGAACGTCGCGCCGACGAACCACAGCCACGAGATGCCGAGCAGGCTCAGGAACACCGTGCGGTTCTGCCGCGCGAGCTTGAGGTTGCGCCAGGTCTCGCTGACCGGGTTCCAGTTGATCACGAGGTCGGGCTGCGGCGCGGGCGTCGATGGCACGCGCTGCGCGACGAGCCGCCCGGCCAGCGCGATCACGACGACGCTCACCGCGAGCACGCGTTCGCCGCTGCCTTCGATGCCGGCCGCCGCGCCGCCAATGATCGTGCCGATCAGGATCGCGATGAACGTGCCCATCTCGACGAGCCCGTTGCCGCCGACCAGCTCATGTTCGCCGAGATGCTGCGGCAGGTACGAATATTTGACGGGCCCGAACAGCGTCGAATGCATTCCCATCATGAACGTGCACAGATACAGCAGCGTCGCGCTGTGCGTGACGAAGCCGGCCGCGCCGACCAGCATCAGCACGATCTCGAACGATTTCACGAAGCGCGTGAGGGTCGCCTTGTCGTATTTGTCGGCGATCTGGCCCGAGGTGGCCGAGAACAGCACGAACGGCAAGATGAAGATCGCGGAAATCAGGAACGCAGCCGTCTTCGCATCGACGCCGGAGAACCGCGCGGTGTGATACGTGACGAGCGACGTGAAGCCGATCTTGAAGACGTTGTCGTTCAGCGCGCCGAGGAACTGGGTCGTGAAGAACGGCGCGAAGCGGCGCTCGCGCAGCAGGTCGAACTGCGATGCGTGGGCGCGACGTTCGTCGCGCCGCCCCGATGTGGCTTGCGTGTGATCGCTCATGCGGAATACGCGCGCATCGTCTGGGCGATGCTGCGCGGGCCTCGTGTTGTCGTTGAAAAAACGGCGGCGCAGGACATGCCTGCGCCGCCGCGTGCCGGATGGCGGCGCCCATGCATCGACGTGCCGGGCGCGGCGCGATTCACGGCTTGTGCGCTTCGGCTTCCGATTCCGGCCAGTCGCGAATGTACGCCTTCAGCATCCGGTTCTCGAAGCTTTGCGCCTCGACGACCGTCTTCGCGACGTCGTAGAACGAAATGACGCCCATCAGCACCTTCTTGTCGAGCACGGGCATGTAGCGTGCGTGACGCTCGAGCATCATCCGGCGCACTTCGTTGACGTCCGTTTCCGGCGTGCACGTGAGCGGCTCGTCCATCACCTTGCGCACCTGCACGTCGCCGATCGCGCCGCCGTTCACGTGCAGGCGCAGGATGATCTCGCGAAACGTCAGCATCCCGACGAGATCGCCGTACTCCATCACGACGAGCGAACCGATGTCGTGCTCGGCCATCGTATCGACCGCTTCGCGCAGCGGCTTATCGGGCGTCACCGTAAACAGCGTGTTGCCCTTCACTTTCAGAATATCGCTGACGCGCATCGTAGTCCCCTCATGCTTGAATGCAAAATCTCTTTCGATCCTATCGGAAAGCCTGTCAAAAGGAAAGCACGGGCCGGCGCGGCGGGCCGCCGCCGCTTGCGGACGCGGGCCGCCGGCCGCACAATGACCTCATGAACAGCGGCCCGAGGAGACGGCCATGGCGCATACGCATACGGAGCAATTCGCCAGCTTCGCTGATTTCTACCCGTATTACCTGAACGAGCACCAGAACCTGACGTCGCGGCGGCTGCACTTCATCGGCTCGCTCGGCGTGATCGGCTGCGTCGCGATGGCGGTCGCGACCGGCCACTGGCTGTGGCTGCCGGCGGCGATCGTCTGCGGCTACGGGTTCGCGTGGGTCGGCCACTTCTTCTTCGAGAAGAACCGTCCGGCGACGTTCCGGCACCCGATCTACAGCCTGATGGGCGACTGGGTGATGTTCAGGGATATCTGTACCGGCAAGATCCCGCTGTAGCCGCCGGCCCGCCTTCAGGCCGGCCGCGGCGGCCGCGCGTGCGGGTCGGCCGCGCCCGGCGCCGGCCCGGCGCTCGCGGCCGGCTGCCCGCCCGCGAGCCGGTGCGCGGCAATCAGCGACGCGAGCGTCACGTCGAACCGGTCGCTCGACAGCACCTCGAGCAGCGCCGCGCCTTCGACGTGGCTGCGGCGCCGCTCGAGCTGGTACGTCAACTCGGTACGATCGATCACCAGCACGTCGAACAGTTGGGCGAGCGTCAGCTGCTCCGGGTTCGCGAGCAGGATATAGCGCGGCGTGGCCTCTTCGCCGCCGTCGAGCCGCGCGACCCATTCCCGCTCCTCCATCGTCGTCAGCAGCCGCTGCGCGGTTTCCATGTCGCAGCGCAACATCGTCGCGAGCCGCAGCGCCGTGTAGCCGCGCTTGCCGGCCGCGCGCGCTTCGGCGAGCCGCGCGAGCAGTTCGAGCGCGTCGAGCAGGTCGCTGCCCGGATAGTGGATCCGGTGGAACTGGCCGACGCGAATCGCCGGCAGCGCCGACGCCACCATCGCGCCGAGCAGCGCGATGAACCAGCTCAGATACACCCACAGCAGGAACACCGGCAGCGCCGCGAACGCGCCATAGACGGCCGTATAGGTCGGAATGCGCCGCACGTAGTAGCCGAAACCGCGCTTCGCGAGTTCGAACGCGATGGCCGCGAACAGCCCGCCAATCACCGCGTCGCGCCAGGCGACCGCGCAGTTCGGCAGGTACACGTACAGCAGCGTGAACGCGAGCACCGTCAACGGCAGCGACGCAAGTGCGAGCAGCCACTCGACGATCGACGTCGACGCCCCCGCGCCGGTGAACGCGAGCGATTGCGTGAACAGGTACGACGAAATCGACAGGCTCACGCCGAACAGCAACGGCCCGAGCGTAATCAGCGCCCAGTACGCGAGCACGCGCTGCGCGAACGGCCGCGGCTTGCGCACGCGCCAGATCAGGTTGAACGCCGATTCGATCGTCATCATGGTCATCACCGACGTGACGACGAGCACGATCAGCCCGGCCGTCGTCAGCCCCTTGGCCTTCGACGCGAACTGGTTCAGGTACTTGAAGATCTGGATGTTGAACTGCGCGGGCATCAGGTGATCCGCGAGGAACCCCTGCAGCGAGATCTGGAACGACGCGAACATCGGGAACGCGGTGAACAGCGCGAACGCGACCGTCAGCAGCGGCACGAGCGCCAGCATCGTCGTGAAGGTCAGGCTCCCCGCCACCTGCGGGATGCGATCCTCGGCGCTGCGCCGGGCCGCGAACTGCGCGAGGCGCTTGATGGTGTCGAGATCGACGCTCAACTTCGGCAAACGGCTTCTCCTTCTCGAAACTGCGCGCGTCACGGCGCGCCGCCGCCGCGCTGCGCGACGGCTTCAGCCCCTATAATAGCCGCTCGATTCCAGCAGGGGCCGACTGCACCGGGCACGCGCGCGGCCGCACACGGCTCCGTCGCCCATGAAAGACATTCTCGTCCTCTATTACAGCCGTCACGGCGCCACGCGCGATCTCGCGCTCGCGATCGCGAACGGTATCGACAGCGTGCCGGGCATGCAGGCCCGCATCCGCACCGTGCCGCCCGTGTCGGCCGTATGCGAAGCCACCGCCCCCGACATCCCGGCCGACGGCCCGCCGTACGCGGAACTGCGCGACCTCGAGGAATGCGCGGGCCTCGCGCTCGGCTCGCCCACCCGCTTCGGCAACATGGCCGCGTCGCTCAAGTATTTCCTCGACGGCACGACGCCGCAATGGCTGTCCGGCGCACTGACCGGCAAGCCCGCGAGCGTGTTCACGTCGACGGGCAGCCTGCACGGCGGCCAGGAGTCGACGCTGCTGTCGATGATGCTGCCGCTGCTGCATCACGGGATGATGATCGTCGGGATCCCGTACACCGAATCCGCCCTCAGCACGACGCGTACCGGCGGCACGCCGTACGGCGCGTCGCACGTCGCGCAGCACGACCGCGCGGCGCCCGGCGGGCTCTCGGCGGACGAGAAGGCGCTTGCCGCCGCGCTGGGCGTGCGGCTCGCGCGCGCCGCCGCGGCCCTTTCCGCTGCGCAGGCCACCGAAGCCGCATGACCGCCCCCGCCCGCCCCGCCGTCGCGGCCCGGCCGCGCTACGCGCTGGCCGCCGCCGCGTGTCTCGTCGCGCTGATCGCGCTGTCGCTCGCATGGGAGCTGTGGCTCGCGCCGCTGCGCCCCGGCGGCTCCGCGCTGATGCTCAAGGCCGTGCCGCTCGCGCTCGCGCTGCCCGGCGTCTGGCGGCGTAACATCTATACGATGCAGTGGGCGAGCATGCTGATCCTCGTCTATCTGGCCGAAGGCATCGTGCGCGGCATGTCCGATCGCGGGCTGTCCGCAACGCTCGGCTGGTGCGAGACCCTGCTTGCCGTCGGCTTCTTCGTGGCGGCGCTGGCTTACGTCGCGCCGTTCAAGCGCGCGGCGAAAAAACCGCGCGCCGCGTCCTGACCCTTACGCGACAAGGTGATGATGTCCTCCGAAGCTTTCGTTTCCGCGTGCCGCGACGCGATCGGCGCCGATCACGTGCTGACCGACCCGCACGATACCGAACCGTTCCTGACCGACTGGCGGCGCCGCTACAAGGGCGCGGCGTGCGCGGTGTTGAGGCCCGCGAACACGGCCGAAGTCGCCGCGCTCGTGAAGCTCGCCAATGCGCATGGCGTCGCGCTCGTGCCGCAAGGCGGCAACACGGGGCTCGCCGGCGGCGCGACGCCGGACGCGAGCGGCAGCCAGGCCGTGCTGAGCGTTGCGCGCCTGAACCGCGTGCGCGCGCTCGATCCGCACAACAACACGATTACCGTCGAAGCCGGCGTGATCCTCGCCGACGTACAGGCGCGCGCCCGCGAAGGCGGCCGGCTGTTCGCGCTGAGCCTCGCGGCGGAAGGCAGCTGCACGATCGGCGGCAACCTGTCGACCAATGCGGGCGGCACCGCGGTGCTGCGCTACGGCAACGCGCGCGAGCTGTGCCTCGGGCTCGAGGTCGTGACGCCGCAGGGCGAGATCTGGGACGGGCTGCGCGGCCTGCGCAAGGACAACACCGGCTACGACCTGCGCGACCTGTTCATCGGCGCCGAAGGCACGCTCGGGATCATCACGGCGGCCGTGATGAAGCTGCATCCGCTGCCGGCCGCGCGGGTCACCGCGCTGGCCGCGCTCGAATCGCCGCACGCGGCGCTCGATTTCCTCGCGCTCGCGCAGCGCGCGGCCGGGCCGCTGTTGACCGGCTTCGAGCTGATGTCGGATTTCTGCATGCAGCTGGTCGGCAAGCACTATCCGCAACTGCGTTACCCGTTCGCGCAAACGCATGCGCAAACGGTGCTGCTCGAGCTGTCCGACAACGAAAGCGAAGCGCATGCGCGCGCGCTGTTCGAGAAGCTGATGGAAGAAGCGTTCGAGGCCGGGCTCGTGGTCGACGCGGTGGTCGCGGAGAACCTCGCGCAGTCGCGTGCGTTCTGGGACCTGCGCGAGCACATCCCGCTCGCGCAGGCCGACGAAGGGCTCAACATCAAGCACGACATCGCGGTGCCGATCTCGTCGATCGCACGCTTCATCGACGAGACCGACGCGGCGATCCAGCAGGCCGCGCCGGGCGCGCGTATGGTCACGTTCGGCCACTTGGGCGACGGCAACCTGCACTACAACGTGCAGACGCCCGAAGGCGGCGATCCGAAGGCGTTCCTCGCGACGTTCCAGGCGCCGATCAACCGGATCGTCTACGACAACGTGCACCGCCACCACGGCACGATCAGCGCGGAGCACGGCATCGGCCAGCTGAAGATCGACGACGCGCAGCGCTACAAGTCGCCGGTCGAAACGACGCTGATGCGCACGCTGAAAACCGCGCTCGACCCGCGCGGCCTGATGAATCCCGGCAAGGTCCTGCGCTGAAACCGCCTACTCCGGAGCCACGCCCGTGAAAGTCCGCGTCCTGTCCGACCTGCATCTCGAAAACAACCTGCCCGACGCGATCCCGCATGCCGACGCGGATCTCGTCGTGCTGGCCGGCGACATCCACAATCACGCGGAAGGCCTACGCTGGGCCGCCGAGACGTTCGACCCGGCGGTGCCGGTGATCTACGTGCCCGGCAACCACGAGTATTACGACGGGGAATTCGGCGCGCTGGAATCGTCAATGCGCGACGCGGCGCATGCGCTCGACAACGTGCATTACCTGAACAACGGTGTCTACGTCGATCCCGCCCAACGCTTCCGCGTGCTGGGCACGACGCTGTGGGCCGATTTTTCGCTGTTCGGCCGGGACGAAGCCAGCGTCGCGCGCGCGACCGACGCCGGGCTGCGCGTGATGCTCGATTTCAAGGGATTGATCCAGGTGACCTGGCCGCACGACGCGGCGGTGCATGCGGAAGCGAGCGCGCCGGAACGGGATTTCTCGCCGGCCGACGCGATCGCGCTGCACCGGCGCGGCCGCGCATGGCTGGAAGCGCAATTGGCAGCGCCATTCGCGGGCAGGACGATCGTCGTCACTCATCATGCGCCGCACCGGCGCTCGCTGGCGGAACGCTATGCGAAAGATCTGGCTTCCGCGGGGTTCGTCACGGACATGGCGGAACTGGTGCGGCCGCCGGTGGATCTGTGGCTGCACGGCCACACGCATACGTCATTCGACTACGTGGCGGACGGCGGCACGCGCGTGGTGTGCAATCCGCGCGGCTACTTTCACCGGCGCACCGGCGAATGGGAAAACCCCGCGTTCGCGTGGGACAAGGTCGTCGAGCTCGGGTGAACGCCGGCCCGGGCGGCCGCGTCGCGCGGCCTTCCCGACCTGAAGCGTGACGCCGGCGGGATCAGCGGCCGGGGCGGCGCGGCTCGCGCACGCGGACCGGCACGGGCTTCAGCTGCGCCTTCGCCTTCATCGCACGCAGCAGGTCGCGGGTCGCCGCCGCGGCGGCAGCCGCGCCCAGCAGGACGCCAAGGCCGATCATCAGGTGCGTATCCATCGCTACTCCGGTGTGGTGTATCTCGTTAATTCCAACAGTATCAAACTGTCTGACACACGTTCGTAAAAAAATGTTGCGTGAAGGACAAATCTCGTCAGATTGCGGTCGACCGCGCGGTCATGTCGCACGCGTGAACTGTTCGAGCGCGGCTTCGTCGGCTTGGAGCGTGAGCGGCACCTCTTCGCGCAGGAAATCGACCCAGGTCCGGATTTTCGCGTCGAGGTACTGACGCGACGGATAGAGCGCGTAGATGTTCATCACGTGCGAGCGGTACTCGGGCATCACGCGCACGATGTGCCCGCTGCGCAGCCAGCCGATCGCCGAATAGAGCGGCAGCCCGCCGATGCCCATCCCCTCCCGCACGGCCACCGCGAGCGCCTCGGCGACGTTCACGCGGAACGGCGGCGCCGTGATCGGCACGACCTCGTCGCCGTTCGGCCCCGCCAGCGCCCACTCGTCGAAGTGAAAGCCCGGCGCGACCATCCCGAGGCACACGTGCTGCGCGAGATCGGCCGGCCGCTGCGGCAAGCCGTGCGACTCGATATAGCCGGGCGACGCGCATACGACGCTGTAGCTCTCGCCGAGCCGTTGCGACACGAGCCCCGAATCGGGCAGATCGCGGCCGACGACGATCGCGACGTCGTAGCCCTCGTCGAGCAGGTCCGGCATCCGCTGCGCAAGCGTCAGCTCGACGTGCACGTCCGGATAGCGCTCGCGGTAGCGCGCGATGGCCGGCACCAGGTAGTGCTGGCCGAGGCTCGTGAAGCAATGGACCTTCAGCTTGCCGGACGGGCGCGCATGCGCGTCGCCGGCCTCGGCTTCGGCCTGGTCGACATAGGCGAGGATCTGTTCGCAGCGTTGCAGATAGCGCTCGCCGGCTTCGGTCAGCGCGATCCGGCGCGTCGTGCGGTTCAGGAGGCGCGTGCGCAGGTGGGCCTCGAGATCCGAGACCGCGCGCGATGCGTAGGCGGTGGTCGAATTCATCTGCTGGGCGGCGGCGGTAAAGCTTCCCGCGTCCACCACGCGGACGAATACCCGCATGTTTTGTAACGTATCCATCCGATTACCCGTGTGAATCCGCAAGGATTGTTGCACAGGGTCCAACAAATATTATCTCAGGATTCGTAAAAATGACTTGCACCGTTGTCCGTTTATTCAGGAATCGCTGAAAAATATAATCGCCTCCGACTCATCTATATCCGAAAGGGAGAAAATCGTGCAGTCTCCGGCGACAAAAGGGACGCTCGCACTGGCGGTTCTTGCAGTCTCATTAATAATGGCCGGTTGCGCGAGCATGGGCGACAACAAAACCCAGTCCACTCGCATCGAAGCGAACGCGCTCGACGCCGGCGCGGCCATCCGCGCGGCCGACCGCGATGCGGGCTGGCCCGCCGCCGACTGGTGGCGCGCGTATCGCGATCCGCAGCTCGATGCGTGGATCGCCGCCGCCCAGGCCGGCAACCCGACCCTCGCGGCGGCCGAGGCCCGCGTGCGCGAAGCGAAGGCGATGGCCCGCGTCGCCCGTTCGGCCGAGCTGCCGCAGATCAACGGCAACCTGTCGCTGATGCGTCAGCACTGGCCGGACAACGTGTACTACGGCCCGGGGCCGCTCGCCGATACCGACACCTGGAACAACACCGGCACGCTCGGCCTGTCGTATCACCTCGATCTGTGGGGCAAGGACAAGAACGCGACCGAGCGTGCGCTCGACACCGCGCATGCGACCGCCGCCGACGCGCGGGCGGCAAAGCTCGAACTCGAAGTCAACGTCGTGCGCGCGTATGTCGGCATGTCGATGAACTACGCGCTGCTCGATCTCGCGCACGAAACGTACGAGCGCCAGCGCTCGCTTGCCGATCTCGCCCGCAAGCGGCTGCAGGCCGGCCTCGGCACGCAGCTCGACGTGAGCCAGGCGGAATCGACGCTGCCCGACTACGAGCGGCAGATCGACAGCTATGAAGAAGCGATCCAGCTCGCGCGCCACCAGCTCGCCGCACTGGCCGGCAAGGGTCCCGGCGCCGGCGACGCGATCAAGCGGCCGCAACTGGCGCTCGATGCGCCGGCCGGCCTGCCGTCGGCAATGCCGGCCGACCTGCTCGGCCGCCGCCCGGACGTCGTCGCGGCGCGCTGGACGGTCGACGCGCAGGCGCGCGGCATCGACGTCGCGAAGGCGTCGTTCTACCCGAACATCGACCTGCTCGCGACGGTCGGCGGCTTCGGCGTGACCGCGCCGTTCACCGACTTCCTGCGCGCGATGAACGGCGGCTGGACGGCCGGTCCCGCGCTGTCGCTGCCGATCTTCGAAGGCGGCCGGCTGCGTGCACAGCTCGGCGCCGCGAATGCCGGCTACGATCAGGCGGTCGAGCGCTACAACCAGACGATCGTCGGCGCGCTCAAGGACATCGCCGACCAGGTCGTGCGGATCCGCTCGCTCGATACGCAGAAGAAGGACGCCGCGCGGTCGGTGGCGGCCAACAATCGCAGCTATCAACTGTCCCGCGAAGGCTTCCGCCGCGGGCTGACCGATTACGTGAACGTGCTGGTCGCGCAACAGCAACTGCTGCGCGCGCAGGAGACGGCCGCCCGCATCGACGCGGAACGCCTCGCCGCACACGCGCAGTTGATGGCCGCGCTCGGCGGCGGGGTCGAGACGGGGACGGATGTCCGGGGCGGCCAACCGCCGAAGGATGAGGCCACCGTCGGTGTAGCCGCGCCAGCCGCCGCATCGGCCGCGAAGCCCGCGGCCGCCGCCGCCCGCCCCGCGCAGGTCGCAACCGCCGGCGGCGCCGCCGCGCCGGCCGCACGGTAACGCGGAGCGCCGCCATGTCAGCTTCCTCCCCCGCTTCCTCGCGCGTCGACGGCCCGTTCGCGGCCTGGACCGCCGCGTTCGGCGACTGGGCCCGCACCGACGGCGCCGCGTGGCTCTATCTGTTCAAGGCGCTGCTCGCCGCGTTCATCGCGACCGGCGTGTCGATGCGGCTCGACCTGCCCGCGCCGAAAACGGCGATGACGACCGTGTTCATCGTGATGCAGCCGCAAAGCGGCGCGGTGCTCGCGAAAAGCTTCTACCGGGTCGCCGGCACGATCTTCGGGCTGATCGCGACGCTCACCTTCGTCGGGCTGTTCCCGCAGCAGCCGGAACTGTTCCTGCTGGCGGTCGCGCTGTGGGTTGCCCTGTGCACGGCCGGCGCCGCGCGCAACCGCAACTTCCGCAGCTACGGCTTCCTGCTGGCCGGCTACACGACCGCGCTGATCGGGCTGCCCGCGTCGCAGCACCCGGACGGCGCATTCATGAGCGCGATGACGCGCGTGGCCGAAATCATGGTCGGCATCGTGTCGGCCGGCGTGGTCAGCGCACTCGTGTTTCCCCGGACCACCGGCGAGCAGATGCGCACGACGGTGCGCAAGCGCTTCGGCAGCTTCGTCGACTACGTCGCGGCGGCGCTGTCGGGCAAGCTCGACCGCGCGCATATCGAAACCATCCATACGCGCTTCGTCGCCGACGTGGTCGGGTTCGAGGCCGCGCGCAGCATGGCCGTGTTCGAGGATCCGGACACGCGGATGCGCAGCGGCCGCCTCGCGCGGCTGAACAGCGAGTTCATGAGCGCGTCGAGCCGCTTCCATGCGCTGCACCAGTTGATGAACCGGCTGCATGCGGCCGGCGCGCAGGCCGCGATCGACGCGATCGAGCCGTACTTTCGCGAGATCGCGCCGCTGCTGCTGACGCCCGCCGGCGAGCCGGTGCGCACGTCGGCCGACGCCGGCCACGCGGCCGCGCAACTGCTCGCGTGGCGCGACGCGCTGCCGCGCCGCATCCGCGCGACGCGCGCCGCGCTCGAGACGCAGCCGGACTTTCCGCTGCTCGACTTCGATACGGCTGCCGAACTGCTGTACCGCTTCATCACCGACCTGCACGAATACGCGGCCACCTACGCGTCGCTGTCGAGCGCGACGCACGAGCGCGAACGCTGGATCGAACGCTACGAGCCGCGCACCAATGCGACGGCGATGGTGATCGCGGCGATCCGCACCGCGACCGTGATCCTCGTGCTCGGCTGGTTCTGGATCGAGACCGCGTGGCCGAGCGGCGTGACGATGACGCTGACGGCGGCGGCCACCTGCGCGCTCGCGTCGTCGACGCCGCGCCCCACCGCGATGTCCGCGCAGATGGGCATGGGCACCGCGCTCGCCGTCTGCACGGGCTTCCTGCTGACGTTCGGCATCTATCCGCACATCGACGGCTTTCCGCTGCTGTGCGTCGCGCTCGCGCCGCTGCTCGCGATCGGCATCTTCATGACGCTGAAGCCGAAGCTTGCCGGCTACGGGATGGGCTACCTGATCTTCTTCAGCTTCCTCGCCGGCCCGGACAACATCACGCACTACGATCCGACCAGCTTCATGAACGACTCGCTCGCGCTGGTGCTGGCGATGCTGGCGTCGGCGATCGCGTTCGCGGTGCTGTTCCCGCCGACCGCGCCGTGGCACAAGAAGCGGCTGTTCGCCGACCTGCGCCACCAGGTGGTCGCGGCCGGCCACGCGCGGCTCGCGGGCCTGCGCACGCGCTTCGAAAGCGGCGCGCGGGACCTGATGTACCAGGCGCACACGCTGTCGGCCGACCAGCCGGACGTGCAGCGCGACGCGCTGCGCTGGATGTTCGCGGTGCTCGAAGCCGGCAACGCGACGATCGACCTGCGCCAGGAGCTCGCGACGCTGCCGTCCGACCCGCGCTATGCGAGTGCGATGCCGTGGCGGCGCGCGATCGAGACGATGCGCAGCGCGCTGTCGGCGCTGTTCTCGACGCCGAGCGCAGCACGTTTCGACGCGACGCTCGCCGCGACCAATGCGGCGATCGACGCGACCCGGCAGACGCTCGATGCGGTCGAGCCGTCGCGCGACGAGCGTCACCGGCTGCAGCGCATCCTGAGCCACCTGCATTTCGTGCGGACCGCGCTGCTCGACCCGGAATCGCCGCTCGAGCCGCTCAACCGCAACCGCCCCGTGCGTCCCCAACCAGGAGCCTCGTCATGATGCCGCGTGAAATCGCCATTCTCGATGCCTACATGCCGACGGTGGTGCTGATGTTCGTCCTCGGCGCGATCGCGACCTGGGCCGTCGACCGCCTGCTCGCCTATACGGGCCTCTACCGTCTCGTCTGGCACCCGTCGCTGTTCCGGGCCTGCCTTCTCGTCTGCATTTGCGGCGGACTGAGTCTTGCCGTTTACCGTTGATTCCGAACCATCATGATGCTCAGAAAACTCTTCGGCTTCGTCGCGACCGCCGTCATCCTTCTCGTCGCGATCCTGATCGGGCGCTCGCTGTGGGTGCACTACATGGACGATCCGTGGACGCGCGACGGGCGCGTGCGCGCCGAGATCGTCAACGTCGCACCGGACGTGTCGGGCGCGATCGTCGAGCTGCCCGTGCATGACAACCAGCTCGTGAAGAAAGGCGACCTGATCATGCAGATCGACCCGTCGCACTACCGGATCGCGGTCGAGCAGGCGCAGGCGGCCGTGGCCGCCCGCCGCGCGGAACTGCAGATGCGCCGCGACGACGCGGCCCGCCGCGCGGATCTCGATGCGCTCGTCGTGTCGAAGGAAAACCGCGAGAACGCGGCGCACAGCGCGTCGAGCGCCGACGCACAATACCAGCAGGCGATCGCCGCGCTCGACGCCGCGAAGCTCAACCTCGAACGCACGCGCGTCGTCGCGCCGGTCGACGGCTACATCACGAACCTTCAGACATTCAAGGGCAACTATGCGGTGGCCGGCCAGGCGAAGCTCGCGATCGTCGACAGCCATTCGTTCTGGGTCTACGGCTACTTCGAGGAAACCAAGCTGCCGCGCGTGAAGATCGGCGCGCCGGCCGAAATGCGGCTGATGAGCGGCGGCGTGATGAAGGGCCATGTGGAAAGCATCTCGCGCGGCATCTACGATCGCGACAACCCGCAAAGCCGCGACCTCGTCGCGGACGTGAACCCGACCTTCAACTGGGTGCGCCTCGCGCAGCGCGTGCCGGTGCGCATCCGGATCGACGAAGTGCCGGCCGACGTGGTGCTGTCGGCGGGCACGACCTGCACGGTCATCATCGATCCGGACAAGCAGAAGAAGTCGTAAGCGCCGGGGCGCGCCGCACGCTCAGTGCGCGATGCGGAAACGGCCGACCAGCGCCTTCAGCGCCTGAGCCTGCTCGTCGAGCGCGTTCGCGGCAGCGGCCGCCTGTTCGACGAGCGCCGCGTTCTGCTGGGTGCCGGCATCCATCTGCGTGACCGCGCGGCCGATCTCGTCGATCCCCGCGCTCTGCTCGTCCGACGCCGCCGAAATCTCGCCGATGATGTCGGTCACGCGCTTGACCGCGCGCACCACGTCGCCCATCGTGCGGCCCGCGTCGTGCGCGAGCGCCGCGCCGTTGGCCACGCGCTCGACCGACGCACCGATCAGCTCCCGAATCTCCTTGGCCGCGGTCGCCGAGCGCTGGGCGAGCAGCCGCACCTCGCCGGCGACCACCGAAAAACCGCGCCCCTGCTCGCCGGCGCGCGCGGCCTCGACCGCCGCGTTCAACGCGAGAATGTTGGTCTGGAAGGCGATCCCTTCGATCGTGCCGATGATGTCGCGAATGTTCTTCGCGCTGTCGTCGATCTCGCTCATCGTCGCGACCACGCGCCCGACGACCTCCCCGCCCGTCTCCGCCACCGCCGACGCATTGGCCGCGAGCGAGCTCGCCTGACGCGCATTCTCGGCGTTCTGCCGCACGGTCGACGTGAGCTGCTCCATGCTGGCCGCGGTGCGCTCGAGCGCGACGGCCTGCTGTTCGGTGCGCCGCGACAGGTCGAGGTTGCCGGTCGAGATTTCGCCGGACGCGGCCGCGATGGCCTCGGCACTCACCGCGATCTCGC
This sequence comes from Burkholderia sp. BCC1047, assembly GCF_902833155.1. Taxonomy (NCBI): domain Bacteria; kingdom Pseudomonadati; phylum Pseudomonadota; class Betaproteobacteria; order Burkholderiales; family Burkholderiaceae; genus Burkholderia; species Burkholderia sp. BCC1047. Next base: position 204,943 of record NZ_CADFEH010000003.1, on the reverse strand, counting down.
CGACGGTGGCCGCGAGCCCCGTCTGCATCTCGGCCAGCGCGCGCACCATGCTGCCGCGATCGTGCCGGCCGAGCGTGATCGGCCGCGTCAGGTCGCCGCGCGCGATGTCCGCGGCGATCTCCTTCGCGAGCGCGGGCTCGCCGCCGAGCTGCGACGCGAGGCGCCGCACGACGCGCTCGGCGATCACGACGGCCAGCACGATCAATGCGGCCGTCATCGCGGCGATCATCGCGAACGACGACGAAAAAATGGTGGCGGACGCATCGAGCGTCGCCTTCGACTTCTCGCCGCGCGTCTTCACGAGTTCGGCGACGAGTTTTTCGAGCTTGCCGGTTTCGACCAGCAGCGACACGTCTTGCGTGCCGACCTGCCAGTTCATCTGCGACAGGTCGAGCGGCTGCGCGCGCACCAGCGTGACGAAATCGCGCAGATGCGTGCTCCACGTGCCGACCGCCGTCGAGAACGCGTGCAGCCGCGCCGAATCGCCGGTATCGGCCGGATCCGCATAGCGCTGCAGCGTGCCGAGCGCCTGGCCGATCGACGCGAGCCCCGCGCTCACCTCGGCGCCGAGTTCGTCGCGCTCCTTCGCGGTCGTCGCGGTCAGCAACATCTTCTGCGCGCGGCTCGCGCGCAGCACCTCGGCGCGGACTTCCGCCGCCGCCCGGCTCGCGACGTGACCCTGTTCGTAGACCGACGCGATCGACGCGTTCAGCCGGCTGATCTGCCACAGCGAAAACACGCCGATCGCGAGCGTGCCCACCAGCAGGATCGCGAATGCGGCGCGCAACGTCGCCTTGACGGTCCACGGCCGACGCTCGCGACGCGCCGCGCGCGCACGCCGTGCGACACGACCGGCGGCAACACCGGATGCGGCGGCCGCCGCACCGGGCTGTGGATGCAAAGATGCTGCTTTCATCGAACTATCCCCGTATGGATCACGCTGCCGGAAAGGTCGGTCCCGGCGGTCCCGCGATGGCAGGCCATGCCGCGCGTCCGGCGCCTGCCCGGCGGGTAGCCGGGGCCAGGCGCGGCGCGCGTGTTGTCATTGGGTCGTTCTACGGCCGCCACCGCCGTTTCTTGAGTCCGGAAAAACACGCACCGGCCCCGGCGCGGCCCCGCTGAAGGGCGGACGCGCCGCCAGCGTTATACCCGTCCAAAAAAGCACGCATCGGCCGATCCGTCGGACGAATGTCCGATTCGCGATAAAACTTGGCAGGACATTCGTGACACGCCACATTACACTTCTTTGACGCATCAACGAATCAACCACGCGCCGATCCCCAACAGAGCGCGCCAGCCACCTCAACTCGTTCAGCTCACATGGAAACCAGCCTCGACTCCGGCGCCGGCCCAGCCGTCGCTCAGCCGTCCGCACCGCCCGTCGCCCGCACCGTCTACCCGGTGCTCGGCGCGATCAGCTTCTCGCACATGCTCAACGACATGATCCAGTCGCTGATCCTCGCGATCTACCCGATGCTCAAGAGCCAGTTCGCGCTGTCGTTCGCGCAGATCGGCCTGATCACGCTCACTTACCAGATCACCGCGTCGCTGCTGCAGCCGCTCATCGGCCTCTATACCGACAAGCGTCCGAAGCCGTATTCGCTGCCGGTCGGCATGGGCTTCACGCTCGCGGGGCTGCTGCTGATGTCGGCGGCGTCGAGTTTCCCGATGCTGCTGGTGGCCGCGGCGCTCGTCGGCTGCGGCTCGTCGGTGTTCCATCCCGAATCGTCGCGGGTCGCGCGGATGGCGTCGGGCGGCCAGCACGGGCTCGCGCAGTCGGTGTTCCAGGTGGGCGGCAACGCCGGCTCCGCGCTCGGGCCGCTGCTCGCCGCGCTCGTGATCATTCCGCACGGCCAGCACAGCATCGCGTGGTTCTCGGCGGCCGCGCTCGTCGCGATGATCGTGCTCACGCAGATCGGCCACTGGTACAAGAAGCATCCGTCGATGAAGAAGAAGGCCGCACCGGCCGGCCACCCGACGCTGTCGCGCGGTCGCGTGATGGCTGCGATCGGCGTGCTGGTGCTGCTCGTGTTCTCGAAGTACTTCTACCTCGCGAGCATCAACAGCTATTTCACGTTCTATTTGATCGACAAATTCCACCTGTCGGTACAGGCCGCGCAGATCCACCTGTTCGTGTTCCTCGCGGCGGTGGCGGCCGGCACGTTGATCGGCGGGCCCGTCGGCGACCGGATCGGCCGCAAGTACGTGATCTGGGTGTCGATCCTCGGCGTCGCGCCGTTCACGATGCTGCTGCCGTACGCGAACCTGTTCTGGACGAGCGTGCTGACCGTGATCATCGGCGTCGTGCTGGCGTCGGCGTTCGCCGCGATCCTCGTCTATGCGACGGAGCTGATGCCCGGCAAGGTCGGGATGGTCGCGGGCCTGTTCTTCGGCTTCGCGTTCGGGCTGGGCGGCGTCGGCGCGGCCGTGCTCGGCCAGCTCGCGGACGCGACGAGCATTCCGTTCGTCTACAAGGTGTGCTCGTTCCTGCCGCTGATCGGCGTGCTGACGGTGTTCCTGCCGAACCTCGAAGGCAGCGGGCGCAAAAAGGCGTGACGAACGACCGGCCGCGGCGTGCGCACCGTGGCCGGTCGAATGGTACGAAGGGAGAATACGACGGCGGCTTCAGGCCGCCGTCGTCGCATGCAGCGTCAGGAAACGCTTGAGGATGCCCGACGAATAGCTGCTCGCGATCGCCGACAGGAAGTGCGAGAACGACTGCGTCGCGTGATCGTCGGCCGTATCGGAGATCGTGCGCACGAGCGCGAACGGCACGTCGTGTTCGGCGCACACCTGCGCGATCGCCGCGCCTTCCATTTCGACCGCGAGCGCGTCCGGCAGCGCGTCGCGCAGCGCGACGACTTCGGGCTCGCTCGACACGAAGCGGTCGCCGCTGATGACGAGCCCCGCGTGCAGCGCCGCGCTGGCGAGCCCGAAGCGCTCGGCGAACTGCGCGCCCTCTTCCTCGACGAACAGCGCGCATGCGGCCCGCAAGCGGGCCGTCAGCGCTGCGTCGGTCGCGAAACGCGTGATGCCGAGCAGCGGCACCTCATAGCGCGGAAACAGCGGCGATGCGTCGAGATCGTGCTGCAGCAGCGTATCGGCCACGACGACGTCGCCGACCCGCACCGTGCGCGACACGCCGCCCGCGACGCCGGTGAACACGACACCCGACACGCCGAACACGTGGATCAGCGCGCTGACCGTCGCAGCGGCCGCGACCTTGCCGACCCGCGCGAGCGTGACGACGCAGGCCGCGCCGTGCACGGTGCCGACGTGATAATCGCGGCGGCCGAGCGTGACCGTCTTCATCGCGCCGTCGGCGCGCATCGCGGCGATCAGGTCGCCGAGTTCCTCGGGTAGCGCGGCCAGAATGCCGAGCGGACGCGCGGCAGGCGCCACGACGAGGTCGACGTCCATCATTCCACCGCCTGCAGTTTCGCGACCGCGAGCGCGAGCCATTTCTCGCCGTGGCGCTTGAACTTCACCTGCGCCTTCGCATCGGTGCCGTTGCCTTCGAGCGCGGTGACCGTGCCTTCGCCGAACTTGGTATGGAACACCTGCTGGCCGACCCGGAAGCCGGTGTCGGCCGCACGCTGCTTGTTCGCGAACGCGGGCAGCGGCGCGGACACGGCCGCATCGACGATCTGCTCGCGGCTGCCGCCGCCCGGCCGCGCGAACCAGTCGCGCCCGTAGCCGGCGTTGTCCGAGCGCCCGCCCCAGCGCGACCCGGCCTCGACCTTCGGCGTGAGCCACTTCAGCACGTGCTCCGGCAGCTCGTCGAAGAAGCGCGAGCGCACGTTGTAGCGGGTCTGGCCGTGCAGCATCCGGCTTTGCGCGAACGACAGGTAGAGCCGCTCCTTCGCGCGCGTGATCGCGACGTACATCAGCCGACGCTCCTCCTCGAGGCCGTCCGATTCGAGCACGCTGTTCTCGTGCGGGAACAGCCCTTCCTCGAGCCCGGTGATGAACACGGCCGAGAACTCGAGCCCCTTCGCCGCGTGCACGGTCATCAGCTGCACCGCGTCCTGGCCGGCCTGCGCCTGGTTGTCGCCTGCTTCCAGCGACGCGTGCGACAGAAAGCCGGCAAGCGGCGTCATCGTGTCGGGGTTCTGGGCCGGGTCGGCGGGCGATGCCGGATCGAGCACGTCGACCGCCGGATCGTCGGTCGCGGTACCGAGCTCGGGCGCCGCGATCGCGCCCGCACGCAGCGGGATCGAGCGGGCCGGCGTGTCGAGCCCGTAGCCTTCCTCGGCGATGAACGCGGTGGCCGCGTTCACGAGTTCCTGCAAGTTTTCGAGGCGATCCTGGCCTTCGCGTTCGCCCTGGTAGAAATCGGCGAGGCCGCTCGCGCGCACGATGTGCTCGACGGTGTCGGGCAGGTTCATGTGCTGCGTGTCGGCGCGCATCTTCGCGATCAGGTTCGCGAACCCGCCGAGGCTCGTGCCGGCCTTGCCGGTCACGTACGGAATCGCGGCGGCCATCGAGCAGCCGTACAGCCGTGCGGCGTCGGCCAGTTGCTCGACCGAGCGCGCGCCGATCCCGCGAGTCGGGAAGTTCACGACGCGCGCGAATGCCGTGTCGTCGTTCGGGTTGTCGATCAGGCGCAGATACGCGAGCGCATGCTTCACTTCCTGCCGCTCGAAAAAGCGCAGGCCGCCGTACACGCGGTACGGAATGCCCGACGACATCAGCGTGTGCTCGATCGAGCGCGACTGCGCGTTGCTGCGGTACAGGACGGCCACTTCGCTGCGCGCCATCCCGGTATTGATCAGCGAGCGGATTTCCTCGACGATCCAGCCGGCTTCCTGCGAATCGGTGCTGGCTTCGTACACGCGCACGGGCTCGCCGTGGCCGGCGTCGGTGCGCAGATTCTTGCCGAGGCGGTGCGCGTTGTTCGAGATCAGCTGGTTCGCCGCGTCGAGGATGTTGCCGTGCGACCGGTAGTTCTGCTCGAGCTTGATCAGGTTGCGCACGCGGAATTCGTCCTCGAAGTCGCGCATGTTGCCGACGTTCGCGCCGCGGAACGCGTAGATCGACTGGTCGTCGTCGCCGACCGCGAAGATCGCGTTCTCGCCGCCCGCGAGCATCTTGAGCCACGCGTACTGCAGCTTGTTGGTGTCCTGGAACTCGTCGACGAGGATGTGCCGGAAGCGCGCCTGGTAGTGCGCGCGCAGCGGCGCGTTGTACGCGAGCAGCTCGTAGCAGCGCAGCAGCAGCTCGGGGAAATCGACGACGCCTTCGCGCTGGCACTGCTGGTCGTACGCCTGGTACAGCTCGACGAACTTGCGGTTGAAGTTGTCGGTCGCGTCGACCTTGTCCGGGCGCAGCCCCTGCTCCTTCGCGTTGTTGATGAAGTACTGGACGTTCTTCGGCGGGTACTTTTCGTCGTCGACGTTCGCCGCCTTCATCAGTCGCTTGATCGCGGACAGCTGGTCGGCCGTATCGAGGATCTGGAAAGTCTGCGGCAGGCCCGCGTCGCGCCAGTGCGTGCGCAGCATCCGGTTGCACAGGCCGTGGAACGTGCCGATCCACATCCCGCGCGTGTCGATCGGCATCATCGCCGACAGGCGCGCCATCATCTCGCGCGCGGCCTTGTTCGTGAAGGTGACGGCGAGCACGGTGGGCGGCGATGCATAGCCCTGCTGGATCAGCCACGCGATGCGCGTGATCAGCACGCGGGTCTTGCCGCTGCCCGCCCCTGCGAGGATCAGCGCCGGTTCGTTCGGCAACGTGACGGCGGCGAGTTGTTCGGGGTTCAGATTGGCGAGCAGATCGGGCATGGAGCGGCGGCTAACGGGCGAGAAAAATGCGGACCCGACATTATAAGTCCGTCGTGCGCGATACCGTGGCCGACCGATGTGGCATCGCGGCCCAACAAGGCCGCCTGCCCCGCCGGCGACGGCTTCGGCACGCGTGACCAGCGTTATTTCGTGCGCGGGGCAGCAGGTTTGTCGCCGATCCAGTCGAGATGAGGGACATACCGGCGAACTTGTTCGTCGAGTTCGGGGCCGTGATACAGGTCCAGGCATTTCAGCAGAGCAAATTTTGCCCCGGCGTAACCTTCCACGGGATTGCCGTAATCGCGGCGCAAATAGTGTTCTGCAAGCCGCTCGACCGCCCGATCGCCCTGTCCTTGTAATTCTCCGCATTGGTGCGCCGCACGGCCATGACGGAATCGGCTGCTTCGGCAGACAGTGCCGAACATAGCGCGACGGCGCAGACCGCCCGAAAAATGTTCATTTGAGCGACCGGAAATAAGCGCGGCTAGTGCGATAGTTCGCCTCCGGCTCGTTGAAATAACAAGCGTCGTAGCACTTGAGTCCATTGAAAAGTGTCGCATGCCCGCTGGCGTCACTCCATCCATGCACCTCGATAAGACCACGTTTCCCCGCCAGTGAGCCCCCACCGCTCGGCGGATAGGCAATGAGTTGAGGCGCGCCCCAAACAACTTTCAGAAACGAGATCACATCTCTGACACGATAAAAATAGTGTCGGCGATCGGCTCCTTCTCTGGTCTTGCCCGACATGGACGGGACGATTACGCCAGCTTCATTCAGGATATAGCTCATACGAACCGCGCATGTGTTCCGCCAAGGGTTCTTTTTATCCCGGATATGCGCAGCGACGCTGCCCCTATCACCTGTGCCACTCTCTCGCCCGAACGGGCCGGATCGTAAATCTTCGTTGACGCCGCCCACGCGGCGGCAAATGTCGGTCGTATCACTCCACTCTCCTTGGTGACGACGGCGGACCGATGCGGCAGCGAGCCCTCGCCGACTCAAACCCGCAGCCAGACTCGCAAGTTAGCCGTCCCAACACGCGTCAGCAATTGGACACGTACGAACCTGACTGTAGCCGCGAACGGCTCCGCTCGACGCCCGGCGACTTATAATGTGCGGTTCAAGTCTCCAACAAGCATTTTTCGGCAAATTTCCAACCATGAGCGACAACACGCTGGCGAAGAGCTTCGAACCCCACACCATCGAGTCCCAATGGGGGCCGGAGTGGGAAAAACGCGGCTACGCCGCCCCGGCATTCGATCCGTCCCGCCCCGATTTCGCGATCCAGTTGCCGCCGCCGAACGTGACGGGCACGCTGCACATGGGCCACGCGTTCAACCAGACGATCATGGACGGCCTCGCCCGCTATCACCGGATGCTCGGCGAGAACACGCTATGGGTGCCCGGCACCGACCACGCGGGGATCGCCACGCAGATCGTCGTCGAGCGCCAGCTCGACGCGCAGGGCGTGTCGCGCCACGACCTCGGCCGCGAGAAGTTCGTCGAGCGCGTGTGGGAATGGAAGCAGAAATCCGGTTCGACGATCACGGACCAGGTGCGCCGCCTCGGCGCGTCGACCGACTGGTCGCGCGAATACTTCACGATGGACGACAAGATGTCGGCCGCCGTGCGCGACGTGTTCGTCACGCTGTATGAACAAGGGCTGATCTACCGCGGCAAGCGCCTCGTCAACTGGGATCCGGTGCTGCTCACCGCCGTGTCGGATCTCGAAGTCGTCAGCGAGGAAGAAAACGGCCACCTGTGGCACATCCGCTACCCGCTCGTCGACGGCTCGGGCTCGCTGACGGTCGCCACCACGCGCCCCGAGACGATGCTCGGCGACGTCGCGCTGATGGTCCATCCGGAAGACGAGCGCTACGCGCACCTGATCGGCAAGCTCGTCACGCTGCCGCTGACGGGCCGCGAGATCCCGGTGATCGCCGACGACTACGTCGACCGCGAGTTCGGCACGGGCGTCGTGAAGGTCACGCCCGCGCACGACTTCAACGACTACCAGGTCGGCCTGCGCCACAAGCTCGCGCCGATCGAGATCCTGACGCTCGACGCGAAGATCAACGACAACGGCCCCGAACAGTATCGCGGCCTCGACCGCTTCGACGCGCGCAAGGCGATCGTCGCGGACCTCGACGCGCAAGGCTTCCTCGACTCCGTGAAGCCGCACAAGCTGATGGTGCCGCGCGGCGACCGCACGGGCGTCGTGATCGAGCCGCTGCTGACCGACCAGTGGTTCGTCGCGATGACGAAGCCGGCGCCGGAAGGCACGTTCCATCCGGGCAAGTCGATCACCGAGGTATCGCTCGACGTCGTGCGCGACGGCCAGATCAAGTTCGTCCCGGAAAACTGGACGACCACCTACTACCAGTGGCTCGAGAACATCCAGGACTGGTGCATCTCGCGCCAGCTGTGGTGGGGCCACCAGATCCCCGCGTGGTACGGCGAGAACGGCGAGGTGTTCGTCGCTCGCAACGAGGAAGACGCACGCGCGCAGGCCGCGGCAAAGGGCTACACGGGGGCGCTCAAGCGCGACGAAGACGTGCTCGACACGTGGTTCTCGTCGGCGCTCGTGCCGTTCTCGTCGCTCGGCTGGCCGAACGAAACGCCCGAACTGAAGCACTTCCTGCCGTCGTCGGTGCTGGTCACCGGCTTCGACATCATCTTCTTCTGGGTCGCCCGGATGGTGATGATGACCACGCACTTCACCGGCAAGGTGCCGTTCCATACCGTCTACATGCACGGCCTCGTGCGCGACGCGGAAGGCCAGAAGATGTCGAAGAGCAAGGGCAACACGCTCGACCCGATCGACATCGTCGACGGCATCGACCTCGAGGCGCTGGTCGCGAAGCGCACGACGGGCCTGATGAACCCGAAGCAGGCCGCGACGATCGAGAAGAAGACGCGCAAGGAATTCCCGGACGGCATCCCCGCGTTCGGCACCGACGCGCTGCGCTTCACGATGGCGTCGATGGCAACGCTCGGCCGCAACGTGAACTTCGACCTCGCGCGCTGCGAAGGCTATCGCAACTTCTGCAACAAGCTGTGGAACGCGACGCGCTTCGTGCTGATGAACTGCGAAGGCCACGACTGCGGCGCCGACAAGCCGGAAGTGTGCGGCGCGGGCGACTGCGGCCCCGGCGGCTACCTCGACTTCTCGGCGGCCGACCGCTGGATCGTGTCGCTCTTGCAGCGCACCGAAGCCGACATCGCAAAGGGTTTCGCCGATTACCGCTTCGACAACATCGCGAGCAGCATCTACAAGTTCGTGTGGGACGAGTACTGCGACTGGTATCTGGAGCTCGCGAAAGTGCAGATCCAGAACGGCACGCCGGAACAGCAGCGCGCGACGCGCCGCACGCTGCTGCGCGTGCTCGAAACGGTGCTGCGCCTCGCGCACCCGGTCATTCCGTTCATCACCGAAGCGCTCTGGCAGAAAGTCGCGCCGCTCGCCGGCCGCTATCCGCAGGGCAAGGCCGAGGGCCAAGCGTCGCTGATGACGCAGGCGTACCCGGTCGCGAACCTGCAGAAGCTCGACGAGGCGTCCGAACAGTGGGCGGCCGACCTGAAGGCGATCGTCGACGCGTGCCGCAACCTGCGCGGCGAGATGAACCTGTCGCCGGCCACCAAGGTGCCGCTGCTGGCCGCCGGCGACGCCGAGCGCCTGCGCTCGTTCGCGCCGTACGTGCAGGCGCTCGCGCGCCTGTCGGACGTGCAGATCCTCGCGGACGAAGCGGCGCTCGACAAGGAAGCACACGGCGCGCCGATCGCGATCGTCGGCCCGAACAAGCTGGTGCTGAAGGTGGAAATCGACGTCGCGGCCGAGCGCGAGCGCCTGTCGAAGGAAATCACGCGCCTGACGGGCGAGATCGCGAAATGCAACGCGAAGCTCGGCAACGAGGCGTTCGTCGCGAAAGCGCCGCCGGCCGTGGTCGAACAGGAGCAGAAACGCGTCGCGGAATTCCAGAGCACGCTCGACAAACTGCGTGCGCAGCTCGATCGGTTGCCTGCGTAACAAACGGTAAGGTCATTTGCGTTCACTATAATGCGAACGTGAACATAGACCGTCTGACAAGTCGATTACAGGAATAAAGGTTCGATCATGTTGAAAGTCACCAAGGCGGTATTCCCCGTGGCCGGCCTCGGCACGCGGTTCCTGCCGGCAACGAAGGCGAGCCCGAAGGAAATGCTGCCCGTCGTCGACAAGCCGCTGATCCAGTACGCGGTCGAGGAAGCGATCGCGGCGGGCATCACCGAGATGATCTTCGTGACCGGGCGCAGCAAGCGCGCGATCGAGGACCACTTCGACAAGTCGTACGAAGTCGAGGCCGAGCTCGAGGCGCGCGGCAAGGAAAAGCTGCTCGAACTCGTGCGCAGCATCAAGCCGAGCCATGTCGACTGCTTCTACGTGCGCCAGCCGGAAGCGCTCGGCCTCGGCCACGCGGTGCTGTGCGCGGAAAAGCTGGTCGCCGACAACCCGTTCGCGGTGATCCTCGCGGACGACCTGCTCGACGGCAACCCGCCGGTGATGAAGCAGATGGTCGACGTGTTCGACCACTATCACAGCTCGGTGATCGGCGTCGAAGAGATCCCGCCGTCGGAGACGAAGTCGTACGGGATCGTCGACGGCAAGGAATGGGAAGAGTCGATCGTCAAGATGTCGGCGATCGTCGAGAAGCCGGCGCCGGAAGTCGCGCCGTCGAACCTCGGCGTGGTCGGCCGCTACATCCTGAAGCCGCGGATCTTCGAGCATCTGCGTGCGCTGAAGCCGGGCGCGGGCGGCGAACTGCAGCTCACCGACGCGATCCAGGCGCTGCTCGCCGACGAACAGGTGCTGGCCTACAAGTATCAGGGCACGCGCTACGACTGCGGCAGCAAGCTCGGCTACCTGAAGGCGACGGTCGAATTCGCGCTGCGCCACCCGGAAGTCGGTGCGGAGTTCGAAACGTACCTGCGCACGCGCGACGGCGGACAACCGACCGTCTGAACGCGGCAAGGGCCCGCCCCGGCGGGCCCGCCCTCACCTCGCGGCCAGCGCTCTCAGTGCGCGTCGGCCGGCTTCACCGAGACGACGCCCGGCATGCCGCCCGCGTCGTCTTTTTTCGTCTTGACGAGCCAGCCGCTGCCGTCGCCGAACGGCACCTTCGCCAGCGCGCTCTTCACGAGCGCCGACGCGGCCTGCTGCGTGCCCGGATCGCGGTCGCGCAGCGACGCCGACACGCGATAGACGTCGGCGCCCGATTTCGCATCGACGAAGCGCAGCGTCAGCACGTGACGGTACACGCGGCCCATGAACGGCAGCGCGAACGGCGCGGGCCCGTCGACCGTCACGCATGCGCTGCTCGCCGCGCCGCAGCCGGCGGCGCTCGCCGCGACCGCCGCCGGCTGCGTCGCATACGCGATCGACAACCGGTAGCGCGCGTCCTTGAGCGGCTGCGCATCGAAGCCGCGGCGCGCGAGTTCGTCGCGCACGAGCGTCTCGATCTGCCGATACTCGGCGTCGCCCGCCTGCGCGGCCGTCCGCACGAAATCGTAGCCGTGCGCCCCCGATGCAAATGCATTCGGCTGCCCGAGCGCACTCACGCCGCTCGTCACGCCCGCGCAACCCGTCAACAGCGACGCCGCCAGCGCGGTCGCCGCCCATTGCTTTTTCATGGCTTTCCCCAAATACCTGCCGTCGCGCCCGGCCCTGTCAGGCGGACGGCTCGTCGATCGCGGGCAGCGACACCGTCACCGCGGTGCCGACACCCACTTCGCTGTCGACCGACACGCTGCCCCCATGGCGCGTGACGACCGTCTTCACGAATGCCATGCCGAGCCCGGAGCCCGAGATTTCGGGCCGCTCGCCGGCATGGAATCGCTTGAAACGCTCGAACAGATGCCGCTGATCTTCCGGCGCAATGCCGTATCCCTGATCGCGAATCGTACAGAACATCCGCTTCGATGCGTGCTCGACCGTCAGCGTACACGTGATCACCGTGTCGGACGGACTGTATTTGACCGCGTTGTTCAGCAGGTTCACGAATGCGCGCGTGATCAGCGAGCGGTCCGCGCGCACCCAGCACATGTCGGCGCCCACGTCGGTCTCGACGCGGATGTGCTTCGCCTGCGCCTGCGGCCACACCTCGTCGCTCGCGTCGATCAGCACGTCGACGAGGCTCGTCACCTCGAGCTGGTACGCCTGCGACTCCGCGCGCGCCAGTTGCACGAACTCGTCGGCGAGCGACAGCGCGCGGTGCGCATAGCGCTCGATCCGCGCGAGCAACCCGCGCATCGCGTCGCTGTCGACGCGGTCGCGCTCGATCTCGACCAGCGCGAGAATCGACGACTGCGGCGAGCGCATGTCGTGCGACAGCAGGTGCAGCGCTTCCTCGCGATGCCGTTCGGCCGCGTGCAGCTCGGTCACGTCGACGAGGCCGGCGATCCAGCCGGTCACGCGCCCTTGCGCGTTCGTACACGCCGCGTAGCGTAGCAGATGGTCGAGCCCGTCGCGATCGCGCACCTCGATACCGCGCGCCATCGCGTCGTGCTCGGCCTCGAGCGTCGGATCGAGCGCGGCCGGCCAGCGCTCGCGGATCGCCGCGTCGTGCTCGGCGTTGCCGTCGACGGTCTTCATGAACGTCAGCTCGCCGAGCGCCGTGCGCAGCGGCCGCCCTTCCGGCAGCGGCAGCGCGAGCCGCGACCCGTAGCGTTTCGCCGCGTGGTTCGCGATCAGCACGGTGCCGGCGAGATCGGTCACGAAGATCGGCTCGGGCATGCTGTCGAGGCTGTCCCACACGAAGCGCTTCATGTCCTGCACGCGCTGCGCGGCCTGCGCCATCAGCGCCATCTGCCGCTCCAGCACGTCGCCGCCGACGCTGCGCGTACGCGGCGCCTCGGGCAGCAGGTGCGGCTCGTCGGCGAGCTTCTGCAGCTCGCGGCGCAGGTACGACATCGTCATTTCCAGCCGCCGCCAGTTCCAGATCGGGTAGACGGCGATCAGCCCGAAGATCGCGGGCGCCGGCGTCAGCCAGATGCGCGCCTCGAACAGCAGCGCCAGGCTCGCGACGACGGCGAGCGCGGCGAGGCTCAGCGTCAGCAGCAGCGCACGCCACGGCGACAGCATCAGGAAGCCGCCCAGCAACACGGCGAGCGGCAGCAGCGACGCGACGAACAGCCCCAGGGGCGACGCGGGCGAGATCGCACTGCCGGTCGCCAGCATGTCGAGCACGTTCGCATGGATGTACACGCCGGCGAGCGGGCCGAATTCGCCGGACACCGGCGTCGCGAAGCGATCGTACAGCCCGGACGCCGTCACGCCGACGACGACGATCTTGCCGCGCAGCGCGTCGGGCTTCACGCGCCCTTCGAGCACGTCGTCGAACGACAGCGTCGGATACGCGGGCGTGTTGCGGCTGAACGGAATCAGGTAGCGGCCGTCGCCCGCCGCATCGCGCGACAGGTCGTGCGCGTTCGCGCCGGGCACGCCGCCGACCGGATGCAGCCGGCCGGCCTGGATCGCACGATAGACGGGCACCATCAATTGCGGCCAGCGCACGCGGCCGTCGCTTTCGAACAGCGCGACGCTGCGCACGATGCCGTCGCGATCGACTTCGAGATTGATATGGCCGAGCCCCGTCGCGCGCGCCGCGAGCGCGGCGACCGGCGGATCGACGGAACGCGTGCCGTCCGCCTGCTCGGGGCTCAGCAGCACCGGCAGGAAGGTCGGCACGCGGCTCATCGCGTCCGCGAACGCGCGATCCTCGGGCGACGGCTCGGTAAACAGCACGTCGTAGACGACGGCGGCCGGCTGCGCGCGCGCGAGCGTGTCGAGCAGCCGCGCGTGCACGTCGCGCGGCCACGGCCAGCGGCCGAGCGCGGATACGCTCTGGTTGTCGATGTCGACGACCACCACGTCGGGCGACAGCGGCAGGCTGCGCAGCATCAGCAGCCGGTCGTAGATCAGCCCGTCGACGCTCGACGACAGGCGGCCGAGCGCGCACGCGAGGATCACCGCGACCCCGAGGCAGCCGATCGCGATCCATTCGATCAGGAAGCGGCGGCCGAGGTGCCGCCGTGTGGAAACGGAATCGGGTTTCATGCGCCGCGGGTCAGCGCGACAACGTGAACGCGCTGACCGGACTGGTCTTCTCGTAGAACTTGCCGCCTTCGAATTCCTCGACGGTCACCGCCCAGAAATAGTCGCCCGGCGGCAGGTGCGCGACGGTGATCTGGCGCGCGTGCAGGCCGACCTGATCGACGACCGGCGCGCTCAGATCCTTCGAGCGCGACAGCACGAACCGGTAACGCGCGTTCTTGCCCGCCCCGTTCGGCGACCAGCGGAACTCGTAACCGCCGGCGCCCTGCGACGCGCTCGCGTCGAGCCCCATCACGCGGCGTTCGAACGTATAGGTGCGCGGCAGCCCCTCGAGGCCGTTCGCATCGATCGCGGCGATCCGCACGAAATAGTTGCCGTTCGGCACGTCGCGGAACACCGCGCGCGGCGAATCGGTGCGCGTTTCGCGGAACAGGTCCATCAGCCCCGCATCGTGCGCGAGCTGCACGCGGTACGCATGCGCTTGCTCGAGCGGCGCGATGTCGAACGCGACGTCGGGCTCGTCCTGCACCTTGTCCGGATGCGCGAGCGTGGGTGCGCCCAGCAGCGCGACCGGCGCGCCGACCGCGCCCGACGACGTCGCGACGCTGCCGAAGTTCGCATGCACGAGCGTCGCGCCGGCCGGCTTGCGGCCGCCCGCGACGCCAACGGTGCCGTCGAGCACTTCGACGCGCGTCGACGCCGTGCCGGCCGCGTCGTAGTTCACGCGAAAGCGCGTGCCGCGCACGCCGGCGACGACCGACGGCGAGCGGATCTGGAAGCGATCGTCGCGTTTCTTCAGGTGGGTGACTTCGCTATCGACCGAGCCGCGCGTGAGTTCGAACTCGCGATCGAGCGTGCCGGTCAGCACCGTGCGGCGCAGCGACTTCAGGTCGAGCTGGCTGTCGGGCGGCAGGCTCATGTGCGTGCCGTCGGTCAGCTCGATCGTCACGAAGCCGTTCGGGCCGGTGCGCACGCGGTCGCCTTCGGCGAGCGTCGCATCGTTCGCGAGCGGCGCGAAGGCGGCGCCGGACGCGCGCTCGGCCGTGCCCTGCACCGCAATCACGCGTGCGGTGAGCTTTTCCTTGCGCAGGCGCGCGACCGGCAGCTTCAGCGCGATGCCGGGCTGCAGGCGCTTCGGCGCCGGCACGCCGTTGATCTGCTGGAGCAGTTGCCAGTCGTCCGCGCCCTGCAGGTAGCGCGCGGCGACGTCGTACAGCGTGTCGCCCGCCTGCGTGCGATAGACGACCGTCTTGCCGGCGGCGGCGGGCGGCTGCGCCGCGGCCTGCTGCGCGGCGAACGCGAATGCGACCGCGCAGGCCGCGCGCAGCGCCGCCGTGCACAGGCCCGCCGTGCGCCGCGTGATGCGCGCGGTCACTCCGGTTCCCCCTGGCCGACCCGTTCGAGCCGGTAGCCGTATCCGTAGATCGGCGCGAGACGGTAGCCGTTTTCGGGCCGCAGGCCGAGCTTGGTGCGCAGCATCGAAATGTGCGTATCCATCGTGCGCGACGGAATGTCGGTCGCCTGCTTCCATACGAGGTCGAGAATGTGCGCGCGGGACAGCGGCCGGTCGAGATGCTGGAACAGCAGCAGCGCGAGCTCGAATTCCTTTTGCGTGAGGCTCACGGCCTTGTCGCCGACGTACGCCTGCTTCAGGTTCACGTCGAAACGGAACTGGTCGAACTCGCGGACGGTGGCCTCGGCATTGACCGGATACGCGCGGCGCAGCAGCGAACCGATACGGGCGCGCAGGATCGGGCCCGACACGGGCTTGACCACGTAATCGTCGGCGCCGGCGTTGAGGATCTGCGTAATCCCCGCCTCGTCGTCGCGGCTCGTCATGAAGATGATCGGCAAGCTGTGCTCGGTCTGGTTCGCCCGCACCCACTTGAGCACTTCCTCGCCGGACATGTCGGGCACGTTCCAGTCGAGCACCAGCAGGTCGAACGTCTCGCGCTGCAGGCGCTTCTTCAGGGCCTTGCCTTCCTTGAACGCATAGCACGTATGGCCGACGGCCGTCAGCGTTTGACTGACGAAATCCGTCTGGGCCGGATCGTCATCCAGTACAGCAATTCTCATAGCACCCCGCAAATCGAAGTCGACTCGTCCACTCGGCTCCCGCGCCTGCCCCGGCCGCGCCACCTGTGCGCGGCGTCCGGATACCGGCCGGCGAGCCGTCGTTCGCCGCTCGCGCCTCCTGCGCAAGCCGGCGACCCCGGCTAAATATCTCAAAAACGGGGCACGGACGAACCGGCGATTTCATCATAGTAGTATGAAATTCGCCAAGAAATTGCGCGGACTATCGCCCTTTCTTCGAATAATCCTTTCTCTTGCGCAACCGGACGCCTATTCGGCGCCCGCGATGCCGGCCACCGGCTCGGCGAAATCATCCGTCGGCATGCGCGGCGACGGCCGCTGCGGCAACGGCGGTTGCGCCAGCATCCGCTGCAACTGGTCGCGCACGCGCTCCCACGCGCCGGCCGCGTAGTCGGGCTGGCCCGCCGCCCATGCCTGCGCCAGATCGAACACGCGTTCGATCGTCGCACCGCAGTAGGTCGGGCCCGAGCCGTCGTCCCGCGCGGCGTCGCGCAGCCGTTCGTCCAGCCATTCGGCCAGCCACGGCATCTCGGCCGCGGCCGAATCCGCATAGGCCTCCAGCGCGGCACGCGCGTGGCGGTCCTGTTGCGGATCGAGCTCGATCCGGCTCAATTCCGAGGTGCGCACGGGCGCGATGCTTTCCGCTCCGGACGGACTTCGAAGGGTCCCTGGTCTGAAGGACATGTCCTCTCCCCGTTGTACGACGGTAGCGTCAGGCATGGCCCCCGAGCCCGCCGTGCGACGTACCGTGGCCGGCGCCTCCGCTGGGAGCGGACGACCGGCCGGGTCAGTATACGCAGCCGGTCGCGCAACGAGGTTTAAGAATTGTCAGAGAAGTGTGGCCAGCGCTTTCCAATGGAACAGGAGCCTGGGCAAGGGCACCGGGCCAGGGACAGCCGGCGAGGCGCCCGGCGCGGCGGGACACGTGATGCGCGCCTTCAGCGGCGGCGCATCAGGAATACGAAGGTCTTGTCCTGGGTCGTCGATTCGACGATCTCGTTGCCCGTCTGCTTCGCGAACGCGGCGAAATCGCGCTGCGAGCCCGGATCGGTTGCGAGCACCTTGAGGATCTGCCCGCTTTCCATATCGGCAAGCGCTTTCTTGGCACGCAGGATCGGCAACGGGCAGTTGAGCCCGCGCGCGTCCACTTCCTTGTGAATCTGCATCGGCTGTCGACCTTCGAATGACGCGCCATACGTGGCGCGGGAGGAAGCGGCGATTTTACCGCAGCGCCGCCGCGCTTGCCCGGCCAGCCCACGGCCAGGCGCCCGCCGGCACCCGGCTCACGCGCCGGAGAAGCCGCCCGCGAGCCGTTCGCGCAGGTGCCGCACGAGCGCGCGCACCGCACTCGGGACGACCGGGCTGTACGGGCGGATCGCGAAAATGTGATCGCCGAACGCACCCGACGGCCGCCAGCCGTCGAGCAGCGCGACGAGCCGGCCGGCGTCGAGATCGCGCCGCGCGCTGAAATCGGGCAGCAGCGCGATGCCGAGCCCGCCGAGCGCGGCCTCGCGCATCGCCTCGCTGTTGTTCGCCGCGAAACTGCCGCGCACCGGCACGCTCACGCGCTCGCGGCGGCGGCCGTCCGGCTCGAAGCTCCACGCGGCCGGCTCGTGCTCGCGCAGATAGCACAGGCAGCTGTGATCGACGAGCTCGCTCGGGTGGCGCGGCGCGCCGCGCGCGTCGAGATAGTCGCGGCTCGCGACCAGCAGCGAACGCGTGTCGCACAGCTTCCACGCGACGTGGGTCTGCGGCGCGGTGGTCGTATGGCGGATCGCGAGATCGAAGCCCTCCTGCGTCAGCGAATGCAGGCGGTCCGACAGGTCGAGCTCGATCTGCACGCCCGGATGCTGGCGCAGGAAATCGGGCAGGTGCGGCACGACCTGCTGGCGCCCGAGCGCGACCGGCGCCGTCACGCGCAGCAGCCCGCGCGGTTCGCCGGCCAGGTCCTTCACGCGCGCGAAATGCTGGCCGATCGACTCGAACGCGTCGCGCGTGCTGTCGACGAGCGTCTGGCCCGCATCGGTGAGCCGCACGCTGCGCGTGGTGCGGCGCACGAGCGGCACGCCGGCCGCCTTTTCGAGATCGGCGATGCGCTGGCTCATCGCGGCCTTGCTGATGCCGAGCCGCTGCGCGGCCGCCGTGAAACTGCCCGCCGCGGCCAGCACCGTCAGCGAATGGATATGCGGCCAGAGCGCCTGGACATTTTGCTGATTCATCCAGTGATTATTCAGAATTCTGAACAGTGAATCAAGCTGCGCGGCCTTCTCCCGCCCTGCCGGTTTCCCTAGACTAGGCGCTGTTCCGCTCTCATCCCCCCAGGAGACACGCATGACCACGGTTCCCGCGTATACGTCCGACGCCGACGTCGGCCACTATATCGACGGCGCGCCCGTCGCCGGCCGCAGCGGCCGCTTCCAGGACGTGCTCAACCCGTCGCTCGGCCGCGCGGTGCGCCGCGTCGCGCTCGCCGGCAACGACGAAGTCGAGCGGGCCGTCGCGTCCGCCCACGCCGCGTTCCCGGACTGGGCCGCGACGCCGCCGATCCGCCGCGCGCGCGTGCTGCACCGCTTCCTGCAACTGATGAACGAGCACCGCGACACGCTGGCTGCAATCATCACGGCCGAGCACGGCAAGGTGTTCTCCGACGCGCAGGGCGAAGTCGCGCGCGGCATCGACATCGTCGAATTCGCGTGCGGCGTGCCGCAACTGCTGAAGGGCGACTTCACCGACCAGGTCAGCACCGGCATCGACAACTGGACGATGCGCCAGCCGCTCGGCGTCGTCGCGGGCATCACGCCGTTCAACTTCCCGTGCATGGTGCCGTGCTGGATGTTCCCGGTCGCGATCGCGACGGGCAACACGTTCGTGCTGAAGCCGAGCGAGCGCGACCCGTCGGCCGCGCTGTTCATCGCCGACCTGCTCACGCAGGCCGGCCTCCCGGCCGGCGTGTTCAACGTCGTGCAGGGCGACAAGGGCGCGGTCGATGCGCTGCTCGACCACCCGGACGTGCAGGCCGTCAGCTTCGTCGGCTCGACGCCGATCGCGGCCTACGTGCAGCAGCGCGCGGTGCAGTCGGGCAAGCGCGTGCAGGCGCTGGGCGGCGCGAAGAACCATCTCGTCGTGATGCCCGACGCGAACATCGAGCAGGCGGTCGATGCGCTGATCGGCGCCGCGTACGGCTCGGCCGGCGAGCGCTGCATGGCGATCAGCATCGCGGTACTGGTCGGCGACGTGGCCGACAGGATCGTGCCGGCGGTCGCCGAGCGCGCGCGCAAGCTGGTGATCGGCGACGGGATGTCGCCGGAAGTCGAGATGGGCCCGATCGTCACCGGCGAAGCGTTGAAGCGCATCGAAGGCTATATCGAGCAAGGCGTGAACGAAGGCGCGCAACTGGTGGTCGACGGCCGCGGGCTGCGCGTGCCGGGCCGCGAGGCCGGCTTCTTCACCGGCGGCACGCTGTTCGATCACGTCACGCCCGACATGCGGATCTACAAGGAAGAAATCTTCGGGCCGGTGCTCGGCTGCGTGCGCGTGAAGGATTTCGGCGAAGCGGTCGACCTGATCAATGCGCACGAGTTCGGCAACGGCGTGTCGTGCTTCACGAGCGACGGCGGGATCGCGCGCGAATTCGCGCGGCGCATCCAGGTCGGGATGGTCGGCATCAACGTGCCGATCCCGGTGCCGATGGCATGGCACGGCTTCGGCGGCTGGAAGAAGAGCCTGTTCGGCGACATGCACGCGTACGGCGAGGAAGGCGTGCGCTTCTACACGCGCCAGAAGTCGGTGATGCAGCGCTGGTCGTCGAGCATCGGCAAGGGCGCTGAATTCGCGATGCCGACCGCGAAGTAAGCCGGCCGGTGCGCCGCCCGTCGATCCGTTCGGCGGGCGGCGCACCGGTAGCCGAGATCAACCGGCCTTCGTGCCGTGCGCGCCGTCGGCGGTCGGCAGGTACGACAGCTCGAGCCGGTACGCGAGCGCGACGAACAGGCTCTGCGCAAGGCCCATCGTCGCCGTCAGCGCGCGAAAGCCGAACGTCGCGCTGTCCTGCACCATCAGCGTCACTTCCGCCTCCCGCGCGAGCGGGCTCATCCGGCTGTCGGTGATCGCGATCAGCCGCGCACCGCGCTGCGCGGCCTGCTGCGCGACCTGTACCGTCTCGTCCGCGTACGGCATGAACGAGATCACGATCATCACGTCGCCTTCGCGCACCGACCGGATCTGCCCGAGATGCATGCTGCCGAGCGCGCTGAACAGCCCGATGCGCTTGTCGGTGTGCTGCAGCGCATAGTCCAGATACACGGCGATCGGAAACGCGCGCCGCGACCCGGCGATCCAGATCGCCTGCGTATCGGCGAGCAGGTCGACCGCCTGCGCGAGCGCCTGCGAATCGAGCGTCTGCCGCAACTGCTGCATCCCGGCAATGCTGCCCTTGATGAATTCGTCGGCGATCTGTTCGGGCTGCAGGCTCGACGAACCCGATTCGATCACGTCGCGCACGCGCAGGTTGTACGCACGGCCCGGCGCGATCTGCTGCGCGAGCCCTTCGCGGAACAGCCGCTGCATTTCGGAGAACCCGGAGAAGCCGAAGTGCTTCGCGAAGCGCACGACGGCCGACGGCTGGACGCCGCAGGCCTCCGCGAGCGACTGGATGCCCTCCAGCCCAAGCTGGTCCCGATGCGTTTCCACGTGGCGCGCGATCACCTTCAGGCGATTGCTGAGGCCGTCGTACTCCTGCGTCAGGTGCTGCAGGAACGCCTCGACGGTGGCGGGAGGTTTCTCGGATGAACTCATCGGATAGCGCGAAGTTGACGGCCCCGATGCGCGCGCGTGGCTGGCCGGCGCGGCCCGGGGCTCGACTGGATACATGCATGAAGGGCGAATTTAATCACGTTTGCGGCACGGCCCGCGCCGCCTGCTCGCTCCCACGCGCTCGATCATCGCTTGCATACGCTCCACGGCAAGACTGGGAACGATTGTCCAACGCGCTCGCGGCGGCGTAAAGATCAGGGTGTGTACCGAGGCCGGCCGTCGCGACGAAGCGCGGCGCAGCCGGCCCGCCTCCGTTCAGCGATAGTCGACCCACACGCCGCCCGCGTCGGCCGAACGCACGCAGTTCTCGACCCAGCGCACGCCTTCGACGCCCGCGTGCACGTCCGGAATACGGATCGCCTTCACCCCCGCGGCGTCGCCGCGATCGGCCGCGTCCATCGCGAGCGCGAAGCGCGCGTAGAGATTCGACCATGCGTCGAACAGCCCTTCCGGATGCCCGGCGCCGATGCGGTCCTCGCGCAATGCATGCGGATGCAGGTACGGCATCCCGCGATCGAGCACCTGCGCGGGTTGCCCCTGGACTTCGTAGCGCAACTGGTTCGGGTGTTCATCCCACCATTCGATGCTCGCCTTCGAACCGATCACGCGCACCTTCTGCCCGTGCATCGAGCCGGCGTTCACCGCGCTCGACCACACGTAGCCGATCGCGCCGGTGTCGTATTCCATGATCGTGAACGCGTTGTCCTCGAGCGGCGCGCGGCTCTTCACGAAACTCTGCCGCGAACACATCAGCCGCTTGATCTTCAGTTCCGGCGCCATCACCTCGGAGATATACAGCGGATGCGTGCCGATGTCGCCGAGCACGTAGCTCGGGCCCGCGAACTTCGGATCGACGCGCCAGCGCGCGGCCGCGCTCGCGGCCTCGACGCCCTCGCTGTGAAAGCCATGCGCGAACTGCATCTGCACGATGCGGATCTCGCCGAGGTCGCCGCGCGCGATCATCTCGCGCGCCTGCTCGATCATCTGGTGTCCGGAATAACCGTACGCGACGCCGACGATCCGGTTCTTCTCGACCGACAGCCGCTGCAGCGCCTCGGCTTCCTCGGTCGTGAAGCACAGCGGCTTCTCGCAGACCACGTGCAGGCCCGCGTTCAGCGCGGCGCGGCAGATCTCGAAGTGCGTGTTGTTCGGCGTCGCGATCGACACCGCGCGGATGCCGTCCGGGCGACGCGCCTCGGCGTCGAACATCGTCGCGTAATCGGGATAGCAGCGCTCGGCCGCGACGCCGAGCTTCACGCCGAACTGCCGGCCGCGTTCGGGATCGATATCGAATGCGCCCGCAACCAGCTGGAAGCTGCCGTCGCGCAGCGCGGCCGACCGGTGGCTGTAGCCGATCTGGCTGCCGAGCCCGCCGCCGACCATGCCCCAGCGAATCGAATGTCCAAGCAGAATCTGTCCGTCAATCATGATGGTGTTCCTGGTGCGGGTTCAGAGGGTCATGCAAAACCGGCCGACGCGAGAAACGCGCGGCTCGCGGCGACGTCGCGCAGGCTCGTGCCGGCGTTGCGCGGGTCGCGCTCCTGTTCGATCGTGATGTAGCCGGCATAGCCAATGTCGACGAGCGCGCGGCGGATCGCCGGGTAGTCGAGCACGCCGGTGCCGATCGGGCACATCACGCCGCGCGCGCAAGCCGCGAAAAACGCGATGTGCTCGCCCATCAAGGCGTCGTACACGGCCGCGTCGATATCCTTGAAATGCACGTAGTCGAGCCGCGCCGCGTGGCGGCGCAACCACGTTTCGGGGTCCATGCCCGAGTAATGCAGGTGGCCGGTGTCGAGGCACAGGCCCGCCGTGTCGGCCGGAATATCGGCGACGATCCGGTCGATCTCGTCCGCGAACTCGATGTACCCGCCCGCATGCGGATGGATCACCGCGCGCACGCCGAACTCGTCGCGCGCGATCGTCGCGATCTGCCGGATATGGCCGACCATCCGCGCCCAGCGCGCGTCGGACAACCGCGGCGCGCGGTCGCCGTGGCCGGCCGCGTAGTCGCGCTCCTCGTGGCCCCAGTCCATCACGACCAGGTACGGCGCCGCGTAGCGCTGGCCGTCCTGCGTCGGCAGCTTGGGCAGCCGCGTAATCAGCGCGCAGATGTCGCGCGTCTGGCGCAGCAGGTTCGGCAGGTTCTCCGGCGACACGAGATCGTCGAAGATCGTGCCGGCCGTGATGCTCAGGCGCTGGCGCTCGAGCTCGGCGCTCACCACGTCGCGGTCGAGCGGGATGTAGCCGTACGGCCCGAGCTCGATGCCCGAGTAGCCGGCCTGCGCGGCCTCGGCCAGCACGTGCCGCCATGGCGGCAGATGCGGGTTGTTCACGTCGTCGACGCCCCAGCAGCACGGCGCGCAGCCAATCTTCATCGTCATGTCGGTCGGTCCGGCAAGTAAGCGGCAAGCGGCCGTGGATCAACCGCGATAGAACGCGGGACGGTCGGCCATCGCGATCGGCTCGACCGCGCCGCTCTGCTGCGCCCGCACGCACGCGTCGGCCGCGACCGCCGCCGCGTAGCCGTCCCATGCGGACGGGCCAGTGAGCGCGCCCTGCCGCACACCGTCGATGAACGCCTGCAGCTCGACGTCGTACGACGCGATGAAGCGCTCCTTCCAGTCGGTCATGATCTCGACCGACTGCCGCGCCGCATGCTTGAGCCCGACGGCCGGCGGATCGGGCAGCTTCGCGATGCCCTGCTCGCCGACCACCTCGCACTGGATGTCGTAGCCGTACTGGCAGTTCACGAAGATCTCGACGTCGATGCGCACGCCGCTCGCGGTTTCGAGCAGCACGATCTGCGGATCGGCGAGATGCGCGCTCGCATGGCGCGTCTTCTTCGGATAGACGACCTGCGCGCTCGTGTAATCCTCGCCGAGCAGCCAGCGCAGCACGTCGAGTTCGTGGATCAGCGTGTCGGTGATCGCCATGTCGGTTGTGTAGCGCTCGCCGACCGACTGGTTGCGGTGCGCGCAATGCAGCATCAGCGGCGCGCCGATCTGGCCGCTGTCGATCACGCGCTTGAGCGCGCGATAGCCTTCGTCGTACGGCCGCATGAAGCCGACCTGCACGAGCCGCTTGCCGTGCGCGACTTCGGCTTCGACGATCCGCATGCAGCCGTCGGCCGTGACGGCCAGCGGCTTCTCGCAGAACACCGGCTTGCCGTGCGCGATCGCGTCGAGCACGAACACTTCGTGGGTCGGCCCCCACGACGTGACGAGCACGGCCTGCACGTCGGCGGCCGCGACCACGTCGTGGCCGTCGCCGTAGATCTCGGCGTCGAGCCCGTATTTCGTCACCGCGTCGCGCGCCTGCTGCGGATCGATGTCGTTGACGGCCACGACGCGCGCACCGGACAGCGTGCGGGTCAGTCTGCGGATGTGGTCCTGGCCGATCGCGCCGCAGCCGATCACGCCGATTTGCAAGGTCATGCAGTTCTCTCCAGTCGTTCGTTCATCAGCGGCGCGGCCCGTG
The DNA here is from genome assembly GCF_902833155.1 of Burkholderia sp. BCC1047. Taxonomy (NCBI): domain Bacteria; kingdom Pseudomonadati; phylum Pseudomonadota; class Betaproteobacteria; order Burkholderiales; family Burkholderiaceae; genus Burkholderia; species Burkholderia sp. BCC1047. Next base: position 180,685 of record NZ_CADFEH010000003.1, on the reverse strand, counting down.
CCGCGCCGGTCAACAATCGGTCATCGGTCAACGCGCCGCGCGATCGAAATGGCGATCGACGTAGCGCTGGATCGCGTCGCGCATATAGCGCGACGACGCTTCCGCGCGGTCCTCCCACGCGAACACGCACGACGACAGCACGCCGTCGAAGCCGGCGGCGCCGAGCGCGCGGAAAAACACGTCCCAGTCGATCTCGCCCTGCCCGATGTCGAGATGCTGGTGCACGCGGATCTGGTTCGAGCCGGGCGGGTTCACGATGTAGCGCAGCTGGCTGCTCTTGCGGTGGTCGAAGGTATCGGCCACGCGCACGTGCGCGAGGATCGGCGCAGCGGCCGCGATCATCGCGGCCATGTCGTCGCCGTAGTAGAACGTATGCGGCGCGATGTACGACAGCTTCAGCGACGGCGAACCGAGGTTCGTGACGATGTCGATGGCCGGTTGAAGCTGCTCGATCCAGTCCTCCGGATGCGGTTCGACCGACAGCACGATGCGCTCGCGCTCGAGGATCGGCAGCAGCTCGTCCATCGACCGAAACCATGCGGCCTCGCACAGCTCCTTCGGGTTCGCGCCCGGCCGCTCGCCGACCGAGCGCTCCGGCGACGCGCCGCGCCCGAACTCGGACACCATCAGCGGACACTCCATCTCCACTGCCACCTCGATCGCCTTCTTCCAGCAGCGCACGGCCCATTGCCGCTCGTCGTCGAACGGGCTCGCCCAGCGGTACATCGGTTGCAGCGACGCGAGACCGACGCCGCTCGCGCGCATCGCGTGGCGGAACGCGGCCATCCGCTCACGGGTCGCGCGCGGCATCACCCACCAGTCGAGAAAGTCGCCGCGCGGCGACAGCTCGATCTGGTCGTAGCCGAGCTCGGCCACCGCGTGCGGCAGCCGGTCGAGCGGCAGGTGGCGAATCATGTAGGGATCCAGCGCGATCTTCATCGTCTTCCTGGGCAGTTTCGTGGTTTCGACAGCGGTGGAATCGATCAGCGGCGCGACTTCTTGTTGCGATACTGGTCGGCGATCACGGCCGCGACGATGATCGCGCCCTTCACCATCTCCTGGTAGTACGCGTCGATGCGGATGAACGTGAAGCCCGACGTCATCACGCCGAGGATCAACACGCCGATCACGGTGCCCGTCACGCGGCCGAGGCCGCCCGACAGCGACGTGCCGCCGATCACGACGGCCGCGATCGCATCGAGCTCGTACATCACGCCCATGCCCGACTGGCCGGAGATCGCACGCGCGGCGGTCACGGTTCCCGCGATGCCGCTCAACAGGCCCGCGATCGCATAGACGAAGATCAGGTGCCGCGTGACGTTGATGCCCGACACGACGGCCGCGTGGCGGTTCGCGCCGATCGCATAGGTGTACTTGCCGAAGCGCGTGTAGCGCAGCACGACGTGGAAGATCGCGGCGATCACGACGAAGATGATCACCGGGTTGGCGCCCGCGCCGATCGCCGCGAACGGATCGGTCAGCATCGACACCGGCATCCCGTTGGTGAACCACTTCGCGAAGCCGCGCGCCGCGACCATCGTGCCGAGCGTCGCGATGAACGGCGGGATGCCCGTCATCGCGATCAGCGTGCCGTTCAGCAGGCCGACCAGCAGCCCGACGCACACGCCGGCCAGCACCGGCCAGATGATCGGCAGGTCGGTGAGGTGCGGAAACACCGCGCGCGGGAAGTCGGACACCTGCGCGAGGCTCGCCGATACGACGGCGGCCGCCGCGACGACCGACCCCGACGACAGGTCGATCCCGCTGGTGATGATCACGAGGTTCACGCCGACCGCGATGATGCCGATCACGGCCATCTGCAGCACGATGATCTCGAGCCGCTCGGCATTGAACAGGAAGCTCTGGCCGACGACGACCCAGCCGACGATCTCGAAGAACAGGCTGATGCCGACCAGCACGAGGAAGATGCTCAGTTCGGGCGGCCACTTCGCATGCCGCGACTTGAGGGTCATGGTCTGCGCATCCGCGACCGGGTTCAGGTTGCCCATTTCAGTGTCTCCAATCTTGTTTCGGCTCAGCGCGACGCGAGATCCATGATGCGGACCTGGTCGGCGTCCTTGCGATCGACGATGCCGGTCATGCGCCCTTCGTGCATCACCATCACGCGATCGCTCATCCCCAGCACTTCCGGCATTTCCGACGAGATCATCAGCACCGCGACGCCCTTGCCGGCGAGCGCGCCGACGAGCCGGTGGATCTCGGCCTTCGCGCCGACGTCGATGCCGCGCGTCGGTTCGTCGAGGATCAGGATGCGCGGTTGCGTGAGCAACCATCGGCCGATCAGCACCTTCTGCTGGTTGCCGCCCGACAGGTTCTGGATTTCCTCGTGCAGCCCGGGCGACTTCACGCGCAGCATCCGGCTCATTTCCTCGCAGTCGCGCTTCAGCTGCGCCTGCTGCACGAAGTTGAACTTCACGTAGCGACGGCTCAGCACCGCCGCTTCCATGTTCGCGAGCAGGTCGAGATTCAGGAAGCAGCCGGAATCCTTGCGATCCTCGGTCAGGAACGCCATCCCGTGCTTCATCGCCTGCGCGGGCGTCGCGATCCGCACCGGCTTGCCGTCGATGCGGATCTCGCCCGACGTGGCCGGCACGACGCCGAACAGCGCCTCCGCGACGTTCGAGCGCCCCGAGCCGACGAGACCCGCGACGCCGAGGATTTCACCCGCGCGCAGCTCGAAGCTCACGTCGCGGAACACGCCCTCGACGCAGAGATCCTTCACCGACAGCACGACGTCGCCGATCGGCACCTCTTCCTTCGGGAACATCTGCGTGATCTCGCGCCCGACCATCATGCGGATGATGTCGTCGCGCGTGACGTCGGTCGACGCATGCGTGCCGATGTACTTGCCGTCGCGGAACACCGAGAACTCGTCGGCGATCTCGAACAGCTCGTTCATCTTGTGCGTGATGTAGACGATGCCCTTGCCCTGCTCGCGCAACTGGCGAATGATCCGGAACAGGTGCGTGACTTCCTTGTCGGTCAGCGCGGAGGTCGGCTCGTCCATGATCAGCACGTCCGAGTCGAACGACACGGCCTTCGCGATCTCGACCATCTGGCGGCTCGCGACCGTCAGCGTGCGCACGTCGGTCTCCGGATCGATGTCGATGGACAGCCGCTCGAACAGCGCGGCCGTGCGGCGGCGCAGCTCCGCGTGATCGATCAGGCCGAAGCGGTTCTTCGGTTCGCGGCGAATCCAGATGTTCTCCGCGACCGTCATGTACGGCATCAGGTTGAGTTCCTGATGGATCATCGCGATGCCGCGGTCGAGCGCATCGAGCGGGCCGTTCAGCACGACCGGTTCGCCGTTGATCAGGATTTCGCCCTGGTCGGGCGTGTAGACGCCCGCGATGATCTTCATCAGCGTGGACTTGCCGGCGCCATTCTCGCCCATCAGCGCATGCACGGTGCCGCGGCGCACGCGGAACTGCACGCCGTCGAGCGCGACGACGCCGGGAAAGGACTTGCCGACGCCGCGCACCTCGAGCACGCAGTCGGCCATCGGCGCACCGGGCGCGGCGGACGAAGCGGCCGGTGCGCTTTCGCTGGCCGTCGAGCGCGCGATCCTGGCTGTAAACATGGACGTACCTCGAAAATCGCGCGCGAACCCGGCCGCGCCGGGCCCGCGCAGTTCAGCGGAAAAACCGGTCAGTGCTTCGCGTACTGGTTCATGTTCTCCGGCGTCACGAGTTCGAACGGCACGTTCACGTAGCGATCGACCGGCTGCTTCTTCGCGAGCTTGAGCGCCGCGGCCACCGCCTGCGCGCCCTGCCCGGTCGCGTTCTGGTAGACCGACACCTTGAGCTCGCCGGCCTTCATCGCCGCAAGGCCGTCCGGCGTCGCGTCGATGCCGGCGACGACCGTCTTCGGCGTCAGCTTGCGTGCGGCCTTCAGCGCGTTGATCGCGCCGATCGCCATTTCGTCGTTGTTCGAGACGATCGCGTCGAACTTGGTGCCCGAGCTCAGCCAGTTCATCGTGATGTCCTGGCCCTGCGTGCGGCTCCACTTGCCTTCGCGCTTGTCGACGATCTTCATGCCCGCGCAATCCTTCGTCGCGATCACGTCCTCGATGTCCTTGGTGCGGGCGCGCGCCGATTCGTTGGACAGCTCGCCCATCAGCACCAGCAGGTCGCCCTTGCCGCCGAGCAGCTTGCACACCTGGCGCGCCTGCAGCGTGCCCGACTGCTTTTCGTCGGACGCGACGACCGCGACGCCGGCCGGCAGCTTGTCGAAATCGACCGGCTTGCGGTTCACGTAGACGAGCGGGATCTTCGCGGCGGTCACCATTTTCGTGATCTTCGGCGTCGCGTCGGTATCGACCGCGTTCACGATGATCGCGTCGACCTTCTGCGCGATCATGTTCTGGACCTGGCTCAACTGCTTGCCGACGTCGTTGCCGCCGTCCTCGATCTGCGCCGTCGCGCCGTCCTTCTTCGCCGAATCGGCGATGCTGTTGCGCAGGATGGTCAGGAATGTGTCGTCGAACGATGCCATCGTCACGCCGATCTTCTCGGCATGCGCGAGCGGCGCAGCCAGGATCGCGGCGGCCGCGACGGCCATCAGCTTGGTCTTCATGATCAATCTGTCTCCTCATCTCCGGGGGCGGAAGACGGCGCGTTGCGCGCCGCCGGGCCGAGTCCGATCTGGTCCGATCGGGACTGAAGCATCCGGATGAAACTGTAGATCACTTCCTCGAAAATTTGGAAATTTATTTCTACGTGATTTCACCTAGGGAACTGGATTTCCAAAAAGTCTAGACTCCGTTCCGTAGCCCGAATCCCGACGGCAGGCAGCCCCGCGTCGTGCAGCCCATGCTGCGGACAGCCGCCACCGGATCGGTCCCCTAATCTGCCGGCAGCGCCGAACGCCGGCCGCGAGCGTGACACGTGATATGAGCCTGCTGAACTTTCCGAGTGACCGCCCCATCGATCTCGCCTGCCTCGGCCGCGTGGCCGTGGATCTCTATGCGCAGCAGTACGGCAGCCGCCTCGAGGACGCGCGCAGCTTCCAGATGTATCTCGGCGGCTCGTCCGGCAACGTCGCGTTCGGCGTCGCGCGGCTCGGGCTGAAGACCGCGATGATTTCGCGCGTCGGCGACGAGCAGATGGGCCGCTTCCTGCGCGAGACGCTCGAGCGCGAAGGCTGCGACACGAGCCAGTTGCAGACCGACCGCGAGCGCCTCACCGCGCTGGTGCTGCTCGGGCTCAAGGATCGCGATACGTTCCCGCTGCTGTTCGTGCGCGAGAACTGCGCGGACATGGCCGTGCGTGCCGACGAGATCAGCGAGGACTTCATCGCCGGTTGCCGCGCGCTGGCGATCACCGGCACGCACCTGTCGACGCCGGGCACGCGCGAGGCGTCGCTGACCGCGTTGACGTATGCGCGCCGCCACGGCGCCGTGCGGATCCTCGACATCGACTACCGGCCGGTGCTGTGGGGGCTGACCGCGCGCGGCGCCGGCGAAAACCGCTACGTGCCCGACGCGCAGGTCACGCGGCAGCTGCAGCAGGTGCTCGGCGAATTCGACCTGCTGGTCGGCACCGAGGAGGAATTCCTGATCGCGGGCGGTGTGCCGGATGATTTGATCGCATCGTTGCAGGCGGTGCGCGCGATCACGAACGCGACGCTGGTCGTCAAGCGCGGCGCGCTCGGCTGTTGCGTGATCGAAGGCGACATTCCCGCGCGCATCGACGAGGCGCCGACCTTTCTCGGCGAGCGCGTCGAGGTGCTCAACGTGCTCGGCGCGGGCGACGCGTTCCTGTCCGGCCTGCTGTCGGGGCTGCTGCGCGGGCGCGACTGGGCCGAATCGACGCGCATCGCGAACGCGTGCGGCGCGATCGTCGTGTCGCGCCACGCGTGCTCGGCCGCGATGCCGACGCCGGCCGAACTCGCGCACTGGTTCGACGGCAGCCGCAATCCGCAGGTCGACGCCGACCGCACGCTCGCGCACCTGCATCGCGTGACGGTGCCGCGCCGCGAATGGGACGACCTGTGCGTGATGGCGTTCGACCACCGCAGCCAGTTCTACGAGCTGGCGGTGCAGGCCGGCGCGGACGAAGCGCGGATCAAGACATTGAAGCGCCTGCTCGTACGCGCGGTCGAACAGGTCGAGCGCGAGCGCGGGATCGCCGGCCACGTCGGCGTGCTGATCGACGGCGGCGCGTACGGCAGCGACGCGCTCGCGTCGGCCACCGGGCGCGGCTGGTGGGTCGGCCGCCCGGTCGAGCTGCCGGGCTCGCGGCCGCTGCGGTTCGACGACACGCGTTCGGTCGGCTCGTCGCTCACGCACTGGCCGACCGAACAGGTCGTGAAGTGCCTCGTTCACTATCACCCGGACGACCACGTCGACCTGCGCGTCGAGCAGGAGCAGCGCGTGCTGGAACTATGGGAAGCCACGCGCGCGAGCGGCAACGAACTGTTGCTGGAAATGATTCCGCCGCGCGCGGTGACGCCGGCCGGCACCGAGGACGACGCGGTGCTGCGCACGGTCGCGCGCTTCTACAACCTCGGCGTGAAGCCGGAATGGTGGAAGCTCACGCCGCTGAGCGCCGACGGCTGGGCGCGGCTCGCCGCGCTGATCGCCGAGCGCGACCCGTACTGCCGTGGCGCGGTGATCCTCGGGTTGAACCAGCCGTTGCAATACCTCGTCGACAGCTTCCGCTCGGCGACCAACCCGATCGTCAAGGGCTTCATGGTCGGGCGCACGCTGTGGGCCGATGCGTCGCTGAACTGGTTCGCGGGCCGGATCGACGACCAGGCGCTGACCGACGAAGTGGCCGGCAACTTCGCGCAACTGGTCGACGCGTGGCTGAGCCGCCGGGCCGCCGCGCGCGCCGCCGCCGCGGCCTGATGCATGTGCCCGTGACGACCACCCGACTCTTCTCTATCGACCGACGATGACCACCACCGTAAGACTGACCGTCAGCCAGGCGCTCGTGCGCTACCTGGCCGCCCTGCGCGCCGAAGTCGTCCAGCCCGACGGCCGCACCGAGATCCTGCCGTACTGCGGCGGCGTGTTCGCGATCTTCGGCCACGGCAACGTGGCCGGGCTCGGCGAGGCGCTGCATGCGGAGAAGGACCGGCTGCCGACGTTTCGCGCGCACAACGAGCAAGGGATGGCCAACGCGGCCGTCGCGTTCGCGAAAGCGCATTTCCGCCAGCGGATGATGGCCGCGACGTCGAGCATCGGCCCCGGCGCGACCAACATGCTGACCTCCGCCGCGCTCGCGCATGTCGGCCGCTTGCCGCTGCTGCTGCTGCCCGGCGACGTGTTCGTGTCGCGGCTGCCCGACCCGGTGCTGCAGCAGGTCGAGGATTTCGAACAGGGCGACGTCAGCGCGAACGACTGTTTCCGGCCCGTCACGCGCTACTTCGACCGCATCACGTCGCCCGAGCAACTGCTCGTCGCGCTGCCGCGCGCGATCCAGGTGATGACCGATCCCGCGCAATGCGGGCCCGTGTGCCTCGCGCTGCCGCAGGACGTGCAGACCTTCGCGTACAACTGGCCCGAGGATTTCTTCGCGCCGCCGGTGATCCGGATGCGCCGGCCGCCGGCCGACGCGCTCGAACTCGCCGATGCGCTCGACGTGCTGAAGGCCGCGAAGAAGCCGCTGATCGTCGCGGGCGGCGGCGTGCTGTACAGCCAGGCGTGGGATGCGCTGCGCACGTTCGCCGACACGCACGGCGTGCCGGTCGCCGAATCGCAGGCCGGCAAGGGCAGCCTCGCGTGGGATCACCCGCTGAACCTCGGCTCGATCGGCGTGACGGGCTCGCCCGCCGCGAACCGCGCGGCCGCGCAGGCCGACGTCGTGTTCGCGGTCGGCACGCGGCTGCAGGATTTCACGACCGGCTCGCACGCGCTCTATGGCGACGCGACGCTGCTGAGCCTGAACGTGCAGCCGTTCGACGCGGGCAAGAAACGCGGCCGGCAACTGGTGGCCGATGCGCGCACGGGCCTCGGCCAGCTGTCGGCCGCGCTGGCCGGCTGGTGCGCCGACCCGGCGTGGACCGCCGCGAACCGCGATCAGGCCGCCGCGTGGAACGCGCGCGTGACGGACCTGACCACCCGGATTCCGAAGGACACGCTGCCGTACGACGCGGAAGTAATCGGCGCAGTGCGCGACTCCGCGGCCGACGCGGGACGCGACAGCGCGCGCGACGATCTCGTCGTCTGCGCGGCCGGCACGCTGCCGGCCGAGTTGCACAAACTGTGGCGCAGCGGCGTGCCGGGCAACTACCACATGGACTATGCGTATTCGTGCATGGGCTACGAGGTCGCGGGCGGCCTCGGCGCGAAGCTCGCGCGGCCCGAGCGCGAAGTGATCGTGATCGTCGGCGACGGCTCGTACATGATGCTCAACGCGGAGCTCGCGACCTCCGTGATGCTCGGCCGCAAGCTCATCGTCGTGATCCTCGACAACCGCGGCTACGGCTGCATCGAGCGGCTGCAACTCAATTGCGGCGGCGCGAGCTTCAACAACATGCTCGACGACTGCGTGCCCGAAGGCGGCGAACGCTCGACGATCGACTTCGCGATGCATGCGCGCGCGATGGGCGCCGAAGCCGTGCACGTGCGCGACATCGGCGAGCTGCGCCACGAAATGAAGCGCGCGCGGGCGGCGACGACGAGCCAGGTGCTCGTGATCGACACCACGCACCAGCGCACGACCGACGACGGCGGCGCATGGTGGGAAGTCGCGGTGCCGCAGGTGTCCGAACGCGCCGGCGTCGAAGCGGCGCACCGCGCGTATCTCGACGCGAAGGCCCGCCAGCGGCGCTGATCCGCGCCCCTTTCCATCGGCCGCGCCGACACAACAACATTCGAATCAAGGAAGCACGTCATGAGCTGGAACGTCCGCATCGGTATCAATCCCCTGTCGTGGATGAACGACGACCTGCCGTCGCTCGGCGGCGAGACGCCGCTCGAGACGGCGCTGAAGGAAGGCGCCGAAATCGGCTATGCGGGCTTCGAGCTCGGCAACAAGTTTCCGAAGACGGGCCCCGCACTGAAGGCGAAGCTCGCCGAATTCGGGCTCGTGTGCGTGTCGGGCTGGTATTCGGGCTTCCTCGCGGAAGTCGCGCCCGGTATGACCGATGCCGATGCAGTCGCGGCCGAAATCGAGCGCTGCCGCGCGCATATGACGAAGCTGCAGTACAACGACGTGAAGGTCGTCGTGTACGGCGAATGCGCGGGCACGATCCAGGGCAACATCGACACGCCGGTCGCGAAGCGGCCGCGTTTCGTCGACGATGCAGCGTGGCGGCGCTATGCGGCGCGCCTCGACGCGTTCGGCGCGCACCTGCTCGACACGTACGGCATCAAGCTTGCCTACCATCACCACATGGGCGCGTACGTCGAGTCGCCGGACGACGTCGACCGGCTGATGGCGCTGACCGATCCCGCGAAGGTGTTCCTGCTGTTCGACACCGGCCACGCGTATTTCGGCGGCGCGGCCGACCCGGTGGCGCTACTGCAGAAGCACGTGTCGCGCGTCGCGCACGTGCATTGCAAGGACGTGCGGCCGCAGGTCGTCAGCAAGGCACGCAACGACGGCTGGAGCTTTTTGAACGGCGTGATCAACGGCACCTTCACGGTGCCGGGCGACGGCGCGCTCGACTACGACGCGACGCTGCGCACGCTGAAGGACGCCGGCTACGAAGGCTGGCTCGTCGTCGAGGCCGAGCAGGACCCGGCCGTCGCGCCGAGCTATGCGTATGCGAAGAAGGGCTACGAATCGCTGCGCGCGATCGTCGACCGGTTGAGCGCGTGAGTTCGCACGCAAGCGCCTGAGCGTTCGCGCCCCACCCTATTGCGGAGACTTATTTCATGACGATTTCTCCCCTGCTGGTCAAGGCATCCGCCGACCGCGAGATCTGCAACGTGACGCCCGAATCGGCCGGCTGGAAGCACGTCGGCTTTCGCGCGCTGCGCCTGAAGGCCGGCGACACCGAAACGCTCGACACCGGCACGCGCGAATTGTGTGTGGTCGTGCTGACGGGCACGGTGCGCGCCGAAGTCGACGGCGAGACGTACGACACGCTCGGCAAGCGCGACAGCGTGTTCGAGGACGTGTCGCCGGACGCGCTGTACGTGCCGGGCGGCAAGACCGTCACGCTGGTCGCGACGCGCGATGCGGAAGTCGCGCTGTGCACCGCGCCGTACGCGAGCGGCGACAAGCGGGTTCAGCGCCTCGACGGCGAACGGATGCGCCGCTCGGTGCGCGGGCAAGGCACCAACACGCGCTACGTGTGCGACATCCTGATGGGCGACAACCCGGCCGCCGACCGCTTGCTCGTCGTCGAAGTCGTCACGCCGGCCAGCCATTCGAGCAGCTATCCGCCGCACAAGCATGACCGCGACGCGGCGCCCGACGAGACGTCGCTCGAGGAAACCTATTACCACCGGATCGATCCGCCGCAGGGCTTCGCGTTCCAGCGCGTGTACACCGACGACCGCAGCCTCGACGAGGCGTGCGCGGTCGAGAACCACGACGTCGTGATGGTGCCGCGCGGCTATCACCCGGTCGTCGCGCCGCACGGCTACAACCTGTACTACCTGAACGTGATGGCGGGCCCGAGCCGCGCGTGGGCGTTCAAGAACGATCCCGCGCACGAGTGGATGCTCGACGCGGCGCCCAAACGTTGAAGCGCTGACACGCCGAAGCACTGAACGAAAGACGGGCTCGCGCGCGGCCCGTGACGATGCGACGCCCGGCACGCGCGTACAGTGCCGGCAACGCGACGGAGCCGCCATGGTGACGCCCCCCTTTCGCCTCGACCCCCACGCCTTCGACGACGATGCGTCGAACCCGGCGCTGCCGCACTTCAATGCAGCCGTCGCACGCCGCATCGGAGAAATCGCGGTCAATCTCGCGTCGCGCCGCGGGCTGCCGATCGCGGTCGGCATCGTCGGCGGGCAGGCGCCGCTGTTCTACTGCGCGCTCGACGGCAGCGACGCGCACGACAGCGATGCGATCCGCCGCCGACAGAACACGGTGCTGCGTTTCGGCCAGAGTTCGCTCGCGGTCGGCGCGTGCTTCCGGCGTGCCGGCTGGTCGCTGCGCGCGCACGGCCTGTCGGACGACGACTACGCGCTCGATGGCGGCGGCGTGCCGCTGCGGCTCGCCGGCGCCGGCATCGTCGGCGCGATGACGATCGCGGGGCTCGGCTCCGAAGACAATCACGCGCTCGTCGTCGAATGCCTGCGGTGGCACGTCGGCGCGAATGCGCTGGCGATGAGCGCGTAGCCGCCGTTGCGCGATCGCATGCGCGCCGTCACGAACGGCGCGTCGGCAGCACGTCGAGCGTGCTGGCCGGCCGTTTCGCCGCGGCCGCATCGGCTTCCTCGTCCGGGATATCGTCGAGCGACCGGTTGTTGGTGCGCGGCCCGAACGCGCCGATCGCCAGCATCACGATCAGCATGCTGCCGCCGATCAGCGCGAATACCGCGGACACCCCCGCGCGCTCGAGCAGCAGCGCGACGATGAAACTGCTGGCCGCGCCGGTCAGGCGGCCGATCGAATGCACGAAGCCGAGCGCCCGCCCGCGGATCGCGGTCGGAAACAGTTCCGACTGGTACGCGGTGCCGTTGCTCGCGAGCACCGTGCTCGCCAGCGTGACGAGCAGGCCGAACGCGATCACGAACGGCGCCTGCGCCGAGATCGCGAACGCGCTGCCAAACAGCGCGACGCCGAACGCCGACGCGACGATCAACCACTTGCGCTCGATGCGATCCGCGAGCAGGCCCGCGACGAGCGGCGACACCGGATACGCGAACGCGATCACGAACGCATAGCCGAGGCTCTTCGCGACGGTCGCGCCCTGCGCGGCGAGCAGCGTCGGCAGCCATTGGCTGAAACCGAAGAAGCCGATGCTCAGGAATCCGTTGAACGCGATCAGCATCGCGGTGCGGCCGCGGTGCCGCGCATCCCACATCGACGGCGCGCGCTGCGCGGGCGGCACGGCGGCGGCCGGTAGCCGAACCGCCGGCAGCGGCCGCCCCGATTCGCGCGCCACGATCCGTTCGAGTTGCGCGACGATGCGCTCGGCCTCGGCTTCGCGGCCCACGCCGACGAGCCAGCGCGGCGACTCCGGCAGGCGCGCCTGCAGCCACCAGACGGCCACCGCGCCGCTTCCGCCGAGCAGCACGACCCAGCGCCATCCGGACCAGCCGAACGGATCGTGCGGCACCCACAGCCACGATACGAACGCGAGCACCGGCATGGCCAGATACCCGACCGCGAAGCAGACGGCGAACGCGCGGCCACGCACCGCCTTCGGCACCAGCTCGGTCAGGAACGCGCCGATCGTGATCAGCTCCGCGCCGACGCCGCAGCCCGCGACGAAGCGGCACACGAGCACGCCGATCGCGCTCCACTGCACGCACATCGCCAGGCTCGCGACGGTATAGAGCAGCAGCGCGCCGGTAAACAGCGCGCGGCGCCCATAGCGGTCCGCCAGGCGCGACACGAACATCTCGCCGACGAACAGTCCGATGAACGTCGCCGCGCCGAGCGCGCCCTGGTCCGACATGCCGAGCACGCCGCGTGCGCCGGTGTGAAAGATGCCGTCGCGAATCAGCCCGGGCGGCAGATAGGTCATCTGGAACAGATCGTAGACCTCGAAAAAGCCGCCCACGCTCAGGAACAGCACGAGCTTCCAGATGCCGGCCGTCGCGGGCAGGCGGTCGATGCGCGCGGCGAGCGATGCCGCAACAGAGTCTGACATGGCGTGTCCTCGGTAGTCCGCCCGCGCGGCGCGCGGGACGTCGATCGGCGCGCGGCCCGGGCCGCGCGGCAGGCAATCACACGGTGGCGACCGGATTGACCGGCGAGCCGACGAGCCCGCGCAGATGCAGCGGCGGCGCGGTCAGCAGGAAGCGGTGGCGGCGGTGTGCGTACAGCCAGTCCGCGAGCGGCGTCAGGTGCCACAGCTCGCCGAGATGGATGCCGAGCTTGAACAGGCATAGCTCGTGCAGCGGCATCAGCGCGCCGGGCCGCGCACGCGGCGGCGCATCGCGCGGGCGTTCCTCGACCGCGTGGTTGTCGGCCGCCAGCGCGGCGAGCCCCGACGCATCGATCCAGTTCAGCAGACGTTCGTCGGCGCCGTCCAGCACGCAGCATGCTGGCGGTGCACCGGTCTCGCCGCGCTCGGCGGCGGCCAGCAGCAGCTCGGCGAAACCCGTGTGCACGCAGACGATGTCGCCGCGCTCGACCGTCACGCCGTCCGCGCGCAGCACCGCCATCCAGTCGTCGAAGCCGATCTTGCGTCGCGCGTCGCCGAAGTGGCGGCGCAGGTCGACCATCACGCCGCGCCCCTGCACGCCGGTGCGCGCCATCACCTCGATGCCGAGCGCGTGCGCGCCGCCCTGCGCGGCGCCCGCCTCCGGCACGCTGATATGCTCGTCCATCCGGTAGCCGTTGTAGAACACGCGAGCCTTTTCGCCGTCGCCGGCCGGATCGAACAGCGAGCCGACGTGCGACAGCGCGTCCCATTGCGTCGAGAACTGCGAATGCAGGCAGAACGCGTCGTCGCAGACGACATCCGTTGCGTTCGCCACCTGTTCGTCGGCGCGATAGCCGAAGTACGGCTTGTCGCCCACCAGCGCCGGCATGATCGCAGGCGGCCGCCGCCGTGCATTCAGTCCGCCGCCGCGCGGCACGTCGAGCGGCAGGCTCAGCGAAAACACGCGGCCTTCGCGCACTTCCGCGACACCGCGCAGCACGGCGTCCGGCGTCAGCCAGTTCAGGCGCCCCTTCTGGTCGTCCGGGCCGAAATCGCCCCAGTTCGAGCCGGGCGGTCGATGGGTCCAACGCGGATTCATGATGTCTCCTTCTTCCAAGGTCTGCCGCATCCGGTCTCCGCCGGTGCGCGGCCCGCTCACTGCGAACGAATCACGCCCAGCGCGGCGAGTCGCGCGTATTCATGTTCGCCGAGCAGCGGCTGCAGGATCTCGCGGTTGTGTTCGCCGAGCGCGGGCGCGGGCCGACGGAACGCGCCGGGCGTGCCGGAAAGACGCGGCGTGACGTTGTGCATCGGCAGGCTGCCGACGTCGTCGTCGGGCAGCTCGACCAGCGCCTCGCGCTCGATCACGTAGCGATCCGCGACGATCTGCGCGATGTCCTGGATCGGCCCGACCGTGACGCCCGCTTCCTCGAAGAACGCGAGATTGGCGTCGAGATCGCGCGCGGCGATGAACTCGCCGACGATCGCGTCGAGCTCATGCGCGTGCCGCACGCGCAGCACGTTGGTCGCGTAGCGCGGATCGTCGATCAGGTCCGCGCGGCCGATCGCGCGGAACAGCCGCTCGGCCATCGCCTGCGTCGAACTCGACAGGCACAGCCATTTGCCGTCGCGCGTGCGATACGCATTGCGCGGCGCGGTGTTCGTCGAGCGGCTGCCGGTACGCGGCTTGATCTCGCCGGTCATCACGTAGTTCGCCGCGGCCGGCCCGAGGATCGACAGCAGCGGCTCGAACAGCGACACGTCGATCACCTGCCCGGCCGCCCGCTGCGCGCCGCGCGCATGCAGCGCGACCAGCACGGCGAGCGCGCCGGACATCCCGGCCGTCATGTCGGCGAGAAACATCGGCGGAAGCACCGGCTCGCGATCGGCGAACCCGTTGATCGCCGCGAAGCCCGCATAACCTTCGGCGAGCGTGCCGAAGCCCGGCTTGTGGCGATACGGCCCGGTCTGCCCCCAGCCGGAGATTCGCGCGATCACGAGTTCCGGGCGGATCGCGAGCAGGTCGTCCGGGCCGAGCCCCATCCGCTCCGCGACGCCGGGCTTGAAGCTCTCGACGAACACGTCCGCGTCGCGCACCAGCCGGCGCACGATGTCGACGCCCTCCGGCGTGCGCAGATCGACGCACACGCTGCGCTTGTTGCGTCCGTACACCTTCCAGTTCGTGCTGATGCCGCCCGCGCCGACCGCGCGCAGCGTATCGCCGCGCTCGCTTTCGACCTTCACGACGTCCGCGCCGAAGTCGGCCAGCTGCACGCTCAGCATGTTGCCGGCCATCAGGCGCGACAGATCGACCACGCGCACGCCGGATAGCGGCCCGGCGGCGTCTGCATCGAACGATTTCGGATGGATCGGGCCGGTGGACGCGCGACGATGCGCGCCGGCCGCGCGAGCGGCCTGCGGGTCGGGTACGGACATGATGTCTCCTGGTAGTTGTCGGTCGGTCAGGGAGGCGCGCGCCGGCGCTACTCGAGCAGCGCGCCGAGCTGGTCGGTCGCGGGAAACGCCGCGCCCGTCGCGGGCAGATCGCCGCCGAGCACGTGCGTGAGCTCGGCGGCGGCGGCCTGCACATAAGGCAGGTAATCGGCCAGCACTTTCTTGTTGAAGCGATAGCGCGGCACACCGAGCGAGATCGCGCCGCTCAGCACGCGGCCGACACCGAACGCCGGACACGCGATCGCCGCGCTCTCCGGATCGCGCTCGGCGATCGACACCGCATAGCCCTGCTCGGCCGTCTTCTCGTACTCGCCGCCGCGCGTGCCGGAAAACGCGAGCAGCACGCGCCCCGCCGCGCCGACGTCGAGCGCAAAGCGGTCGCCTTCGCGCAGATGCGTGCTCACCGCGCGCTGCGCCTGGATGCGGAACAGGCAGACGCGCTGGTCGCCTTCGCGCACGTAGAACGCGGCGGTCTCGCCGGTCTGCACCGACAGCGTCGACAGGATCGGCATCACGTACTCGCGCAGCTGGAACGACTCGCGGTACATCACGCCGAGCTGGAACACGGCCGGCCCCAGCACGTAGCGCCCGTCGGGCAGGCGCTTGATGAATCGGAACTGTTCGAGGGACTCGAACATCCGCAGCAGCGTGCTCATGTTGAGCCCCGTCGCGTCGCTGACCTGCGCGAGCATCAGCCCGCCCGGCGCGCCGGAGAAGGCCAGCAGCGCGGTCAGCGCGCGATTGACCGCGGCCACGCCGCCTTCTGCCTGATTGCTCGTCTCCACCTTACTCATGTCCGCCTCGCGCTGTGCCGGGCGGCGTGAACGGCGCGCCCGGGGTTCACCACAAAATGAAAGTGACTTTCATTATACGCAGGACGGCGGTGACATCAACATGAATTCGCAGCGCTTCATTCGTTCATCTTCTTTCAATTCCTCGTAAATATAGGCGTTAACGATAATCTTGACGAATGGGCCCATCGATCACAAAAATAAAAGTGACTTTCATTTTACGAGAACAACGATGAATTCCTCGCCCCAACCGGTCTGGCGCTCGCTCCTCTACGTCCCGGCCCACGTCCCCCGTTTCGTCGAGAAAGCCGCGACCAGCGCAGCCGATGCGCTGATCCTCGACCTGGAGGACAGCGTCCCGTTCGCGTGCAAGCACGACGCCCGCGACGGCCTCGCCGACGCCGTGCCGAGGCTGCGCGCGGCCGGCCGCGACGTGCTGGTCCGCGCCAACGGCCCGCTCGACCTGCTGGTGCCCGATCTGCGTGCGGCCGTGCAGGCCGGCGTGCACGGCGTCGTGCTGCCGAAGGTGCGCGGCGGCTCGCATGTCGAGGCGATCGACGAACTGCTGGCCACGCTCGAGGAGGAAGCCGGCGCCGCGCCCGGCAGCACGCGCGTCGTCGCGATCATCGAAACACCGCGCGCATTCCAGGCGATGGACCGGATCGCGCGCGCGTCGCCGCGCGTCGTCGCGATGATGCTCGGCGGCGCCGACTTCGCGCTGAACTGCGAAAGCGGCACCGGCGCCGACGTGCTGCGCGTGCCGAAGCAGTTGCTGATCATCGCCGCGCGCGCGGCCGGCATCTTGCCGCTCGGCCTGCTCGGCGGCCTCGACGAACTGCGCGACCTCGATGCGTTCGAGCGCATCGCGCACGCGTCAGCGGAATTCGGCTATGCGGGCGCGACCTGCATTCATCCGCTGCAGGTCGACGCGCTGAACCGCGCGTTCCGGCCGAACGACGACGCGGTGCGCGACGCGCGCGCCGTGCTCGCCGCGTACGACGACGCGCGCGCCAACGGCCGCGGCGCGCTGCGCATCGACGGCCGGATGGTCGACGCGGCCGGCGTCGCGCAAGCGACGCGCGTCCTCGCGCGCGACGCGGCCGTGCGCGCACGCGCGCGCTGACCCGCGCCCCGACGATGCGCACACCCTATCGCGGCTTCTCACCACCCAACGCCATCCGCGTGCGTCGTGCGACGCACGCGAGCGGCCCGGCGCGGCACGCGCCGTTCGCCGTCCGCCCCGGATAGCGACGCCGCGCCGCGCGGGCCAACCCGCGCGGCGCTCATCACGAACGACAACCCCAACAAGGAGACAGCCCCATGGGCAAGCGAATGTTCGCATTGTGCGGACTGGGCCTCGTATCGGCCGGCGCCTGCGCGCAGACCAGTCTCACGCTGTACGGTATCGCCGACGTCTACACCGAATTTCTCACCGGCCAAGCCACGCCCGACGGCAAGTCGTCGGCGTCGCTCGTGCGGATGGCGTCGGGCGGCAAGAGCGGATCGCGCTGGGGCCTGAAGGGCGTCGAGGATCTCGGCGGCGGCTGGCAGGCGGCGTTTCGCGTGGAAAGCAGCATCAACCTGGCCAACGGCGCCGGGGCCGGCTCAGGCGGCTTCGACCGCTCCGCGTGGGTCGCGCTGCAGCATGAGCGCTGGGGCGCACTTCGGCTCGGCCGCCAGTACACGACGCTGTTCGACATCATGGAGCGCTATTCGCCGACGGGCGCCTATTCGACGCTGTACGAGCCGGACGGCGCGATCGTCGGCATCAACTATCGCGAGAACAACGTCGTCAAGTACCTGACGAAGCTCGGCGCGCTGACGCTCGAGACCCACTATGCGCTCGGCGGCACGGCCGGCGCGTTCCAGTCGAACGCCGCGTACGGCGCGGGCTTCGACTATGCGGGCAGCGCGTTCTCGTTCGCCGCGGCGTTCGACGACGTCCACACGCCGCGGCCCGGCGGCTTCGCGCATTTCCGCCGCTACGTCGCTTCCGCGCTCGTCCCGCTCGGGCGCGCGCAACTGCTGGCCGGCGTCGAGCACGCGCACAGCGACATCGCCACACCGTCGGTCGTGACGAACTTCACGTTCTGGTGGGCCGGCGTCCGTTATCGCATCACCGATTTCCTGCAGGCGATCGGCGCCGTCTATTACGAACACATCCGCGCGCAGAATCCGGCGAATGCGCAAGCGCCGGCATCGCATCCCGTCAGTCCGCAGCAGGTCACGCTGCAGCTGAACTACTTCGTGTCGAAGACCGTGACGCTCTACCTGGCGGCCGGCTACGCGCACCGCGCCGCACTCGATTTCGACAACGACAACTACAACTTTCTGCACTATTCGCTCGCCGCCGAGCACTCCGGCAGCGCAGGCGTCGCGCTCGGCCTGCGCAAGGCGTTCTGACATCGCCGCCCTCTTCCCGCACCTGGAACCTTCGGAGCCCCAACCATGAATCGCCGCCACTTTCTTTCCGCGCTGACCGGCGCTGCCGTCGCGTTGCCGTTCGCTCACGCCCGCGCGGCCGCACCCGCCGCAACCGTCGATACCCGGAACGCCGGCGAGCCCGAACTCGCCCGGCAACTCGCCGACTACGCAGCCGGGCTGGAGTATCGCGACCTCGACGCCGCGACCGTCGAAACGATCAAGGCGCATCTGATCGACGCATTGGGCTGCGCGATCGCCGCGCACGACGAGCCGCCAGTGCGAATCGCGCGCACCGCGGCGCTCGCGTCGCCCGGCGGCGAGTCGACCGTGATCGGCACGGACCGGCGCACGCGCCCCGATCTCGCCGCATTCGCGACCGGCACGGCGCTGCGCTACTTCGATTTCAACGACGCGTATGCCGGCAAGGAAACGGGGCACCCGAGCGACAACGTCGCCGCGTGTCTCGCGGTCGCCGAAGCGCAGCACGCCAGCGGCCGCGACCTGATCCTGTCGATCGCGATCGCGTACGAGATCGCGTGCCGGCTGATGGACGCCGCCGCGATCAGCCCGCGCGGCTGGGATCACACCTGCTACAGCCTGCCGGCCGTCGCGCTCGCCGCGGGCAAGCTGATGCGCCTGCCCGCGCCGCAACTCGTGCAGGCGGTCAATCTGTCGATCAACAGCCATCTCGCGCTGAACCAGACGCGCGTGCAGCAGTTGACCAACTGGAAGGCGCTCGCCGACGCCGACGCGGCGCGCAACGCGGTGTTTTCGACCGAACTCGCCGGCGCCGGCCTTACCGGCCCCGCGCCGATCTTCGAGGGCGCGGCCGGGTTCTTCGCGCAGGTGTCCGGGCCGTTCACGCTCGACACCGGCACGTTCGGCGGGCGTGGCGGCGCATTCCGGATCGGCCGGTGCTTCGTGAAGTTCTATCCGGCGCAAGGGCTCACGCAAACGGCGATTCCGGCCGCGCTCGCGGTCGCCGCACAGGTGGGCGACCTGCGGCGCATCCGGCGCATCGAGATCCACACGACCGAAGTCGGCTACGTGACGGCCGGTCGCGATCCGGAAAAATGGACGCCGTCGACGCACGAAACCGCCGATCACAGCCTGCCGTACATCGTCGCGCGGGCCATGCTCGACGGCGACATCACGACCCGCAGCTATGCGGGCGACGCACTGCGCGACCCGGCATTGCGCGCGCTGATCGGCACCATCACGGTCCACGCGGATCCGGCGCTCACGGCCCGCTATCCCGTGCATGCGCCGAATCGCGTGACGGCCGTGTGCGACGACGGCGCGATCCATACGAAGCAGGTGGACGATCTGCCGGGCTCGCCGACGCAACCGATGCGGCGCGAGGACTACGAAGCGAAATTCGTGAAGAACTGCCGGCCGCACTGGAGCGCGGCGCGGATGCGTGCCGCACTCGATGTCCTGTGGCGACTCGATGAACAGCCCGACGTCGCGACGCTGCCGCCGCTGCTCGTCGTCGGCTGACGCGCGCGCGGCCCGCGGCGCGCGGCATCGCGCTCAGCCCACGCTGCACGCATCGGCCGTGACGTCGTCCACGACGGATTCCGCGGCCGCGAGGATCGCGCGGCGCATCCAGCCATGCGCGTTGCTGCCGTCGTAGCGACGATGCCAGTACAGCGACCACGTGACCGGCTCCATCGCGAGCGGCAGCTCGCGGATCACGAGACGCGGATCGCCGAGGCTCAGCGCGTGCCGCTCCGACATGATCACGGCATACGGCAGCGCATCGAGCATGTTCGGCACGACGAGCCAGTGCGGCACGTTGAGCACGATGCGGCGCGTACAGCCCATGTTCGCGAGCAGGTTGTCGATCAGGCTGTGGTCGACCGGGTTGATCGACACGTTGAGGAAGTCGAGCGCGAGGAACCGTTCGAGCGTCAGCGGCTTGTCCGCATCGGGATGGTTGCGGCTCAGTACGCACACCATCCGGTCGTGAAACACCGTTTCCGACGACAGCGTGCCGGCATGCTCGAGGCCCGCGCTGATCGCCATGTCGAGCCGCCCCGCTTCGAGCGCTTCGGCCGTCTTGGCCGCGCTCGGGTGCACGACGTCGAGGCTGATATTCGGCGCCGTCGTGCGCATGCGCCGCAGCAACGCGGGCAGCAACAGCAATTCGGTGAGATCCGACATTCGGACCGTAAAATGACGCTCCGACGTAAAAGGGTTGAATTGATAATCCGATTCAAATAATTCTTCGATTTGCTGCACGATTTGCCGGACCGGCGCGATCAGCGCCTGCGCGCGCGGCGTCAATTCCATCCCGATCGTGCTGCGCGCGAGGATCTCGTCCTTGAACAGATAGCGCAGGCGCGACAGCGCATTGCTGACGGCAGGCTGGGTCAGGCCGACCTTCAGGCCGGCCCGCGTCACCTGTTTCTCCGTCAGCAGCGCATCGAGTATGACCAGCAGGTTCAGGTCGATCGAACGTAGATTCATGATTGTGACCATCCACTAAACGGGTTAAACGCCATCCCCGGTTCGCGATTATCGCAATGGGGAAATCCCCTGATATTTAGTGCAATAAACGAGAATAGTCCAATCTTGACGTTTCAATATTTTTTATATACCCCGCGTCATTGATTCGGTTTCTGATTTGAATGAGCCGGTTTTCGGTCATTTTTTCGATAATCGGTTCAATCGACGATTCCGGATCGACGCATGGAGACGGTTCACCCCGGCCCGTCGCGCACCGTCAGCGGCCGTCTGCGCGTCACACTGTCGCGACCGGATTCACCGGCGCACCGACCAGCCCGCGGATATGCAACGGCGGTGCGGTCAGCAGGAACCGGTTTCGCCGATGCGCGCGCAGCCAGTTCGCGAGCGGCGTCAGATGCCACAGCTCGCCGAGGTGGATGCCGAGCTTGAACAGGCACAGCTCGTGCAGCGGCATCAGCGCACCCGGTTGCGCGAGCGGCTGCGCATGCTGCGGCCGCTCCTCGATCGCATGGTTGTCGGCCACGAGCGCCGCGAGCCGCGACTCGTCGATCCACTGCAGCAGGCGCGCGTCGCTGCTGTCCAGCACGCAGGCGCTCGCGACGGTCGCTGGCGACCCGCTCTCGTCGTTCAGCAGCAGATCGGCGAAACCGGTGTGGATGCAGACGATGTCGCCCTGCTCGACGTGCACGTCGTCCGCTTCCATCACGCGCATCAGCTGCGCGTAGCCGATTTTCGTGCGGGCGTCGCCGAAGTGATGCCGCAGGTCGATCAGCACGCCGCGCCCCTGCACGCCGGTGCGCGCCATCACCTCGATGCCGAGCGCGCGCGCGCCGCCGGTCGCGTCGCCCTCCTGCGGCACCCGCAGATGCTCGCCCATCCGGAAACCGTTGTAGAACACGATTTCGGGCACGCCGTCGTCGTCCGCGTCGAAGACGCCGCCGACGTGCGCGAGGCCGTCCCATTGCGTCGAAAACTGCGAATGCATGCAGAACGAATCGTCGCACACCACATCGGTTGCGTTCGCCACCTGTTCGTCGGCGCGATAGCCGAAGTACGGCTTGCCGCCGAGCAGCGCCGGCATGATCGCCGGCGGCCGCCGGCGCGCGTTCAGCCCGCCGCCGCGCGGCACGTCGAGCGGCAGGCTCAGCGAGAACGACAGGCCTTCGCGCACCTCGGCGACGCCTTGCCGTACCTTGTCCGACGTCAGCCAGTTCAACCGTCCCTTCTGATCGTCCGGACCGAAATCGCCCCAGTTCGAGCCGGGCGGCCGCTTGTTCCAGCGTGGTGCGTTCAAGATGGCTCTCCTCCTTTCCGGTTCGAATGCACGCTGGACGTCAGCGCGGCCAGCGCATCCAGCGGCGTGTCGTCGACGAGCGCCTGTACCGCGTCGCGCAGTTCGAGCGCGCGCGACATGCCGAGCGTCGAACTCGCGGCGAGCACGAACTTCGCGACGCGTTCCTGTTCGGTCAGCGGCCGCGTACGGGTGCCCTTGCTCGACTCGACGCGCGCCTCGCGCACCTGCCCGTCGCGCAACGTCACCGTCAGCACGGCAGGCAGGCATTGCGGAAATCGCGCGTCGCACCACGGATCGGCGACGCAGCGCACCTTCGCGGCCAGCGCCCGGCGTGCGGAATCGTGCACCCGCGCATCGTCGAAATCGTCGAACCAGACGCCGAGCCCGCCGCCGCCGAGCAGCGCGGCCGCGATCGTGTACGGCCCCGAGAACGCCGCCGCATACCCGTTCGGCGGATTGGCCTTCAACTCGGCAGGCTCGCCGATCGTGCGCAGCGTCGCCGTCGCGACCCGCAGCTCGGCCGACACCACGTCGTCGGCCGTCACGCCCTGCGCCTTCAATTGCAGCGCCGCGTCGATGCCCGGATGCGTGAAGTGGTTGCACGGGTACGGCTTGAAGATGATCCGACTTGTCTCCCAGTCCTCGCCGAGGTTGCGCAGCACCGCGTCGACGTCGGCCAGATCGCCGCACCATGCGTGAAAGAAGCCGAAGCGGCCTTCGAGCGCGGTCGGCGGCGCGGTCACGCCGGCGCCCGCCAGCTCCGCCGCGCTCACGCCCGCATGCGCGGCCCAGCCGCAGTGGATCCGCTTCACGGAGCCGCCGGTGCGATTAGCCTCGAGCAGGCCCGCGCCCATGCTCGCGGCGACGCCGAGCGCCGCGGCGATCTGCGCGGCATCGAGCCCGAGCAGCATCGCCGCGGCCGCGGCCGCGCCGACCGTCCCGCAGATCGACGTCGCGTGCTGGCCGCGCTCGAAGAACACCGAATTGCCGATCCGCTCGTTGTAGGCGGCCACGCCGAGCCGGATGCAGATCTCGGTGCCGACCGTGATCGCATCGAGCAGCGCCGCACCCGACGCGCCGCTCGCCTGGGCGGCGGCGAGCGCGGCCGGAATCACCGACGCGCTCGGATGCAGCACCGACAGCATGTGCGAGTCGTCGAAATCCATCGCATGCGCGAGCGTGCCGTTGACGAGCGCGGCGCTCGCGGCCGGCAGCCGGTCGGGCACGCCGATCACGCTCGCGCGGCCGTGGCCGCCCCAGCGCCGCGTGACCTGCAGCACGGACTGCGCGACGGGTTCATCGTGCGCGATCAGGCTGTTGCCGACCATGTCGAGCACGCGGGCGGCGGCCTCGACGCGCAGCATGCGCGCGAGCCCGTCGGCGCGCACCGCCGCGGCGAAGCGGCCGAGCGCGCCGACGATGCCATCCTGACTCGCGGGCCTGGCGGCAGCGGCCGGTGCGGAGAGCGTATCGGGCGCGCTCATGCCGCCACTCCGTCGCGCCGCAGATGGGTCGCCAACGCGAGCGTCACGCGCGCGTTCGCGATCAGCGGCGGCGCCACCACGCGGCCGTCGGGCAGCACGAACACCGACGATTGATCGTCCGCCGCATCGACTGCCTCGAGCACGCGCTCGGCCGCACGGATTTCGTCGTCCGACGGCGTGAACACCGCGTTGATGACCGGAAGCTGGGACGGATGGATCGCGAAGCGGCCGACGAATCCCATCGATTTCGCGCGCAACGTCGATTCCTTCAGGCCGTCGAGATCGCCGAGCGTGTGATAGACCGTCTGGATCGGCCCGTTCAGCCCCGCCGCGCGCGACGCCACCACGCAACGCGCGCGGCACACTTCGAGCGTGAAGTTGTCGACGCCGATCCGCAGGTCGGCGCGCAGGTCGCTTTCGCCAAGCCCGATCCGTTCGAGCCGCGGCGACGCGGTCGCGAGCTGGTAAGCCGTCTCCACCCCATACGCCGATTCGATCAGGATCTGGATCCCGGCTTCGCTGCCGAGCGCATCGAGCCAGCCCGCGACCTCCTGGATGTGCGCGGGGAAATCGCATTTCGGCAAACGCAGCGCCTGCAACGCAGGCAACGCGATCGCCTTGACGTCGTCGCGGCACCACGGACTGCCGATCGGGTTGACGCGCACGTAGGTCGGCTTCGGCGGGCCGCCCGCGAGAATCGCGGCGGCGGCCTGGCGGGCGTCGACCTTGTGGCTCGCCGGCACCGCGTCCTCGAGATCCAGCACGATCGCGTCGGCCTCGCTCGCGTAGGCCTTCTCGACCACCTGCGTCTTGTGCGCGGGCACGTACAGGTAGCTGCGGCAGGTTGCGCTCTGTTTCAAATCACACCTCGTTCGGTCAGGTCGGCCAGGTCCTGCTGTTCCAGTCCCAATGCGCCGAATACTTCATCGTTGTGCGCGCCGCGCGACGGCCCGCCCCAGCGGATCGCGCCGGGCGTGTCGGACAGCCGGAACGGCACGTTGTGCGTGCGGAATGCGCCCAGTTCGGCGTCGGGTACCGAGACGACCGAGCCGAGCGCCGCGTACTGCGGATCGCGCAGCACGTCGGCGACGTCGTAGATCGGCGCGACGGCCGCCTCCGCGCGCTCGAACGCGTCGATCACGTCGTCGCGCGTGCGCTGCCCGATCCAGCCGCCGACCGCCGCGTCGAGTTCGTCCGCATGCTTTGCGCGCTCGACGCCGCTCGCGAACCACGGCTCGTCGATCAGGTCCGCGCGGCCGACGAGCCGCATCACGCGCTCCGCGATGCTGTGCGCCGACGTCGACAGCGCGACCCACTTGCCGTCCGACGTGCGATACACGCCGCGCGGCGCATTGTTCGGCGAGCGGTTGCCGGCGCGCTCGGGCACGCGCCCCGTCTGGTCGTAGCTCGCGACCTGCGCGCCCATCGCCGCGAGCATCGTCTCGATGATCGCGAGATCGACCACCTGCCCGCGTCCGGTGCGCTCGCGCGCTTTCAGCGCGGTCATGATCGCGAATGCGGCGGTCAGCCCCGCCACCGTGTCCGCGAGCGGAAACGACGGCAGCAGCGGCGGCCCGTCGGCCTCGCCGGTGGCCGCCGCCAGCCCGCTCATCGCTTCCGCGAGCGTGCCGAAACCGGGACGGCGCGCATACGGGCCGAACTGGCCGAAGCCCGTCACGCGGACCAGCACGAGCCGCGGATTGATCGCGGACAACACGTCGTAGCCGAGCCCCCAGCGCTCCAGCGTGCCGGGCCGGAAATTCTCGACCACCACGTCGGCCTGCGCGGCCAGCTCGCGAAAGAGCCGCTGGCCGTCGGCCGTGCCGAGATTCAGCGTGACCGCCCGCTTGTTGCGCGCGACCACCTTCCACCACAACGGCACGTCGTCGCGGCGCGCGCCGTACTTGCGCGCCGGATCGCCCGTCGGATGTTCCACCTTGATCACGTCGGCGCCGTAGTCGGCGAGCATCGTCGCCGCGAGCGGGCCGGCAAACAGCGTCGCGGCGTCGATCACGCGAATGCCGCCGAGCGGCGCGCGACTGACGCTGTCCGATGCCGTGCCGGCGTCGACTTCCCCGGTTTCCACAGAAGCCATGGCGTTCTCCTGCCAGATAGGTTGCATGGCGCGCCGCGTCTCTACATCGTTTGCATGCCTAATCATCATACGACGATGCAGGCGCGGCGCGCGACCCGCGACTCAGACCGCGTTGATCCGATAGATCGGGAAATACGTCTCGATCTTCCCGTTCAGGTAGTCGGACGCGAGCTTCGGCACGTCGTCGAAATCGAAGATCTCGGTCGGTTCCTGGCCGATCCAGCCGGTCGATTCCTGGAAGTCGCGGATCGTGATGCTGTCGTCGTAGCGCCACGCATGCGTGTGGATGTGCAGGCGGCGGTTGATGCATTCCGTCGCGCGCAGGTTCCACAGACGCATCCCGGTTTTCCAGCCGACCGTCGCGACGATGCCGGTGCGGCCCGTCACGCGCATCGTCGCGCGATACAGCGCGCCGCCGAGATTGTCGAGGAAGATCGCGACGCCGCGGCCGCCGCTCAGCTCGGCGATCGTCTCGGCGAATACGCGTTCCGACTCGCGGTAGCGCGCCTGGTAGTCCGGATCGGCCCGGTAGCGCGCCTCGTCATACGCGAGATCCGGAAACTTGCGGCGGTCGACCGGCGTGATGCCGAGCTTCGCGAGTTCCTCGAGCCTGCGGTCGTTGCTCGCCGTCATCGCGACGCGAAAGCCTTCGCGCTTCGCGAGCTGCAGCTCGGCCAGCGTCGTGCCGCCGCCCCAGCCGAACACCAGATAGTCGGCCGGATCGACGTCCGGCAACTGCGAACGCCAGCACGTCGACGCGACCTTCCAGTTGTCCCATGCGGTGAAGTAGCGGCCGTAGGTCGCCCATTGCAGCAGCGAGTGGCGGCTGTCGGTCGGCACCGGCACCAGGTTGTCGGCGCGCATCTTGGTACGCTGCGCCATCACGCCGATCGTGCCGGGCGCGTCGTACGCGTAGACGAGCTCGGCGAATCCGTACTCGTCGCGCTTGCCGAACGGCATCACCATGCAGATCTCGCCATCCTTCAGCGCGTGGACCGCGCGACCGCGCTCCACGACGCGCACCAGCGCGCCGTTGCCCAGCACGATCTTGTCCTCGCGGCGCTGGCGGCAGATGTCGACCGGATTGCGCGACAGCGCATGGTCGAGGTTCGCTTCCCACGATCCGTACAGCGGCTCGACGAGCACCTCGTCGGCTTCGAGCGCGGAAAATTCGAAGGTTTCGCGGCGCAGCTCGCCCGCGACGGGCGGCTGCTGGCGGGTCGGTTCCGGTCCTGCGTAAAGAACCCATGCATCGGTCTTGATCATCGTCATTCCTCGGTAAACGACTGGTATGTGAAAAAGCGCGCCGAACGACTCGCCGGCTTCAGCGCGACCGGGCCTGCTCCAGTGCCGCCTCCACGTCCGCCGCCGCGGCGACCTGCCCGAGCTTCGGGAAGATCTGGGTCAGCGCGAACGTCTGCGCATCGGCCGACGACGTGCTGACCGCGTCGCTCACGACGACGACGTTGTAGTTGTTTTCGTATGCCTGGCGCGCCGTCGATTCGACGCCGATGTTGGTCGCGATGCCCGTCAGCACGATGTCGGTGATGCCGCGGCGACGCAGTTGCACGTCCAGGTCGGTGCCGGTGAACGCGCCCCACTGATGCTTCGTCACGACGATGTCGGACGACGACACGCCGAGCGCCGGCGCGAACGCGCTCCATTCGGGATCGAGATTCGGCGGCGGCGACGGCGCATCCGTCTTCACCTTCAGCGCCACGCCGCCGTCCGGCAGGTAGCTCGTGTGCACGTAGATCACGGGCAGCCCCTGCGCGCGGAAAGCCGCCGCCAGCTCGACCGTCTTCGCGACGACCTGCGCGCCGGTATAAGGCTTGACCGGCAGTGCGACGATGCCGTTCTGCAGATCGATGGCGACGAGTGCGGCGGTGCGATTGAGCGTCGGAATGGACATGTATCACCCTCACTTTTGTTGTGGAACGGAAGAAACGGCGGCGTCGAGGTGCCGGCTCGATACCGCATTGAGCAACAGCAGCACGCTGATCACCGCCAGGACGACGGCAAGCGCGCGCAAGCCGCGGTCGCTCGCCGGATGGCCGAGCGCGAGACCGACGAGCGCGAACGACAGGCTGCCGCCAACATACTGCGCGGTGCGGTACAGCCCGGAGGCCGTACCGATCCGGCCGTGCGGCGTGCTCTGGTAGAGCGTGGCCTGATTGCCGAGATTGTTGAAACCATTAGGAATACCGAACACGATGGACAGCACGACGATCGCCGCGATCGGCAGGCTGCTCGTCATCCGGCTCATCACGACGCTGCCGATGCAGAGCAGCGCGGAACCGATGACCAGCACCGGGCGTGCGCCGTGGCGATGCACGATGCGGGTCGCGAGCATCGTCGTGACGATGCCGATGCCGGCGACCGGCAGCATCACGAGACCGGCGTCGGCCGCCGACAGCCCCCTGGCCTCCTGCAGCCACATCGGCAACGCATAGAAGATTGCGTAGAACACCGCATAGGTGCCGACGCAGCGCAGGTACGTGCCGAGCAGCGGACGGTTGTCGGCCAGCATCCGGATGTCGATCAACGGCGCAGCAGCCTGCCGCTCGCGACCGATCAACAGCGGCGCGAGTACGAGCGTCGCGGCCAGCAGCAGCCAATCGGGTTCGCGCGACACCGATTGCAGGAACAGCAGCAGGCTCGCGAGCGTCAGCACGAACAACGCGACGCCCGGCAGATCCAGTTCCGTCAGCGTGCCGCGCAGCGTACTGCGCGCCTGCGCGCCGCGATAGGCCGGGTCGGCCGGAATCCACAGCCAGGCGAACAGGAACGCGGCCAGCACGATCGGCACGTTGATCCAGAAGATCGCGCGCCAGCCGGCGAACTGCACGAGCGCGCCGCCGAGCGGCGGGCCGAACGCGACGGCCACCTGCGCCGCGATCGAAATCGCGCCGAGGCCGCCCGTCGGCGTCGCGCCATTCGCATGCTGCTGCGACCACGCGCGAATCATCGCCATGCCGGCCGGATACGCGGCGGACGTGCCGATGCCGAGTGCGACGCGCGACGCAACCAGCCAACCGAGCGTCGGCGCGAATGGCGCGAGCGACGACGCGACCAGCACGATCGCGAGGCCGATGCAGAAGATCCGCTTCGCACCGAAGCGATCGGCGAGTCGCCCCATCGTCGGCTGGCCGGCGGCCGTCGCGAGATAAAGGCCCGACACGAGCCACAACGTATCGATGCGCGTGGGCGCGGCGCCGTGCGGCGCGAATGCCTGCTGGATGCTGACGAGCGCGACCGCGATCATCGACGAGTTCAGCGCGTTGAGCAGCGTGCCGAGCACGATCGGGCCCACCAGCTTCGCCGGCAGGCGCAGACCTGTGTCGCGTCGGCAGCCGTCTTCGGGCGCGCCGCCGGCGGTCGCACGTGCGGTGTGCCGGGATCGATCATGAGTCGTTTTCATGGCGTCTTCGCGTGATGGATAGGCATCGGTCGATGAATATCGAACGTGCGTTCACCTTACCGCTCCGATCGCCGCGGATGAAATGGATTGTTGCGATGCACACATTCGCAACTTGAATGGGGAATGTGCGCGGCACGCATGCGAGCGGTATACGCCGGCACGGCCCCGCAAAGCGGGATGCGTCCGCCAGCCTTGCGTGACAGGCGTATGCGCAGGATTCGGAAGGATGACTTCGGTCAGCGCGGCACGCTGCGCGCACCGTCCTCGTGCGCGCGGCACGACGGCTTTATGTCGCGCCGCGACACGGGATCAGAGGGTAGCCTCTACCGAAATCGCATCAGTGCCGCACGCGTGCAGCGAACGTCGAAGGCTGCGTGGCAATGGACGACACGCTGCACCACGGCATGCGACTTTCATTCGACGCGAAACGCAAACGGAATCCGAACCGGTCGCAGCGTGTCGAGATTCACGCCGGCGAGCCCCGTTCGCCCTTTTGCCAGCAGCGTATCGTCGCGATAGACCTCTTGGTGGAACGCGATACGCACGCGCGTGAGCTCGGTCAGCGTCGTGCGGATCGTCAACGGTTCGTCGTGACGCGCCGGCGACAGGAACTCCGTCTCGATGCGGCAGACGATGAGTCCGGTTCGCAGTTCGGCCATCATGTGCGCGAGATCGACGCCGTTGGCGCGATACCACTCCATCCTGGCCTGATCGAACCAGCGCAGGTAGTTCGCGTGATAGACGACGCCGCCGAGATCGACATCCACGAACGGCACGCGCAATGCAAGATGATGGCTGCGATGGCTGGGAGCAACATGCATGTCGAGACCTCCGGGAGAAATCGGCAGTTCGGGAAAAGGCATGCGGCGGCGCGCTATTGCATCTGCGCGCGATAGGCGTTCGTCATGACGAGCGTCGCATTGACGCCGCCGAAACCGAAACTGTTCGTCATCACGGTCGTCAGTTTCCGCTGCGTGGTCGCCGTGACGATGTCGAAGCCGCACGCGCCGTCGTCGAGCTGCTCGATGTTCATGCTCGGCGCAATGAATCCGCCGTTCATCATGAGCACCGCATAGATGAACTCGTGCACGCCGGCCGCGCCCTGCGCGTGGCCGGTCGTCGACTTGGTCGACGACACCGGCGGCGCGGCCTCGCCGAACACGTTGCGGATCGCGCGTAATTCGCGGATATCGCCGACGGGCGTAGACGTGCCGTGCGTGTTCAGATAGTCGATCGGCAAATCGATACCGCGCAATGCCAGCCTCATGCTGCGCTCGGCGCCTTCGCCGGACGGCACGACCATGTCGATACCGTCGGTCGTCGTGCCGTAGCCGATCACTTCCGCATAGACGGGCGCACCGCGCTCGATTGCATGATTCATTTCCTCGACCACGACGATCCCTGCGCCGCCTGAAATCACGAAGCCGTCGCGGTCCGCATCGTAGGTGCGCGAGGCCCGCACCGGCGTACCGTTGAAGCGGGTCGACAGCGCGCCGATCGCATCGTACTGGCACGCGACTTCCCAGCCCAGTTCTTCGGCGCCGCCGGCGAACACGATGTCCTGCGTGCCGGCCCTGATCAATTCGACGGCATGGCCGATGCACTGCGCCGATGCGGCGCACGCGCCGCAGATTGCGTAGCTCACGCCGCGCACGCCGAACGCGACGGCAAGGCACGCGGCATGGACAGACGGCATCGAATGCACGATGTCGTACGCGCCGACGCCGCGCAATCCACGCGTGCGCATGGCATCGACCGCATGGACGTAACCGAGCGACACCCCGCACGCGTTGCCGACGATCACGCCGGTGCGCTCGTTCGACACGAGGCGCGGGGGCAGCCGCGCGTCGTCGATCGCTTGTTGCATGCATGCGAATGCTTGCAGCGCGGCAGGAGTCATCCATCGGAGATGCCGGCGATCGACGCGATCCGCCGCAGGCGCCTCGACGGGCGCCCAGACGTGGCTGCGCAGTCCCGCGTCCCTGAATGATTCGGAAAACACGATGGCGCTGCGGCCCGCGCGCAGCGCGTCGCGCACGGTCGGGACATCGCTGCCGATGCTGGACGCAATGCCGATCCCCGTGATGACCGCACGTCTCATGTCCCGCTTCCCCGAAAACGAACCATGTCGGCGTCGGCCGCATGTCGAGCGCCGCACCGCCGATGTTCGCTCGACCGGCCAGCGACGTGCGCCGTTTGCATCCGGACGCAAACCGTTCAAACCTGCCGGATCACTTCAGAGGAATTAAATATCGAAATTCGCGTTTTCGCAAACCCGACCGACGCTGCACTGCGGGGATGCCGCGACGGCGGGGCCTGCGACGCGATGATCGCGGGGCACGTTGCCCCGCGCAGGCCCCGCTCATGCCGACTCAGCGCAGCCCGCCGCTCGCGACGAGGCGCTCCCCGGTCAGCCAGCGTGCATCGTCCGATGCGAGGAACACGGCGACCGACGCGATGTCGTTCGGCTCGCCGAGGCGGCCGAGCGGCGTCTGGCCGAGCACTTGCGCTTCGAGATCGGAGCCGATGATGCCCGCGCTGTGCGTGCCTTCGGTCACGACCATCCCCGGGTTGATCGCATTCACGCGGATCTTGCGCGGTGCGAGCTCGAGCGCGAGCACGCCGGTGATCGCGTCGACCGCGCCCTTCGTGCCGCTGTACACGGCGCTGGCCGGCGGCGTGATGCTGGTCACGACCGAGCTGATGTTGATGATGCTCGCGCCTTCGCCGAGATGCTTGGCGGCCGCCTGCGTGGTCAGCAGCACGCCGAACACGTTCGTGTCGAACTGCCGGCGGTAGTGTTCTTCGGTGATCGCTTCGATCGGCGCGAATTCGTACACGCCGGAGTTGTTGACGAGCACGTCGAGACGGCCGTACGTGTCGACCGCGGTATCGATGATGCGCTGCGCGTCGGCAGCCTTCGACACGTCGCCGCCGACCGCGACCGCGCGGCCGCCCGCTTCGGTGATCGCGCTCACGACCGCATCCGCGCCCGCCTTGCTGCTCGCGTAGTTGACGACGACCGCTGCGCCTTCGTCGGCCAGTGCCTTCGCGATCGCCGCGCCGATGCCCTTCGAGGCGCCCGTGACGACCGCTACCTTGCCTGCCAGCTTGCTCATGATTTCATTCCTCAGTCAGAAGACCTTCGATGGATGGCGCCGGTTGCCGCGACGATGTTGCCGCGGCAATCGGCCTGACTGGAAATTTACGTTGCGGCACCGCAGCGATAAAGCGGCTCGACGCGAATTGACTGGCGGAGTTTGCCGAACAATCGACCGGGCGCGGTCAGCCGGCGCTCAGCCACGCGTCGGCAACCTCGCCGTGCAGCCCGTCGAGCCCGCCGTCGTAGACGATCCGTCCCCGCCCCATGACCGCGACGCGCCGCGCGAGCCGCGGCGCAAGCTGCAGCCGCTGCTCGATCAGCACGATCGCGACGCCGTCGGCCTGCAGCGCGGCGAGGCACGCGCCGACTTCGTCGACCGCGAGCGGCGCGAGCCCCTCGGCCGGTTCGTCGACGATCAGCACGCGCGGGCGCCCCGCGAGTGCGCGCACCAGCGCGAGCACCTGCTGCTCCCCGCCCGACAGCCGCCCGGCTTTCACGTCCGCGCGCGCGGCCAGCAGCGGAAAACGGTCGAACAGGCGGTCGAGCGCCGTGCGTTCGGCTGCGCCGCTCACGCCGCGCAAACCGAGCCGCAGGTTCTCGCGCACGGTCAGCAGCGGGAACACGTCGCGGCTTTCGGCGACGTAAGCGACGCCGCACCGCGCGATCTCGAACGTGCGCGCCCCTGCGCATTCGGCGCCCGCGATGCGCACCGAGCCGGCCGTGCGCACGAGCCCCATCACGGCCTTCGCGAGCGTCGAGCGCCCGGAGCCGTTGCGGCCGAGCAGCGCGAGCGTCTCGCCCGGCGCGAGCGCGACATCGACGCCGTCGAGTACGGGCTGCATCCCGTACCACGCGCGCAGCCCGCGAATGTCGAGCACCGCGCTCATGCCGCACCCTCGCCCAGATACGCGGCACGCACGCGCGGATCGGCGCGGATCGCGTCCGGCGCGCCGGTCGCGACCACCGTGCCGCGCACGAGCACCGTGATGCGTTCGGCGAAACCGAACACCGCGTCCATGTCGTGCTCGATCATCAGGACCGTGCGGCCCTGCGTCGTCGCGCGGATCAACGCGATCATCCGCGCGGCCTGCGCGCGGCTCATGCCGGCCGTCGGCTCGTCGAGCAGCAGCGTCCGTGCGCCGCTCGCGAGCGCGATGCCGAGATCGAGCGCGCGCTGCTCCGCATAGCCGAGTTCGCCGGCCGGCGTGTCGCGCCGCGCGTCGAGGCCGATGTCGTGCAGCACGCGCGCGGCCGCGAGATCGACTGACGCGGATTCGCGCAGCCGGTTCCACCAGCGCCGCCGTTCGGCCGGCGCATGCAGCGCCGCGCAGCGCAGGTTGTCGAATACGCTCAGGCGCGCGAACGCGCTCGTCTGCTGGAAACTGCGGCCGATGCCGAGGCGGCTCGCGACGACGGGCCCGCGCCCGCGCAGCGCGACGCCGTGCAACATGACGCGCCCGCGCGTCGGCCGCGTCGCGCCGGCGATCACGCTGAACAGCGTCGACTTGCCCGCGCCGTTCGGCCCGATCAGCGCGTGGCGCTCGCCGGCTGCGATGCTCAGATCGACACCGTCGAGCACGGTCTGCGCACCGAAGCGCTGCACGATGCCGTGCAGCGCGATCGCGTTGCCGTTCATCGCGCGTCCTCCCGCGTGGCGGCCGCCGCGCCGTGCCCGAGCCGCGCGCGCCAGCCCCACAGCAGGATGCCGATGCCGGCCGCCGAACCCGCGACGGCCCAGCCGATCGGCGTATCGGCGTCGATGCCCCATGCGCCGAACGCGACGCCCGTGCCGTCGTCCTGCGCGAAGCGCCACGCATAGCCGAGCTCGGCCGCGCAGACGATCGCGACGCCCCAGAACGCACACGCGCCGATGGCGCACAGCAGCCGCCACCGCTCGGTCGCCGGGGCCTCGCGCCGCAGCGCATGCGCGAATGCCTGCGCGATGCCCGCGATCCCGCCCGGCGCGGCGACGACGATCGCGACGAACAGCACGCCGAGATACAGCGCCCACGCGCGCGACACGCCCGCGACGACGATGCTCAGCGCGGTCAGCACGGCCGCGCCGGCCGCCGGCCCGAAGAATGCGCCGGTGCCGCCGATCACCGCGGCGATCAGCACGGTCGCCGAGCGCGCCATCGATACGCTGTCGGGCGTCGCGATCTCGACGTCGATCAGCGTCAGCGTGCCGGCGACGCCGGCGAAAAACGACGCGCAGGCGACCATCGCGAGCCGCACGCGGCGCGGATCGGTGCCGAGCGCCGCGACGCGCGCCGGGTTGTCGCGCACCGCGTTCGCGAGCCGCGCGAGCGGCGTGCGGGTCAGCGTATGCATCGCCCATGCCGACACGACGCACCACGCGGCGATCAGCGCATACGCGTGCGCCGGCGCGCCGAAATGCGCGTTGCCCCACGGCGCGCCGCTCGCGCGGTCGATCGGCACGCCGCCGATCCCGCCGAACCACGCGGGCACGCTCCACGCGGCCGCCGCGACACACTCGCCGAGCCCGAGCGTGATCATCGCGAACGCGGTGCCGGAACGGCGCGTCGCCAGCAGCCCGGCGACGCACCCGAAGCCCGCGCCGGCCACGCCGCCGACGAGCGGCAACAGCGGCAGCGGGCCGCCGATGCGGTTGAACCAGTGCGCGGCCGCGAACGCGCCGAGGCCCGCGAACGCCGCATGCCCGAACGACAGCAGCCCGGTCGTGCCGAGTTGAAGGTTGTACGACAGCGCGAGCACGACGAGCGCGGCCGTCTGCGCCAGATAGCCGAGCACCGCGCCATGCGGCCACAGCCACGCGGGCAGCGCGAAGCATGCGGCGAACAGCGCCCAGCGCGCGCCTCCGGCCAGTGCGCGGCTATGCATCGACACGCTCGCCGAACAACCCGCGCGGCCGCGCGACCAGCACCGCGACGAGCAGCAGGTACGGCACCAGCGGCGCCAGTTGCGCGATCGACACCGCGGCCACGCTGTCGGGCAGCGCGATGCCCGTCCATTGCGCGAGATCGCGCAGCGACGTGTCGCTCGCGGCCGCGAAGGTCTGTGCGAAGCCGACCGCGAGCGACGCGATGAATGCGCCGCCGAGCGAACCCAGGCCACCGATCACGACGACCGCGAACACGACCGACCCAACGGTCTCGGCCAGCGCGGGCTCGATCACCGCAAGCGGCGCGCCGATCACG
Organism: Burkholderia sp. BCC1047; assembly: GCF_902833155.1. Taxonomy (NCBI): domain Bacteria; kingdom Pseudomonadati; phylum Pseudomonadota; class Betaproteobacteria; order Burkholderiales; family Burkholderiaceae; genus Burkholderia; species Burkholderia sp. BCC1047. Next base: position 145,224 of record NZ_CADFEH010000003.1, on the reverse strand, counting down.
CCGGCCAGCGCCGCGAGCGCGGTGCCCGCACCGAACAGCGCCGTCATCACGCGCGGCACGTCGTAGCCGAGCACCTCGACCGCCGCACGATGCGTGAGCGCCGCGCGCACGACGAGCCCGATGCGCGACGCACGCAGCAGCACGCCGAGCGCGACCAGCATCGTCGCGGACATCGCCATCATGAACAGCCGGTAACGCGGCAACGCAAGACCGAACACGATCGCGGGCGCGCCGTCGAACAGCGGCGGCACGGGCGCCGGCAGCGGCGCGAGACCCCACACGAGCTTCGCGCCCTCGCCGATCAGATACGCGAGCCCGAAGGTCAGCAGCAGTTCGCTCGTATGGCCGCGCGCCTGCACGCGGCGCAGCAGCACACGTTCGCAGCCGGCGCCGAGCAGCCCGACCGCGAGCGGCGCGAGCACGAGCGCGGGCCCGAAGCCCGCATGAGCCGCGATGCTGTAGCCGACATAAGCCCCGAGCATGTAGAAGCTCGCATGCGCGAAGTTGAGCACGCCCTGCACGCTGAAGATCAGCGTGAGGCCGGCCGACAGCATGAACAGCAGCAAGCCATAGCTGAGGCCGTTGAAGGCCTGGAGCGCGAACGCGTGCACCGCGTTGCGTCAGGCGGCGAGCGGTTCGAGCGCGGCGCGCAGCGCGTCGGGCAGCGGCACCGGGCGGCGCGTGCCGCGATCGACGTACACGTGCACGAAATGCCCCTGCGCGGCGGGCGACGCATCGCCTTGCGCGAACAGCCCGACTTCGTAGCGCACGCTCGACGTGCCGAGCTTCACGACGCGCAGCCCCGCGTCGACCGATTGCGGAAACACGAGCGGCGCGAAGTAGTTGCACTGCGTCTCGACGACGAGCCCGATCGTCTGCCCGTGCTCGACGTCGAGCACGCCCGTGCGGATCAGGTACTCGTTCACCACGGTATCGAAGTAGCTGTAGTAGACGACGTTGTTCACGTGCCCGTAGACGTCGTTGTCCATCCAGCGGGTCGTGATCGGCAGGAAGTGGCGATAGGCGTCGCGCGGACGCGGCTGCGGCTTGTCGGACATGGCGATGGCGCTCAGGACGAGGGAGGCGAAGGGAACGAAAGAGACGATGGGGACGACGCGCGGCGGCCGCATGCAGCGACGCGCCGGCCGGCAGCGAAGCACCGCGCCGCGATCGCGCGCGGCACGGCGGACGACACCACCTCGCGGGCGGGCCGGCCCGTCACTGCCCCGGCCGGTCGACGAATTCGAAATCGAGGCCGCGCGCGCGCATCCAGTCGGCGAGCGCGACGCCCGTGCCGGCGCGCCACGGGCGCAGCAGCGGCGGATCGACGAGCTTGTATTCGAGCAGTTCCGGCGACAGCGACACCGTGCCCGACGCCCGCACGTGGTACGCGATGATCAGTTCGTTCTTGCGGATGAATTCGTACACGCCGACGAGCGACACCTGCTCGGCCTTCAGCGCGGTTTCCTCGAACACCTCGCGCGCGATGCCGTCCTCGGGCGTTTCGCCGTTTTCGAGAAAGCCGGTGATCAGCGCGAACATCCCTTCGGGCCACGCGGCGTTGCGCGCGAGCAGGATCTTGCCGTCGAGTTCGACGATCGCGGCGACGACGGGCAGCGGGTTGTTCCAGTGCACGTAGCCGCAGGTGTCGTCGGGACAGGCCTGGCGGATGCGGCCGCCCTCATGGTCGGGATCGGCACGCTCGGTCAGCGGGCTCGCGCAGCGCGGGCAAAAGCGGTAGTCGGCGATGGTCATCGATGGGGATCTGGCGAGCGCCCGGCCTCGGCCTGAAGGCCGCGTCGCGCGTCCGCTCGGCGCGGAAAAGGCTTCATTCTAGCGAGTTTGCCCGCGCCCGAGACGATCCGGCCCCACCGACGTCAGGATGAGCGGCGCCCGCGTGCGGCGGTCGCCGCGAAGCCGGCGGCGCCGATCAGCAGCGCCGCCGCCGCGACCCACAGCGCCGGCGTAAACGACCCGAAGCGCGCGGCCAGCGGCGCCGCGACGAGCGGCCCGAGGATCTGCCCGACGCCGTACGATGCGGTCGCATAGCCCATCAGTCCGGCCGCACGCTCGCCGTGCAGGCGCCGCGCCTCGCGCATCGCGAACAGCGTGATCGCGGTGAACGGCAACCCGAGCAGCGCGCTGCCGATCGAGAAGCCGGCCGCGTTCGGCCACACGATTCCGGCCGCGATACCGAGCGCCTGCGTCGCGCAGCCGGCCGCCAGCAGCAGCCGGTTGTCCCAGTGCCCGGGCAGCCGCGCAGCGGTGACCGCGCCGACGATCAGCGCTGCACCGAACATCGGCCAGAACAGGTCGGGCCAAGGCGAGCCGGCCGGCAGCGCGGCGCGCGCGATCACCGGCAGGAACGTCGCGGTGATGATGTAGCCGAAGCCCGGTGCGCCGTACAGCACGACGAGCCACACGGCGTCCGCGCGGCGGCTTCGCGTGCCGGCCCGTGCTGCCGGGGTGGCCGACGCTCCCGTGACCGTATGCGGCGCGGCGGCCGGTGGCGTCGCCTGCGCGTGCGCGTGCGCCTGCGCCGCGGCCGGCACCGCACCGAACGTGCGCCAGATCGCGAACGACAGCACGGCCGACAACGCCGCGAAACCGAGCCAGCCCACCGCCGCGTGTCGGCCGGCCAGCGCGCTGCCGATCAGCCCCGTCACCACGATGCCGACGCCCGGCCCCGCATAGATCACCCCGCTCCATTCGGGCGCATGCAGCTCGGCCAGCCGCCGCAGCCCCCATTGCGACACGAACACGAACGTCCATGCGCTGACGATGCCCGCGACGAAACGCACGACGAGCCACACCGGCAGCGCGTGACCGACGCCCATCGCGGCGGTCAGCAGCACGGTCGCCGCGAGCCCGAAGCGCACCATTCGCGCCGGCGCGACGCGCAGCGCCGCGCAACTGACCGCGCCGGCGAAGTACCCCGCATAGTTCGCCGATGCGAGCCAGCTGCCGGCTTTCAGACCGATCGAGCCGTCCGCGAGCATCAGCGGCAACAGCGGCGTGAACGCGAAACGGCCGACGCCGAGCACGACGGCCAGGCCGACCATGCAGGCGAGCGCGGCCGCGCGGGCACGGCGGTCGGCCTGGTCGGACGAAAGGACGCGGGCGGCGGCGGTCAGGGCATCGAAGCGGGACATGGCGGCAAAGGCCGGCGCTTCGCGCACGCCGGCCGGATCGGAAATCGGAATGGGTTCATCCTAGCTTGACCGACCGTTCTCGAAAAATGAATAATTAAGAATCAACCCATCCCTCGGAGAGAATCATGGACCTGGCGGCGCTGGCGATCTTCCGGGCGGTCGTGCGCGAGAACGGCGTGACGCGCGCGGCGGCCAAGCTCAATCGCGTGCAATCGAACGTCACGACGCGCATCAAGCAGCTCGAGGAAGAACTCGGCGCGGCGCTGTTCGTGCGCGACGGCCGCCGGCTCGTGCTGACGCCGGCCGGGCATACGCTGCTGCCGTATGCGGAGCGCCTGCTCGCGCTCGCCGACGAGGCGCGCGACGCGGTGCGCGAGGACACGCCGCGCGGCCGGCTGCGGCTCGGCACGATGGAAAGCACGGCCGCGAGCCGCCTGCCGGCCCTCCTCGCGCGCTACCACCATGCATGGCCCGACGTGTCGCTCGAACTGCTGACGGGCACGACCGGCTGCCTGATCGACCGCGTGCGCGACTTCGAGATCGACGCCGCGCTGTTCGCGCGCCCGCCCGAGCCGGACGCGCTGCCCGACACGTTCGAGACGGTGCCGATCTTTCGTGAGGATCTCGTGCTGCTCACGCCGCGCGGCCATCCGCCGGTACGCACGCCGCGCGACGTGATCCTGCCGACGCTGATCGCGTTCGAGCGTGGCTGCGCATATCGCAAGTACGTCGAGCAGTGGTATGCGGCGCACGGCGTGAAGCCGGCGCGCGTGCTCGAACTCGGCTCGTATCACGCGATCGTCGCGTGCGTCGCGGCCGGCGCGGGCGTCGCGGCCGCGCCGCGCTCGGTGCTCGATCTGCAGCCTGAAACCGGCAACGTCGCCGCGCACACGATTCCCGAACTCGCAGGCATCGACACGCTGCTCGGGTGGCGGCGCGGTTATGCGTCGGCGGCGCTCGCCGCATTGCGCGATGCGCTCACCGAGGCCGCGCGGCAGCCTGGCGACGCGGCGAAGCCGGCCGCGACCGTGCCGGCCTGACCTGGATTCGCGCGCCGCCGTGGCAATCGACGCGCGCAACCTGCACGGCCTGCACAAACAAAACGACCCGACCGGCATCTGCCGATCGGGTCGTTTTTCGATTCACGCGATGCCGTCGGTGCGGCGGCATCGCATCGGTCGTGCAACGATCAGAGCCGTTCTTCGACCCAGCCCTTCACGCCGGCCAGCGCGCCCGGCAGGTTCGCCGGCTCGGTGCCGCCCGCCTGCGCCATGTCCGGACGACCGCCGCCCTTGCCGCCGACCTGCTGCGCGACGAAGTTCACGAGTTCGCCGGCCTTGACCTTCTTGCTCGCGTCCGGTGTGACGCCCGCGATCAGGCTGACCTTGCCGCCTTCGACGGCCGCCAGCACGATCGCCGCGCTCTTCAGCTTGTCCTTCAGCTTGTCGACCGTTTCGCGCAGCGTCTTCGCGTCGGCGCCGTCGAGCGTCGCGGCCAGCACGTACACGCCGCCGACTTCGACGGCCTGCTGCGCGAGCTCATCGCCCTGGCTCGACGCGAGCTTCGACTTCAGCGCGCCCAGCTCCTTCTCGAGCGACTTCACCTGCTCCTGCACCTGCGCGATCCGCTGCGTGAGTTCCGACGGCTGGGCCTTCAGCGCCGCTGCCGCTTCATTCACGCGTGCGTCGAGCTCCTGCACGTAGCGCACCGCGTTGTCGCCGGTGATCGCCTCGACGCGGCGGATACCGGCCGCGACGCCGCCTTCGACGACGATCTTGAACAGGCCGATGTCGCCGGTGCGGTGCACGTGCGTGCCGCCGCAGAGTTCGCGCGAGAAGCCGAGGTCGAGCACACGCACTTCGTCGCCATACTTCTCGCCGAACAGCGCCATCGCGCCGCCCTTCACCGCTTCGTCGTACGGCATCACGCGCACGATGCCCGGCGCGTTGGCCAGGATCTCGTTGTTGACGATCTGCTCGACGCGACGGATTTCGTCGTCGGTCATCGGTGCGTTGTGCGCGAAGTCGAAACGGGTCTTTTCCGCGTCGACGAGCGAACCCTTCTGCTGCACGTGCGCGCCGAGCACTTCGCGCAGCGCCTTGTGCATCAGGTGGGTGGCCGAGTGGTTGCGCTGCGTGCGCGCACGGCGATGCGCGTCGATTTCCGCGCGCAGCACGTCGCCGACCTTAAGCGTGCCCTGCTCGAGCGTGCCGTGATGGCCGATCACGTCGGCCTGCACCTTCAGCGTGTCGGCCACCGCGAAGCGCGTCGCGGCGTTCGCGAGCACGCCCTGGTCGCCGACCTGGCCGCCCGATTCCGCGTAGAACGGCGTGTGGTCAAGCACGACGACCGCATCCTGGCCAGCCTTCACTTCGTTGACGGCCGAGCCGTCGACGTACAGCGCGACGACCTTCGCGTCGTCGAACGCGATTTCCTCGTAACCGTGGAAGGTGGTCTTCGCGCCCGAGTATTCGAGGCCCTGCGTGGCCTTGAACTTGCCGGCCGCACGGGCCTGCTCGCGCTGGCGCGCCATCGCGTCGTCGAAGGCCGGCTCGTCGACCGTCATCCCGCGCTCGCGGCACACGTCGGCCGTCAGGTCCAGCGGGAAGCCGTAGGTATCGTGCAGCTTGAACGCGAGTTCGCCGTCGAGCACCTTGCCGCCCTTCGCTTCGACATCCGCCAGCGCGGCTTCGAGGATCGACATCCCGTGCTCGATCGTCTCGAAGAAGCGTTCTTCTTCCTGGCGCAGCACGTCGGTCACGCGCTGCTCGGCTTCCTTCAGCTCCGGATAGGCGGTGCCCATCTCGGCGACGAGGTCGGCCACCAGCTTGTGGAAGAACGCGCCCTTGCGGCCAAGCTTGTAGCCGTGGCGGATCGCGCGGCGCACGATCCGGCGCAGCACGTAGCCGCGGCCTTCGTTGCCGGGGATCACGCCGTCGACGATCAGGAACGAGCACGCGCGGATGTGATCGGCGATCACCTTCAGCGAGTTGTTCGTGAGGTCGCTGATGTCGGTCACGCGCGCGGCGGCCTTGATCAGGTTCTGGAACAGGTCGATCTCGTAGTTGCTGTGCACGTGCTGCAGCACCGCGGCGAGACGCTCGAGGCCCATGCCGGTGTCGACCGACTGCTTCGGCAGGCGCGTCATGTTGCCCTGCGCGTCGCGGTTGAACTGCATGAACACGAGGTTCCAGATCTCGATGTAGCGGTCGCCGTCTTCTTCAGGCGACCCCGGCGGGCCGCCCCACACGTCCGGGCCGTGGTCGTAGAAGATTTCGGTGCACGGGCCGCACGGGCCGGTGTCGCCCATCGTCCAGAAGTTGTCCGACGCGTAGCGCGCGCCCTTGTTGTCGCCGATCCGGATGATCCGCTCGGTCGGCACGCCGACTTCCTTCGCCCAGATGTCGTACGCCTCGTCGTCTTCCTGGTAGACGGTGACCCACAGCTTGTCCTTCGGCAGCTGGTAGACCGTGGTCAGCAGCTCCCACGCGAACTTGATCGCGTCGTGCTTGAAGTAGTCGCCGAACGAGAAGTTGCCGAGCATCTCGAAGAACGTGTGGTGGCGCGCCGTGTAGCCGACGTTCTCGAGGTCGTTGTGCTTGCCGCCCGCGCGCACGCTGCGCTGCGCCGTCGTGGCGCGCGAGTACGGGCGCGGGTCCGTGCCGAGGAAGACGTCCTTGAACTGGACCATGCCCGAGTTCGTGAACATCAGCGTGGGGTCGTTACCGGGCACGAGGCTCGACGAGCGGACGATCGTGTGGCCCTTCGATTCGAAGAATTTGAGGAATTTCTCGCGGATTTCGGCAGCTTTCATGGCGTGCGGGGACAGTCTGGCAAAGACGGCTTCAAACGCCGGCGCCCCAGGCGGGGCGCGCGGCGGCATGGATTCGGAAACGATCGATTATACGGGATCGGGGCCGGCTTCCGGGCAAAGCGCCGGCAAGGCGGCCCGGCCCTCCGGGCAATGGGCCTGGGCCACCCGCGCGGCCGATTCGCCTTAAGATGCTCGACATGCCAATCGGCCTTGCCCGTCAACGCAGGCCCGCCATGAAAGGAGACGATTCGACGATGGGTGCCCTGAGCCATATCCGCGTGCTGGACCTGACCCGCGTGCTCGCGGGCCCGTGGTGCGCGCAGACCCTCGCCGATTTCGGCGCGGATGTGATCAAGGTCGAGCGCCCGGGCGCCGGCGACGACACGCGCCACTGGGGGCCGCCGTACCTGAAGGACGCGGACGGCGCGGATACCGCCGAAGCCGCGTACTACCTCGCGGCGAACCGCAACAAACGCTCGGTGACGGTCGATATCGCGACGCCGGAAGGCCAGCAGATCGTGCGCGAGCTTGCCGCGCAAAGCGACGTCGTGCTCGAGAACTACAAGGTCGGGCAATTGAAGAAGTACGGGCTCGATTACGACTCGCTGCGGGCGGTGAAGGCCGATCTCGTCTACTGCTCGGTCACCGGCTTCGGCCAGACCGGCCCGTACGCGCATCGCGCGGGCTACGACTTCATCGTGCAGGGGATCGGCGGCTTCATGAGCATCACCGGCGAACGCGACGGCGAGCCGGGCGGCGGCCCGCAGAAGGCCGGCGTCGCGATCGCCGATCTCGCGACCGGCCTCTATTCGACGATCGCCGTGCTCGCCGCGCTCGCGCACCGCGACCGCACGGGCGAAGGCCAGTACATCGACATGGCGCTGCTCGACGTGCAGGTCGCGCTGCTCGCGAACATGAACACCAACTTCCTCGCGAGCGGCAAGCCGCCGGTGCGCTGGGGCAACGCGCACCCGAACATCGTGCCGTACCAGACGTTCCAGACGCGCGACGGCTGGATCATCGTCGCGGTCGGCAACGACGGGCAGTTCCGCAAGTTCGTCGAAGCGGGCGGGCGGCCCGGGCTGGCCGACGACGAGCGCTTCGCGACGAACCCGTCGCGCGTGCGTCACCGCGACACGCTGGTGCCGATTCTCGCGGAGATGGTGAAGGCGCGCGACAAGGCCGACTGGATCGGGGCGCTCGAAGCGGCCGGCGTGCCGTGCGGGCCGATCAACGATCTCGACGAGGTGTTCGACAACGAACAGGTGATCGCGCGCGGGATGCAGGTCTCGCTGCCGCATCCGTGCGGCGCGGACGTGAAGCTCGTGCGCAACCCGATCCGGATGAGCGCGACGCCGCCCGACGCGCGCACGGCCCCGCCGCTGCTCGGCGCGCAGACGGAAGCCGTGCTGCGCGACATGCTCGGCTACGACGACGTGCGGATCGCCGCGTTGAAGGCGAAGCAGGCGATCTGAGCGCGGTTCGGGTGACGGCGTCGCGATGGCTGCGTTCGCACGCGGTGGCATGCCCGGCGATCGCCTGCGACGGATACGCCGATCGAACGCGCCACTCGAACCAATGGGATCTACGGAGTCGACAGGTTAGCGCGCCATCGCATCGAGCCAGCCACGCGCTTGCGGCCAGTCGCCGAGTCCGCTGTCCGCGTTGATGTGGCCGCGCGGGCCGATGTCGCGGAACGCACTGCCCCACGCATGCGCGCAGCCGCGCGCGAACGCGAGCGAACCGTACGGATCGTCGCTGCTCGCGACCACGCAGGTCGGAAACGGCAACCGCTCGTGCGGCACCGGGCCGAAGCCGTGCGCGTCAGCCGGAAACACCGGCCCGGCCGGATCGGGCAATGCAACGAGCAGCGCGCCGCGCACTTTCGCGAGCGCGGCCGGCCGCGCGTAGCGCGTCGCCCACCACGCGGCGGTCAGCGTACCGAGGCTGTGGCCGGCGATCAGCACGGGCCCGCGCGCGGCTTCGACCGCGCGGTCGAGCGCGCGACACCAGCCGTTGCGAAACGCGTGGTTCCAGTCCGGCATCGCAATCCGCACGAAACGCGGATCGGTGCGCTCCCAGCGGCTCTGCCAGTGAAGCGGGCCCGAATTGGCGTAGCCCGGCAAGACGAAAACGACGGGGTCGGTCATGGAAAGGTTCGTCGACGAATGGAATCGTGTTGTAGCGTCGACGCAGTGTCGCACACCCGCCTCTCCCTGATGGTGCCTGTCAAAATCCGGGGGATGTGCGTGACCTTCGAGCGGGTCGTGACGCGGTGAGGCAAGTGTCACGACCGGGGCCGGCGGTCGGATGCGCCCGCGTCGCGAGCGCCCCGCCGGCGTGAATCAGCGTACGCCGGCGCCGACCAGGCCGCCTGCCGCCGCGCCGGCCACCGTGCCGACCGGGCCGCCGGTGATCAGGTAGCCGAGCGCGCCGCCCGCGGCCGCGCCGATCCCGGCGTTACGCTGCGTATGCGTCATCGCGCAGGCGCCGAGTTGCGACAGGGCCGCGACGATCACCGCGGTACGAACCAGAAAAGTGGTCTTCTTCATCATGATTATTGGCTTCCTCCCGCCCGCAAAAATCGCGAATGGCGGCATTGATTCGGTGAAGGCATCATAGGAAAAGCCGAACGGCGGCGGCAATCCGATTTACGTCGTGTTACAGCCGACACACACTCGATATATTGCGATACACATCGCGAGCGGACGACGCCCGACCGGCAGCCCGCGCGGGAGGGACCCCGGTCAGGTAGAATTACAGGATTAAACCGGCGCGACGCGCCGACACAACCCTGACGCCAACCGCATGAGCACCGAACGCAACGACGCCCCCGCGGCTTCCAATTTCATTCGCAACATCATCGACGACGACAACCGCACCGGCAAATGGGGCGGCCGCGTCGAGACGCGCTTCCCGCCCGAGCCGAACGGCTATCTGCACATCGGCCACGCGAAGAGCATCTGCCTGAACTTCAGCGTCGCGCGCGACTACGGCGGCGTGTGCCACCTGCGCTTCGACGACACGAACCCGGAAAAGGAAAGCGTCGAATACGTCGACTCGATCGTCGACGCGGTGCGCTGGCTCGGTTTCGACTGGCGCAAGGACGCGGTCGATCACCAGTATTTCGCGAGCGACTACTACGACAAGCTGTACGAGTTCGCCGAGCTGCTGATCCAGCGCGGCAAGGCGTACGTCGACAGCCAGAGCGCCGACGAAATGCGCGCGAATCGCGGCTCGCTGACCGAAGGCGGCAAGCCGTCGCCGTTCCGGGACCGCTCGCCCGAGGAAAACCTCGACCTGTTCCGCCGCATGAAGGCCGGCGAGTTCAAGGAAGGCGAGCACGTGCTGCGCGCAAAGATCGACATGGCGTCGCCGAACATGAACATGCGCGACCCGGTGATCTACCGGATCCGCTACGCGCACCACTACCGCACCGGCGACGCCTGGTGCGTGTATCCGATGTACGACTACACGCACTGCATCTCGGATGCGCTCGAAGGCATCACGCACTCGCTGTGCACGCTCGAATTCGAGGATCACCGCCCGCTGTACGACTGGGTGCTGAACGAACTCGCGGAAGCCGGCGTGTTCGCGCGTCCGCTGCCGCAACAGATCGAATTCTCGCGGCTGAATCTCACGTACGCGATCACCAGCAAGCGCAAGCTGCTGCAGCTCGTCACCGAAGGCCACGTCGACGGCTGGGACGACCCGCGGATGCCGACGATCGTCGGCGTGCGCCGCCGCGGCTTCACGCCGGAGAGCATCCACCTGTTCTGTGAGCGGATCGGCGTGACGAAGATCGATTCGTGGATCGACATGAGCATCTTCGAAGGCGCGCTGCGCGACGACCTCGACGACAAGGCCGCGCGTACGGTCGCGGTGCTCGATCCGCTGAAGCTCGTGATCGACAACTATCCGGAAGACCTCGAGGAAGCGTGCACGGCGCCCGTGCATCCGCACCATCCGGACCGCGGCGTGCGCACGTTCCCGATCTCGCGCGAGCTGTGGATCGAGCGCGAGGATTTCGTCGAGAATCCGCCGAAGGGCTATTTCCGGCTGTTCCCGGGCAACAAGGTGCGCCTGCGCTACGGCTACGTGATCGAATGCACGGGCTTCGACAAGGACGCCGACGGCAACGTGACGGCCGTGCACTGCAACTACTTCCCGGACAGCAAGTCGGGCACCGAAGGCGCGAACACGTACAAGGTCAAGGGCAACATCCACTGGGTCAGCGCGAAGCACGCGCAGCCGGCCGAAGTGCGGATCTACGACCGCCTGTTCAAGGAGCCGCACCCGGACGCGGGCGGCGCGAACTTCCTCGAGGCGCTGAACCCCGATTCGAAGAAGATCGTGCAGGCGTACGTCGAGCCGGGCAACGGCGATGTCGCGCCGGAAACGCGCCTGCAGTTCGAGCGCCACGGCTACTTTGTTGCAGACCGTGTCGATTCGAAGCCGGGCAAGCCGGTGTTCAACCGGATCGTCGGGCTGCGCGACAGCTGGGGCAAGCCGGCCTGACGGCCTGCTCCGCGCGGCGGCGGGCGGCTTCGCAAGCCGCCCCGCTGCCCGCCCATGAAAAAACCGGCTCCAGGGCCGGTTTTTTCATGGGCGTGCGCCGAAGGACGGCAGGCGTGGAAGCCGCGGCGCCCGTTCACGCACCCGACAATCGCCGATGCAACTCCACCAGCGACAGCTTCGTACGAAACAGCCGCGCGAGACTGCGGCTCGCATAGGTGTCGACGTCGCCCGGCACGGTCCAGCGGTACGCGTCCATCTCGGGAATCATCGAGCCGTCGCGACGGCTCGGAAACAGCGACGTACACGTGCACTGCGCGGGATCGATCTCGCCGTCGGCCACCTGCACCGCGAACAGGTGCAGATCCTTGTCGTGCCGGTACGCGAAGCGGCCCAGATCGAGCAAGCGCGCCGGCGCGAGCTCGATGCCGGTTTCCTCGAGCAGTTCGCGCAGCGCGGCGTCGGCCGGCGTCTCGCCCGGTTCGCCCTGCCCCTTCGGGATGTCCCAGTGCGTGGTGTCCGTCGCGTGCGCGAGGAACACGCGGCCATCCGCATCGAGGATCACGACGCCGCACGACACCGTGCGCGGCGCGCCGCCCCGCTTCGTCACGTGCGTGCTCAGCGCTTCTGCAGCTGCCACTTGCCCGCGGCCGTCTTGCAGTAGACGGGCTTGAGCGTCATCGTCTGGCCCTTCGCGGTGATTTCGGTCGCGATTTCGCGGCAGGTCTTGCCGTCCGTCTCGGTCGTGCTCGGCGTGAGCTTCGCGTCGATCTGCGTGCCGCGGCCGCTGCTCTGCCATGCCGTGGTTTCGCCGTCCTTGCCTTCGTCGCGCGCCTGCACGACCGCCTTGGACAGCGACGCGCGATCGGTCTTGCTGAAATAGCTGATCGGCGTGTCGTTCAGGAAGTTCAGGTTGTTCTGTGCATGGGCAGGCAGCATCGCGGCTGCGCACGCGGCGCCGGCCAGCACGCGCGTGACGACGGAAAGGGATGCACGCATCGACATGTTTTTCTCCTTGGATGTTCGATCGAACGGCGTGGCGCATGCCGGCGAACCGGGGGCCGGCCCTCCGGCATGCGCCACGCCCGTCAGCGAGCGAGCATAGCATGCGTGCTGCAGTGAACGCCTTCTACGGCTTGGCTAACGCACCCGTTTGCTGATATCCGTCAGTCAGCGTGCCGAGGAACGCGATCACGTCCTTGATCTCGGCTGCGTTCAGCGCCGGCGGGTCGCCGCGCTTGCGGTCGAACGGCGGCTCGCGGTTGATGTTCGGCCAGTAGCGCTTCGGCAAATCGTCGTAGATCTGCACCTTGCCGTGCACGACCGGGTAGAACTTCTCCGGATGGATGTCGCGCTCGACGTAGAAGCGCATCACGTCCTCGAGCGAGTGATAGACGCCGTTGTGGAAGAACGTCTTGCGCAGCGCGACGTTGCGCAGCGACGGCGTGCGGAACAGCCCGCAGAATTCGTCGCGCCCCTTCAGGTCGGTGCGTTCGGGGCCGCATGCGCCGAGATCGTGGAAGCGCGGGTCGCGATTGACGGGCAGCGCGCGGTTGCGCGGCACCGCGATCGCGATCAGCCCGAAATCGCTGAACTGCGGCGGGCCGCCTTCGAGCGTGCGCTGGCTGATGTGACAGCTCGCGCAGTTGCCCTTCTTCTCGTCGTTGAACAGCTGCAGCCCGTGCAGCTCCGCGGGCGTGAGTTGCGCGTGGCCGGCCAGATACGCGTCGTATTTGCTCGTGTACGGATCGAACAGCGCCGGCTGCTGCTGGAATGCGTCGAGCGCGCGCAGCACCGCATTGAACGTCGCCTGGTCGTCGCCGAGCACCGTGTCGCCGAACGCCTTGCGGAATGCATCGACATACGACGCGGCGCGAACCGCCTTCGCGACCCGTGCGGGCGAACTGCTCATCTCGAACGGCGACGTGAGCGGAATGCGCGCCTGCGCATCGCGCGTATCGACGCGACCGTCCCAGGTCAGCCCGCCGGTCGGACCGGCGTCGATGCTTTCGTCGCCTTCGTCCGGCGAATCGTGGAAGTGCTCGCTGAACGGCGGGATGCCGCGCAGGTACTTCAGCGACGGCACCGCGCGAAAGCCGGTACGGTGCATGTCGTCGCCGCCGAGCTGCACCGACAGCGCGTTCGGCGGCCCGAACGCATGCTCGGCGCTGTGGCACGACGCGCAAGCGAGCTTGCCGGACCCGGACAGCGACGGATCGAAGAACAATTGCTTGCCGAGCGCCGTCATCTGCTTCACGCCCTCGAATACCTGCGCGCGCGTCTGCGGCTGGCCGGCCGGCGCGACCGCCGGGGTGACCGGCGCGGCCTGGGCCGCCGGTACGACGGACGCGGCCGACGCAGTCGTGCCGGGCTGCGCATCGCAACCGGCGAGCGCCGCGAGCGCGCCGGCCACCGCGAGCGTCGCCGCGGCAGGGATCAGCGATCGCGCGAACGCGAAGGATTTCAGCAGGGTGTGCATTCGTTGTTCGGGTAGCGGTGGGCAATCGGCCGGAGCTTATGTCAGTTCCGTGACCGTTCAATGACGTTCCACCGACAGTCAATTGAAAGCGCCCCTACACCCGGCTGTCAAATCGGTTCCAGATAATGCGCGCAGCCGGGCGGTACCGCGAGGTTCGTGCGCCGGCCCTCCCGCCACCCCGGTTCCCACACGCGACCAACGACGAATGAGAGAGAACATCGCATGAAGAAGCACGCCTGGATTCGCTACACGCCGATCGCCCTCGCGGCCGCGCTCAGCCTCACCGCCTGCGGCGGCGACGACGTCACGCAGCAGGGCCTGTCGGCCGTCAAGAACGTCGTCGTGATCTACGCGGAAAACCGCAGCTTCGACAACCTGTACGGCAACTTCCCGGGCGCGAACGGTCTGCAGAACGCGACGGCCGCGAACTCGGTGCAGAAGGACCGCGACGGCTCGACGATGGCGACGCTGCCGAAGATCTGGGGCGGCCTGACCGCGACCGGCATCACGCCGGCGGTGACCGAGGCGATGACGGCGAACCTGCCGAACGCGCCGTTCGCGATCGACGATCCGAAAGGCTTCAACCAGTCGATGAGCATCGCGACGCGCGACATCGTGCACCGCTTCTACCAGGACCAGATGCAGATCAACGGCGGCAAGAACGACATGTACGCCGCGTGGACCGATGCCGGCGGCCTGACGATGGGTCACTACACGGCCGATCCGTCGAAGCTGCCGCTGTGGAAGATCGCGCAGCAGTACGTGCTCGCCGACAACTTCTTCATGGGCGCGTTCGGCGGTTCGTTCCTGAACCACCAGTACCTGGTCTGCGCGTGCGCGCCGTACTACCCGAACGCCGACAAGAGCCCGGCGGCCGGCAAGATCGCAGTCCTGAATGCTGACGGCAAGTCGCTGAAGGTCGCGACGAACTCGCCGGCTTCCGCGCTGAGCGGCCCGCCGAAGTTCGTCAACGACGGCGCGCTGACGCCCGACTTCTACGGCATCAACACGATGCAGCCGGCGTATCAGCCAAGCGGCAACAAGGCGGCCGCGGGCGGCGACCCGCTGCTCGCCGACCCGGCCAATCCGTCGACGATGCCGCCGCAGACGGCGACCAACATCGGCGACCTGATGACCAACGCGGGCGTGTCGTGGGCGTGGTATTCCGGCGCGTGGGGCCAGGCGCTGCAGGCGAGCCAGAACGGCACGTCGAACGTGATCTACGGCGCCGACCTGTCGACGCCGAACTTCCAGCCGCACCACCAGCCGTTCAACTACTTCGCGAACCAGGCGCCGGGCACCGCGAGCCGTGCGCAGCATCTGCTCGACGGCGGCGCGAACGGCGCCGAGTTCATCAAGGCGATCGATGCGGGCGCGCTGCCGCAGGTCACGTTCTACAAGCCGCAAGGCAACCTGAACGAGCACCCGGGCTACACGGACGTCACGTCCGGCGATCAGCACATCGCCGACGTGATCGCGCACCTGCAGGCCAGCCCGCAGTGGAAGAACATGGTCGTGGTCGTCACGTACGACGAAAACGGCGGCTTCTGGGATCATGCGACGCCGCCGAATGCCGATCGCTGGGGCCCGGGCACGCGCATTCCGGCGCTGATCGTGTCGCCGTATGCGAAGAAGGGCTTCGTCGACCACACGCAGTACGACACGGGCTCGATCCTGCGCTTCATCACGCGCCGCTTCTCGCTGCCGCGCCTCGCGGGCCTGCAGCAGCGCGACGACGCGCTGAAGGCGAACGGCGCGCAGCCGATGGGCGACCTGACGAACGCGCTCGCGCTGTCGCCGAACCTGTAACGGCATCGCCGTCACCGCGAACGGGCCGGCCCATGCTGCCGGCCCGGACGAACGAAGGGCAGCCCCGCCGTTCGCGGGGCTGCCCTTTTTCATGCCGCGCGCGGGTGGCCGCGCGCCGCCGTCACCAGCCGTACTTCAGCTCGACGCCCACGTAATCCGCGTTGTGCCCGCCCGCCTGCCGGATCGCGTCGCCGACCTGGAAGTGCACGGCCTCCACCGCGCCGATCAGGTTCGCGGCGATCGTCCAGTCCGCGCGCAACTGCACGTACATGCCCGTCCACAGGCCGCCCTTGCCCGCGGTGCCCGGCACCGGGATGCTCGGCTGCTGATAGACGGCGTCGCCGGTCGTCTCGCGCCACTGGAAGCCCAGTGCGCCGAGCAGCGAC
This sequence comes from Burkholderia sp. BCC1047, assembly GCF_902833155.1. Lineage (NCBI taxonomy): Bacteria > Pseudomonadati > Pseudomonadota > Betaproteobacteria > Burkholderiales > Burkholderiaceae > Burkholderia > Burkholderia sp. BCC1047. The sequence goes on along the minus strand of NZ_CADFEH010000003.1, from coordinate 129,069 downwards.
AGGCTCGCCGACGGTTTCAGCGTCACGGACGGCTTCACGTGAATCAGGTTCGCGTAGCTCGTATAGCCGGCCAGCGTGAAGTAATAGCCGTTCGGAAACAGCGGATTGAAGGTGCCGACGCGGCCGTCGTGCGGATGCCGGTCGCCCGACGCCGCGTCGACCTGCAGCGCGATGCGCGGCGACCACGGCGCGTCGAGCCTGTAGCCGGCGATCGAACCGACGGCCCACGCGCCGATCGTGGCGTTGCCGACCGTGCCGGTCTGCAGCATCGTCTCGAGATCCCAGTCGAAGCGCCCGTGCGTGCCCGTGTAGCGAACGTCCCATACGTCGCGATGCTCGGGGCCGCTCGCATCGAGGAAACGCGCGCTGCTGCGGTTGTAGCGCGACCAGTAGCCGGACAGGTCGCCCGGCCCGACCGACTGTCGCTCGAAGCGCACGCCGCTGAACGTGAGGTCGCGATTCGACACGTCGTCGAAATCGGACGCGTTGCGGTTCTGCACCGGCTGCGTCGCATAGCCGATGAAGCGCCACTTGCCGTGTTCGTAATCGGCCCACACCGCATCGAACGCCAGCCGCACGTTCGGGCCGTCGCGCGCGGCGATGAAGCGCTGCAAATCGAACGCCATCTCCTGCCGGCCGACGCGGAACTTGACCGTGCCGCCGCCGAGCGCGCCCGTGTAGGTCGCGAACGCCTGTTCGAGATCGAGCGGGTTTTTATCGACCGGAGACACCGTGTTCTTGCCGAACGCGCGTGCGTCCTGCAATTGCGCGAAGAACTGCCAGTGCGGGCCGAGATGCGCGTCGGCATGCACTTCGACACGCTGGATCACGTACGTATCCGATTGCGCGGCGCCGATGCCGAACAGCGGCGCGTCGTTGGTCTCGAGCCGCTCGCGCAGGTTCACGCCGAGCGACAGATAGGATTGCGGATCGTGGCCGAGCGGGATGTATTTGAGCCCGTCGAGCGGCTCGTGCGGCACGCAGGGACTCGCGAGCACCGACCAGTCTTCCTGCCAGCGGTTGAACAGGACGGTCGGGCGTTTGGCGGTGCACGTCGATGCGGTGGTCGCCGCGGACGTCGAGGCCGGTACCGGTTCTTGCGTCGACGTCGAGGTCGAAGTCGACGCAGCCACCGTTTCCGCGAACGCCGCGTTGGCGCCCGCGCACAGCAGGCCCGCGACGATCGACGCGCGGGCGGCCCGCTCGAAGCGGCGGCCGTGGCGTCGCCTGCGCCGCTCGATCATGCACGCTCCTGCGTCGGGGTACCGGCCGCTTGCGCGGCGCACAGCGCAAGCGTCGCGAGTGCGCCGACGGGCACCAGCAGCGCCAGGAACCCGACGTAGCGGAACCCGAGCGCACCGCCCGCCGCGCCGAGCGCGAACGCGACGATCGCCGGCAGCATCTTCGCGAAGCGTGCGCGTGCGGTGGCGCGCACGCTGTCCGCCGTGCCGGGCGACAGCATGTCGACCGCGTCGAGAATCGCCTGCGTGACGTTGCCGGTCATCACCGTGTTCGGCACGCCGCCCGCGCGGGCGATCACGCGCGGATGCGCATTCTGCACGCCCATCGCGAACGTGCCGACGATGCCGGCCACGAGCGCCGCCACGCTGTCGGGCTGCGTGACGGGCGTCGCCCACACGCCGGCCGCGCAGAAGCCGAGGAGCAGCACGGCCTGCACCGTGTGCAGCACGCGCGTGCCCTGCCACGCGGGCCGCGCGGCCATCGACCGCGCGATCAGGCTGCTCGCGATCACGCCGCACACGAACGCCGGAAACACGCTGAGCTTCAGTATGACGCCCTGCCCGAAGCCCGCGAGGCCCGCGCCGATCAGCACGAAGTTGCCGGTCACGTGCGCGGTGAACAGCCCGAACAGCGCGACGAAGCTCAGCGTATCGACGAAGCCGGCCACCGCGGCGAGAATCGTGTCCTCGTGCTTCATCGCGCCGCGCTCGCGTGGATCTCGGCGACGTAGCCGCCGGGGAACTGCACGAGCGCCGCGTCGCGGCCGTCCGACTTGAACGGCGGCACGAGCACGGTCACGCCCGCGGCTTCGGCCTGCTTCAGCGTCGCGGCGAGATCGGGCACCTCGTAGCCGGTCATCTCGCGCCCGAACGGGTAAGGCAGATGGCCGTCGGTCACCAGCACGGTCATCTTGCCGAAGCCGGATTCGATCCGAATGCGGCGGTACGTATCGTCGGGCCGGCCGATCTCGATGCCCGGCGCCTTCAGGTTGTCGGACACCACCTTGCCTTTCGAGAACTTGACGAAGTCGTGCACGAACTTGCGGACGCTTTGCGGCGACACGTACGCGCGATTCTCGGGGATGGTCTGCAGCGCGTCGTAATTCGGCGCCTGCGTATGCCAGTACAGCTGCATGTTCACGCCGCCCGGCCATGTGACGATCGCGTCGCGACCGATCGGATCGGGGAACGTGTCGACGATCACGTCGGCGCCGTGCTCGCGCGCGGACTTCACCGCGACGTCCATGTCGGTCACAAGATAGCCGGTGCGTTCCGCGCAGAACGGATACGGGATCGGCGTCTTGAAGCCGAACACCGAGATCGTGCCGACCGGCGTCAGCACGAGTTGCGACATCGTCTGGCTCGGCGTGGGCGTGACCTGGAACACGCCCTGCTTCGACTTCTTGCCGCCGAACGTCGCGACGAAGCTGTCGGTGAAGCGATCGAAGTCTTCCGGTGCGACGCACACGTGCGTCGTGTCGTACTGCGGACCGACCGCCACCGTCGGCACGACCGCGGGCGGCGCCGGCGGTTTCGCGAACGTCACGGGCGCGACGGCGAGGCCGCCCGCGAACATCGCGGCGAGCAGCACGGAACGAACAAATTTCATCGCAGGGTTTCCTGGTTGTTGCATCGTCATCGAATGGAACGGCCATCATCGGCCGATTGCCGCGCATCGTCGAGCACGGTCGCGAGCACGAGTGCCGCGATCAGCCCGAGATGCTCGAAAAAGCTGTTGAGCGCGATGAAGTGTTCGGCGCCCGAACGGTTCCAGAAATCGTTCGCCACGCACATCGCGACGAGCGTCAGCATACCGAGACTGCCGGCGCCCAGCCACGTGAAACGGCGAAACACCACGCACAGCGAGCCGGCGATCTCGACCGCGATCGCGAGCGCCGCCCACAGCGCGGCCGGCTGCAGGCCGAAATGCGCCTGCTCCGCGACCGCGGCGGGGAAGTCCAGCGCCTTCGCGACGCCGCCGAGCAGATAGGCGGACACCAGCGCGACGCGCGCGAGCGGCAGGACCCATGGTTGCGCGAGCAGCGCGCGGATCCACGCGGGGGTGCGGTAGACGGTGCGCGTCGCCATGTCAGATCGCCCAGCACGAACAGCCGAACGCGCCCCAGAAGCCCTTCGCATCCGAGGTCGGCAACGTGCTGGCCCATGCGCTCGCGTGCGCATGCTGGTGAACGTTGCATTCGTTCGCGCAGGCGCACATCGCGGCGGCCGCCGCGCGTTGCAGCGGCGCGCCGTTGCGCTGCGTCGCGCCCCAGCCGCCATAGCCGCCGAACTCGCGCACCGGCGACCAGTCCGGCATCGCCGGCGGGATCGGCGCGTCGTGCGACGCGAACGGCCCCGCGCCCCACACGATCTTCCCGTCGACCACCGTCAGCAACGCGGTCGTGGCGGCGATATCGTCCTCCGCGCACCCGAAGAAATCGCGATCCGGGACCACCAGGTCGGCAAGCTGCCCGACCGCGATGCGCCCTTTCTTGCCTTCCTCGTTCGAGAACCACGTCACGTACTCGGTCCACATCCGCAGCGCGGTTTCGCGATCGAGCAGGTTGCGCTGCGGATACATGCGCATGCCGCCCACCGTCTTGCCCGTCACGAGCCACGCAAGCGACACCCACGGGTTGTACGACGCGACGCGCGTCGCGTCGGTGCCGGCCGACACCTTGAGCCCCTTCGCGAGCATCTTCGCGACCGGCGGCGTCGCCTCCGCGGCTTGCGCGCCGTAGCGCTCGACGAAGTATTCGCCCTGGTACGCCATCCGGTGCTGCACCGCGATCCCGCCGCCGAGCGCGGCGATCCGGTCCATCGATTGCTCGGTGATCGTTTCCGCGTGATCGAAGAACCAGTTCAGCCCTTCGAGCGGAATGTCCTCGTTGACCTTCTCGAACACGTCGAGCGCGCGGCTGATCGTTTCGTCATAGGTCGCGTGCATGCGCCACGGCCAGCGGTTTTCCGCGAGCACGCGCACGACGCCTTCGAGATCGTCCTCCATCTGCGCGGGCAGGTCCGGACGCGCGACGCGAAAATCCTCGAAGTCGGCCGCGGAAAACGCCAGCATCTCGCCGGCGCCGTTATGGCGGAAGTAGTCGGTGCCGTCGTGGTACTTGACGCTCTTCGTCCAGTTCACGAAGTCTTCCTTCTCCGCGTTCGGCTTCTGCGTGAACAGGTTGTACGCGATCCGGATCGTCATCTCGCCCGCGTCGTGCAGCTTGCGGATCACTTCGTAATCGTCGGGGTAATTCTGCGACCCGCCGCCCGCGTCGATCACGCCCGTCACGCCCAGCCGGTTCAGCTCTCGCATGAAATGGCGCGTCGAGTTGTACTGATACTCGAACGGCAGCTTCGGCCCCTTCGCGAGCGTCGCGTAGAGGATCGTCGCGTTCGGGTTCGCGAGCAGCAGGCCGGTCGGGTTGCCCGCGGCATCGCGCAGGATCGTGCCACCCGGCGGCTCCGGCGTGTCCTTCGTATAGCCGACGACACGCAGCGCGGCCGCGTTCAGCAACGCGCGATCGTACAGGTGCAGGATGAACACCGGCGTGTCCGGCGCGACCGCATTGAGTTCTTCGATCGTCGGCAGCCGCTTCTCCACGAACTGGTGTTCGGTGAAGCCGCCGACCACGCGCACCCACTGCGGCGCGGGCGTCACGGCGACCTGCTGCTTGAGCATCTCCATCGCGAGCGCAAGCGACGGCACGCCGTCCCAACGCAGTTCCATGTTGTAGTTCAGTCCGCCACGAATCACGTGGCAGTGGTTGTCGATCAGACCCGGCAGCACGCCGCGGCCGCCGAGATCGACCACCTTCGTCGCGCGGCCCGCGAGCGGCATCACGTCCGCTTCGCTGCCGACGGCGACGAAGCGGCCGTCCTTGATCGCGACGGCGGTCGCGACCGGGTTCGCGCGGTCGAGCGTCGTGATGTGCCCGTTGTGCAGGATCAGATCGGGTTGAGTATCGGTTGCGCTCATTGACATCTCCTCGATGCGGTCAGAAGCCGAGCCAGTGGCGGATGGCGCCGATGGCCTGCGCGCCGATCAGCATGCCGGCGAGGCCTATCAGCGCGATCAGCGGCGGCGCGGGCGAGCGGACCTTGATCACGCTGTACACGACGCCGATCAGCAGGCCGGCGCCCAATGAAATTAGATAAGATTCCATAACGATTTTTTCTCCCGGCCGGATTAGAATCATCGGCATCGCGACGCCGCCTGCGCGGCGCAACGCATCCGTTTCGCTTCCCTGCCATCCGCTCCGACCATGCAATACCTTCCTGATCTCGAGGCCTGGGCCATCTTCGCGCGCGTCGCGGAGACGGGTTCGTTCGCGAAAGCGGCCGACCTGCTCGGCATATCGCAACCCACCGTGTCGAAGGCGATCGCGCGCCTCGAAAAGCGTCTCGGCGCGATGCTGCTGTACCGCACGTCGCGCAAGCTGTCGCTCACGCCGACCGGCGAACTGCTGCGCGACCGCGCGATCCGCCTGCTCGCCGATGCGGAACTGATCGAGAGCGAGGCCACCGCGCAAGCGCTGGAACCGCACGGCCTCGTGCGCGTGAACGCGCCGATGTCGTTCGGGCTGCGCCATCTGTCGCCGGTACTGCCCGCGTTTCTCGAGCGCTATCCGCGCGTCGACGTCGATCTCGTGCTCACCGACCACATCGTCGACATCGTGTCCGGCGGCTTCGACGTCGCGATCCGGATCGCCGAGTTGAGCGATTCGTCGCTGCGCTCGCGCCGGCTGTGCGCGGTGCGCCGGCCGCTCGTCGCGTCGCCCGCGTACCTCGACCGGCACGGCCGGCCCGCGCATCCGCGCGACATCGAACAGCACGTGTGCCTCACCTACACGAACCTGCCGACGCCCGAGTACTGGCGCTTTCGTCACCCGGCATCGGGCGACGACTTCGGCGTGAACGTGCACGGACGCATCCGCTCCAACAACGCCGACGTGATCGTGCCCGCGCTCATCGAGGGGCACGGCCTCGCGCTTCAGCCCGAGTTCCTGGTGTGGGACGAACTGCAGCGCGGCGAACTCGAGGAAGTGATGAGCGACTGGAAGATCGCGGACATCAACGTGAACCTCGTCACGCCGCCCGGCATGCTGCGCGCCGCGCGCGTGACGGTGCTGCTCGAATTCCTCGCCGAACATTTCTCGCGCGCGCCGTGGGCGCTGCCCGCCGCCTGAACGCGCGACGGCCGATGGCACGCGATCACAGCATCCCGCGCGGCGATCGCGGCCGGCAGCCCGTTACTTCGCCGGCACGGCCGGAATCGACTCGTGCGGCGTCGCGGTACGCTGCGCTGCCTTGTGGACCATCGTGTACGCGTAGTCGACGCCCATCCCGTATGCGCCCGAATGCTCTTTCGCGATTGCCATCACCGCGTCGTACGAGTCGCGGCGCGCCCAGTCGCGCTGCCATTCGAGCAGGACCTGCTGCCACGTGACCGGCACCACGCCGGCCTGCACCATCCGCTGCATCGCGAAATCGTGCGCGGCCTGCGACGTGCCGCCCGATGCGTCGGCAACCATGTAGATCTCGTAGTCGCCTTCGAGCATCGCGCAGAGCGCGAACGTCGTATTGCACACCTCGGTCCACAGGCCCGACACGACCACCTTCTTGCGGCCGTTCGCGGCGAGCGCGTCGCGCACCTTCTGGTCATCCCACGAATTCATCGACGTGCGTTCGAGCGTCTTCTGGTTCGGGAACACGTCGAGCAGTTCGGGATAGGTGTGGCCCGAGAAGCTGTCGCTTTCGACCGTCGTGATCGTGGTCGGAATGTTGAAGACCTTCGCGGCCTTCGCGAGCCCGACGACGTTGTTCTTCAGCGTCTGCCGATCGATCGACTGTACGCCGAACGCCATCTGCGGCTGCTGATCGATGAAGATCAACTGGCTGTTCTGCGGCGTCAGTACTTCAAGTTTCGGGTTGCTCATGGCGTGATCATCCTTTGAACGGAAAGGGAGTCTTGCCTCGCCGCGCACGCGGGAGGCGTCGAGTCGGTACGACGCCGAATCCGCGTCGTCTGTCTCGATTGATTAAAACCGCAATCCTCTGGCGCGAACATCCAAAAAATGGAATCACTCGGATTCCAGAATAGATGGTCGACCAAGGGCAATCCGCCCTTTTTTTCCTCACGTAAACCCGATACGCTTCCAGGACCTCGGCGATGCACGCGTCGCCGTCAATTTTCCGATCACGAGACCACGAGACGCCCATCATGAAAGCCCATGTCTTCTCGCTGCTCGCCGGCATCCTTGCCGGCGTCATCTACGGCGCGATCGGCGTGAACTCGCCCGCGCCGCCGGTCATCGCGCTCGTCGGCCTGCTCGGCATGCTGGCCGGCGAACAGATCCTGCCCGTCGCGCGGCGCATGCTGTCCGGCCATCGGCTGAACGCCGCATGGCGCGAAGCGAAGTGCAGCCAGCACATGTTCGGCGCGCTGCCGGGCGGCGCCGCGAACGACCGCAAACCTTCTTGATCTACCCCATCGCCGCCGGCCACGCATGACCAACGTCGAGCTGTTCCATTACCTGTTGCTGTTGATCTGCGGCGCGGGCGCCCTCACCTGGCTCGCCGAGCGAATCTCGATTCCGCCGGCCGTCGTGCTGCTGCTCGGCGGCTGCGTGGTCGCCGTCGCCGGCAAGCGCGTACCCGACATGGACCCTGCACTGCTGCTCGCGGCCGTGCTGCCGCCGCTGCTGATGTCGAGCGGGTTCTACACCGCGTGGAAGGAATTCCGGCAGGAGCTCGCATCGATCGCGTCGCTCGCGCTCGGGGCCGTGGCGTTCACGACCGTCGCGGTCGCGCTCGCCGTGCATGCGGCGAATCCATCGTTGCCGTGGGCCGCATGCTTCACGCTCGGCGCGATCGTGTCGCCGCCCGACGCGGTCGCCGCGAAGGCGATCCTGCAGCGCCACCCGCTGCCCGCGCGGCTCGTCGCGGTGCTCGAAGGCGAAAGCCTCGTCAACGATGCGTCGGGCCTGCTGCTGTACCAGATGGCCGTGTCGGCCGCGCTCGCCGTGTCGATCACGACGGCGAGCGCGACCGGCCTGTTCTTCTCGCTCACGCTGATCGGCATCGCGGTCGGCCTCGCGTGCGGCCATGCGATGTGCTGGGTGCTGCAACGCCTGCGCGAGCCGATGCTCGGCATCGTCGTGACGTTCGCGATGGCATGGGGCAGCTACGGGATCGCGGAAGCCGTCCACGGTTCCGGCGTGCTGTCGGTCGTCACCTGCGGCCTCGTGCTCGGCGTGCGCCAGCATCGCGTGTTCGGCGCCGACATGCGGATCAAGGCGAAGGCGACGTGGGAAGCGATCGTGTTCGTGCTCGACGCGCTCGTGTTCATCCTGATCGGCCTCGCGCTGCACGCGATCCTCGCGGGCGTGAACCACGAAGGCGCGGTGCTGATGGCCGGCCTGCGGGTCGCGCTGCCGGCGACGGCCGCCGCGATCGGCGCGCGCATCGTGTGGGTGTTCGTCGCGATGTGGCTGCCGGGCCGCCTGCGCGCGCGGCGCGCGGGCCACGCGGCATGGTCGTGGCGCGAAGCCGTCGTGCTCGGCTGGTCGGGCATGCGCGGCGTCGTGAGCCTCGCGGCCGCGATCGCGCTGCCGGCCAATTTCCCGGGCCGCGACCTGATCCTGTTCAGCACGTTCCTCTTGATCATCGCGACGCTCGTCGTGCAGGGCGGCACGCTCGCGCCGCTGATCCGCGTGCTGAAACTGCGCCCGGCCGCGCGCCGCACGATGTCCGAACACGCGGTGCGCGCGCACACGTTCGGCGCGGCGCTTGCCGAGCTCGACGCGCGCGAGCAGCGCGGCGCCGGCCTCGAACGCGCATCGCTCGACCGGCTGCTGACCGAATACCGCAGCCGCGTCGCGTTCAACGAACGCGCGCACCGCGACGGCGCGGAGCCCGCGGACGTGCGCGCGCGGATGCTGCGCGTCGAGCTCGAACTCGTCGGCGTGTCGCGCGACGCGCTGCTCGGCCTGCATCGCGACGGCCGGGTCGACGACGCGGTGCTGCACCGCATAGAATCCGAACTGGATTTCGAGGAGCTGCGGCTGCAGCGCCTGCTCGAACCCTGACGTCCGGCCTGCCGGCAGGCCCGCCCCCTTTCCCCACCTGGAATTTCAATGAGCGAACTCACCGTCGAAGCGAGCATCGGCCCGGTCGATTACCTCGTCCACTTCACCGACGGCGTCCACCAGTGGCGCGCCGACGAACCCGCGTCGCTCGGCGGCGGCGATACGGCGCCGACGCCCGTCGCGCTGCTGCTGTCGAGTCTCGGCGCGTGCACCGCGATCACGCTGAAGATGGTTGCGCAACGAAAAGGCTGGCCGCTCGACGAAGTGCACGTGAAGCTCGCGCACGAATAGGGCAGCGCGGGCAGCACGATCGTGCGCCGCATCACGCTCGACGGCGACCTGACCGACGAGCAGCGCGAACGCCTGCTGCAGATCGCGAACGCATGCCCGGTGCACAAGATCCTCACGCACCCGATCGCGATCGACACGGCGATCGCTTAAGTATTCCCGCCCCCGTCACGAGATTCCCGTCATGTCCGCCTCGATCAAGACCCTGCTCACGCCGCGCGAAAGCGACATCGGCAACCTCGTCGTGCGCCGCGTGCTGCCCGCGCGCGCCGCACGCCTCGTCGGCCCGTTCATCTTCTTCGACGAGATGGGCCCGGCGGTGCTGCCGGCCGGCCGCGGCATCGACGTGCTGCCGCATCCGCACATCGGGCTCGCGACCGTCACCTACCTGTTCGACGGCTCGCTGATGCATCACGACAGCCTCGGCTTCCGGCAGAAGATCGTGCCGGGCGACGTGAACTGGATGACGGCCGGCCGCGGCATCGTGCATTCGGAGCGCTCGCCCGACGAGGATCGGCCGCGCGAGCAGCCGGTGCACGGGATCCAGACCTGGGTCGCGCTGCCGGTCGAGCACGAAGACACCGCGCCCGCGTTCGTTCACCATGCGGCCGACACGCTGCCGTCGTTCACGCGCGACGGCGTGACCGTGCGCGTGATCGCGGGCACCGCGTTCGGGCGCGCGTCGCCGGTCGCCGTGTTCTCGCCGACGCTCTATGCGTATGCGGAATTCGCGCCGGGCGGGCAGCTCGCGCTCGATGCGGAGCACGACGAACGCGGCGTATATCTCGTCGACGGCGACCTCGGCATCGACGGCACGCCGCTCGCCCCCGCGACGATGGCCGTGCTCGAACCGGGCGCGACCGTCGCGCTGGCCAGCACGAACGGCGCACGCGTGATGCTGCTCGGCGGCGCGCACCTGCCGGGCGAGCGTTTCATCGAATGGAATTTCGTGTCGAGCGAACGCGCGAAGATCGATGCGGCGCGTGCCGCGTGGGCCGATCAGACGTTCGGCAAGGTGCCGGGCGAAGAAAACGAATGGACGCGCCAGCCGGAACGCAAGGCATGACGCCACGCGCAACGGGCGGCCGCGGCCGCCCGGCGATGCGCGCTCAGCACGGCACGCGGCCCACGACTCCGCCACCCGACTGCGTACACCAGCGCTGTTCCTGCTGAGGCTGCGCCTGCGCTTGCGGCGGCGAGTACGGCACGGCCCTCGCCATGGCAAGCGCGTTGGCCAACGCTTTGGACTCTACCTGCCGCTGTTGCTCGATCGACGCGCGCTGCGCGTCGTCCGCCTGCTTCGTCAGCGCAACCAGCCTCGCATACCGGGGATCGCGCGCGTCCTGGAATGGCGGCAGCGGCGGCGGCACCGGCACGGCAGGCGCGGTGCCGCGGTAGCGGGGGATCGACATCTTCGAGGTCTTCCCCCAGATTGCCGCCTCGCCGATATCCCACATCGCCACCCGCATCTCGAGCGCGTGTTCATAGCCGCGATCGACCTCGGCCGTCGTCGGCGTGCCCGTCGGCGCGGGAAGCGGCTGCAGCGACGGCGGCAGCGGCTGCAGCGCCGGATGGACGAGCCGCACCCAGCTCACGGCAGCCACCGAGTATTGATACAGGACGCGCTGGTAAGCGTCGAGTATGCTGGCGCGACTGTCGGGCGTGGAGGACTGGGCGCTCGACACCAGCGCGATGAACGACGTCAGCGTCCGGGTATAGCGTGCGCCGTCTTCCTTCTGCGCCGCCACGCGTTCCGGCTGCGGGCCGGACGATACGTTCAACATCCCTGCGCACCCCGACAGCGCGGCGACCATGGCCGCGCACAGCCCTGCCGTTCGAAACGCGATCCGAATGTGATACGACATGGCAGCCCCAACCGATACGAGACAAACACCCAATGAATCTGCGGTGACCGGCACCGGCAGTTGCGACGCGGATCGCCGGACCGCCCTGGCGACGGCGCCGGTCAGAGGGCCGACCGTACGACCTTTACGTTCAAGAGAACGGGCCGCCCTGGCGCGGCTGCCCCTTGCGGTTGCAAACCGGCGGGTTCGTCATGCCGAAAGACAGCAGATTGCCGCCGTTGATCGTGCACGCGAACTCCTTGCCGTCCCTGGCTTTCAGGTTGACGTAGGTATTCGTCCCTTCGGTGCGGCGATTGACGATGACGAGTTCATCGGGCGAGTACCCCAGCGTGCCGGCGGTACTGGACTTGATCTTGTCGTCGGTCAGCATGTTGGTGCTGCCGGCGATACCCGCGCAGCCGGACACCAGCAATACCGTCAGCCCCACGAGAATAGCGCTTGCCGAACGCATAAACCCTCCATTATTTGACTTTTATCGCCCATTTACCGAATAAACATACGCGCGGCTCGCGCGGCTATTCAACGGAATAGCCGCAACAGCCTGGGACGTACGCCCGATGGACTGCGCCAAATGATATAGACCGGTCTAGTTTCGTGTCAACCACGCCTGATTAAAATCGGGGATCCCCTGCCCGGCCGCCGTTCCTTCAGGCCTTCAATCCCATCAGCTTCGCGAGCGTCGGCCAGCGATCGAGCGACGCGTCGAACGCGCGACGCGCCTGTTCGTCGACGTAGCGCTCGGGATCGAGCGCGGGCAGATGCCGCGCGAGGCCGATCACGTCGTTCGGTTGCGACAGGCGATCGTCGTCGCCTTCGCCGGAAATCGTCACTGTTCGTCGATCCATACGCCGTCCGGAGTTTTCACCGCGTAACCCGCGGCCGTCTGCATCGTCACCGTGCCCTCGTTCTCGCCGATCATCCGCGTGCGCGGCAAATCGGCCGCGTATTGCGCGAGCGTCGCGCCCGGCTTGAACGGGCTGTTCGACACGAGATTGGACAGCAACTGCGCGAGCGCGAGGAAACTGGTCGGCTGGTCGATCACGGTCGTCGCGCCGTGGTTACCCGTGAAGCCGACGAGCCGCACGCCGACCGGCCCGTGCACGATGCGCGGCGTCGGAATCTCGCGCAGCCCCGCGACCTGGTTCTTGTCGCCGCGCAACGCGGCGCCGTGCTCGGGCACGAACACGATCACCGCACGGCGGCCCGATTGCGCGATCAGGTCGGCGAGACGGTCGAAGTCGGTCATCATTTTCGTCGCGCGCTGCGGGTACGAGTCGATGCTCGTCAGCGCGCTGCCGACCACCCGGTTGCCGTCGTGCAGGCTGATCGTGTTGTAGTACAGCGCGACGGGCCCCGGCACCGCCGCGCGCTGCGCGTACCAGTTCGCGAGCGTCGAGTAGTCGTCCTTGATCGCCGAGCCGTCGAACGCATGCATCGCGACCGGCGCAGCCGCGTTCGAGATCATCGGCGCATCGGCCACGCCGATGTTGTCGTGGATCACCTGCAGGAAATTGTCGAAATGGCCGTCGTGGTTCAGCAGCGACTGCACCGTGTAGCCGGCGCCCGCCAGTTGCGAGAACAGATGGCACTGCTGCGGCGCGCTCTTGTACAGGTCCGCGTGCGCTTCCTGCCCGCAACTCGCGCGCAGCACGCGGATCGCCGCCGGGCCGCTGTAGCTCGCGGCCGTGCTGAAGTTCGTGAACAGGTAGTCGAAGTGGCTCAGCATCGGATGGTTGCGCACCTTCGCCGCATCGAGGTCGTCCCACGACAGCGAGCAGATGTGCAGCACGATCACGTCGAACTGCGCGGCCGGATCGCTGCCGAGATGGCCGAACGCGACCTGCCGCTGCGACTCCTGCGCGCGGAACGTCGCGAGCGCCGCGTTGTGGTCCTCGGGCTGGTCGACGCGCGTGGCGCCCGCCGCGTTCGCCTGCGGCTGCGCCGGCGCGGCGACGCGCGCCATCAGCCCGCTGCCGGCCTGCCACAGCGGCATCACGATCAGCACGGCCACCACGAACGTCGCGACGCGCAGCCAGCGATTGACGATGAAATAGACGATCAGCACGCCGACGATCGTCAGCGCCAGCACGGGCGGCAGCAGCCGCGGCAACAGCTCCATCCAGTAGTCGAGACGGAACGTGCTGACCTCGCGCGCGGCCTCGGCGAGACGGGCGAGCGGCGGCGCATGCAGCTCGCGCGCGAGCAGCGGCACCGCGATCGCGATCGCCACGACCTGCCGGACGATGCGCCACGCACGCGACCGGATCGGCGCGCTCGCCACCAGCGCCACCGCGAACGCAAGGTTCGCGAGCCAGAACGGCTGCAGGCGCCCGGTCGCGAACAGCGCGAACTTCAGGATGAAATACAGATTCCAGAACGTCATCTAACCCACTCCATGATGCGCGCCGCGTCAGTCGCGCGCGCGATCGAGTTTCGGCGCGAGCATGGCCTGCACGCCGCGCGCCGCACCCTTCCACATTCGTACATAACCGTCGAGCCCGATCCGCAGCACTTCCTTGAGCCCGCCGAGCGGCGTGTCGGGCCGCGCGCTTTCGTGCCAGTCGAGCCACGCATCCGCGCGGCCGAACGTGCATTGCACGAGCTGCCGCTCCTGCTCGAGCGTCAGTTCCTCGAAGCTCACGCCGACATGGGTCGGCGTCGCACGCGTCACGCGCACCGGGAACGGAAACGCGCGGTCGCCGCGCGTCACGCACACCGTCAGCGTATCGCCGACGGCGAGCGACAGCCCCGGCACCGCCTCGAGCCCGAGGCCGCCGGTCGAGTAGTCGCTCGTGAAGCACGCGGCGGTCGAGCCGTCGGCGAGCAGCAGCATCGCCGGCACGCGCATCGCGATCCGGTGCGTGACGCGCACCTGCTTGGTCTCGCGCGCGACGGCCAGCGCCGCGCCGAGCATCGCGAGGTTGTAGACGGTCCAGCCGAGCGTGATCAGGATCGTCGACGCCTCGTCGCCCTGGTCGGCCACGAGCCGCCACAGGCCCGCGACGATCGCGAGCACGTTCAGCGCGAACAGCACGAGATACGGCTTCGAGGTCGACCAGTCGACGTAGCCTTCGTCGATCTTGCCGCCCTTGTCGGTCACGTTGAACTTGCCGTGCTTCGGGCTGAAGAACGCGACGGTGGTCGGCAGCGCGATGTACCACGCGAGCACCGATTCGTAGACCTCGGCCCAGAACGAATGACGGTAGCGCCCCTGCATCCGCGAGTTCGCGACGTTCGCGAGCACGAGATACGGGATCACGTAGCTCGCGAGCGCGAACGACGACGCGTTGATGAAGTACAGGTGGAAGAACAGGTACGCGAGCGGGATCGTCAGGAATATCAGCCGCGGAATCCCGTAGAAGAAATGCAGCATCGCGTTGCCGTAGCAGATCCGCTGGATGAAGCCGAGCCCGCGCCCGAGGAACGGGTTGTCGATCCGGAAGATCTGCGCCATCCCGCGCGCCCAGCGCGTGCGCTGCTTCACGTGGCCGGCGAGGCTTTCGGTCGCGAGGCCGGCCGCCTGCACGGTCGGCAGGTACGCCGACGTATAGCCGCGCCGATGCAGCTTGAGCGCGGTGTGCGCGTCCTCGGTCACGGTCTCGACCGCGACGCCGCCGACCTCCTCCAGCGCGCTGCGCTTGAGCACCGCGCACGATCCGCAGAAGAACGTCGCGTTCCACAGGTCGTTGCCCGACTGCACGAGGCCGTAGAACAGGTTGCCCTCGTTCGGGACCTCGCGGAACGTGCCGAGATTGCGCTCGAACGGATCGGGCGAGAAGAAATGGTGCGGCGTCTGCACGAGCGCGCATTTCGGGTCGCGCAGAAACACGCCCATCGTCGTCTGCAGGAACGAGCGCGTCGGCACGTGATCGCAGTCGAAGATCGCGATGTAGTCGCCGTGCGTCTTCGGCAGCGCGCGGTTGATGTTGCCGGCCTTCGCATGCAGGTTGTCGTCGCGCGTCAGGTAGTCGATGCCGGCCTCGGCCGCGAATGCCGCGAACTCGGGGCGCCGGCCGTCGTCGAGCAGGTACACGCGCAGCTTCGCGCTCGGCCAGTCGATGCTCTGCGCGGCGAACACGGTCGGCTTCACGACCGACAGCGGCTCGTTGTAGGTCGGGATATAGACGTCGACGGTCGGCCAGGTGTCCGGATCGTCGGGCAGCGGCACGATCGGCCGGTCGAGCGGCCACGCGGTCTGCACGAAGCCGAGCAGCAGGATCATCCACGTATAGGCTTCGGCGCCGTACAGCAGGTAGCCGGCGACGGCTTCGACGGGGCTGCGGAAGTCGAGCGTCTGCGTCGTGCGCCACCACACGTAGCGCAGCGTGGCCAGGAGCGCGAGCGACGCGAGCGCGAGGGTCGGCAGATGGCCCGGCAGGCGGCGCAGCGCGAGCGCGAGCACCGCGACGATCGCGAAGAACGCGAACTGCGCGCCGGGCATCAGCGGCGACATCCCGGCCGCGGCCCACAGCACCGCGCCGGCGACGAGCAGCAGCGGCGCGAGCCAGCGGCGCCGGCCGACGCCGTTCGCGCGCGCATCGAGCCAGCCGCCCCAGCGCGCCCACGGCAGACGCTCGAGCATCGCGTTGACGCGCCGGCCGACCGCACGCGCGGCCACGTAGACGGGCACGACGAACGTGTCGAACCACGCGAGCGGATCGCGCGCGGGCCGGCCGTCGGCCGCACGCGGCGCGCGCACGATCGCGCGCCACAGCCATTCGCGCACGCTGAGCGGTTGCAGCACGCCCCAGTCGTGCGCGAGCCGCAGGAACGCAATGCGCACCCAGCGGCGCACATGATCGGGGCGGCCGGGCGGCGGTGCGTGGAAGAACAGCCGCACGAACCAGTCCACCCGCGTGCGTTCCGCCGGCAGCCCGATGCCGCGCGCGCACCAGTCGGCCGCGCGACGGCCGAACGCGCGCAGTCGCGACGCGAGCGCGGCCTTCATCGCGCGGCTCCCGCGCGGCCGGCGACGGCCGCCTTCAGCCACGTGTCGACCCAGTTCGCGACGCCGTTCAGGTCGTGCGACGCCTGCGAATACGGCGCATCGTCGAAGATCCAGCTGCCGCGCGCGAGCGCTTCAGGCATCGCCGCGTCGACGTGGACGCGCTGCTCGAGCATCGACGCCGGCCCCGCGATCGCGCGCAGCATCGCCAGCGCGTCGCGCTGCATGTCGCGCGCCGGATTCAGCCGGTTCACGACGATCTGCAGTTCGCCGCGGCCGGCCCGCAGCGCGCCGAGCCGCGCGGCCGTCGTCGCGCACGCGACCGGCTCCGGCGGCACGACGACGAGCGTCAGGTCCGCGCGGCGAATCGCCTGCTCGGCCTGCGGCGACGGATAGCGCGCGGTGTCGATCAGCACGACGCCGTCGGCCGGCAGCGCGATCTCGTCGAGCGCGCGCGCGAGCCACGCCGGATCGGCGGCGAGCCGCGCATCGCACGCGGCGGCGCCGGCCGCATCGACCTGCCCGTACGGCACGAACAGCACGCCGTCGGCGTTGCGCCACGTGT
This sequence comes from Burkholderia sp. BCC1047, assembly GCF_902833155.1. Lineage (NCBI taxonomy): Bacteria > Pseudomonadati > Pseudomonadota > Betaproteobacteria > Burkholderiales > Burkholderiaceae > Burkholderia > Burkholderia sp. BCC1047. Next base: position 112,075 of record NZ_CADFEH010000003.1, on the reverse strand, counting down.
GCGCGTGCCACGGTTCGGCGCCGCCGAGCAGGCCGTGCGCGAGACCGTGTTCGGCCAGCGTATCGAGGCCGAGCGTCGCGCCCATCAGGTTCTGTGCATCGAATTCGACGGCGACGACCGGCCGGCCGCGGCGCGCGAGCAGCACCGCGAGCGCGGCGGCCAGCGTCGTGCGGCCCGCGCCGCCCGTCGTCGACGTGAGGGCGATCGTCTTCATCGTGCCGCCTTGCTGTCGCGTTCGTGGCGTTCGTGGCGTTCGTCGGCCTCTTCGCCGCCGACATCCGGCAGCAGGCGGCCGCGCAGCGCGACCGGCACGAGCTCGCACGGCACCGCGTCGCGCCGGTCGATGCCGCGCGGCGCGTGGAAGCCGCGGCCGATGCCGAGGTGCTGCGCGACGATCCACACCGGCACCGCGATCGCGACACCGACGATGAAGCCGATGACGAGTTCGGCGATCATGCGTCCTCCTGCTTGCGCAGCGGCATCGCGCTGCGGACGGCGCCGCGCGCACGCGCGGCGGGAATGACGGGTTGCGGCGGCGACGCGTCGACGGCGTCGATGGCGCCGGACGCGGATGCCTGCGGCACGCCGATCGCGTCGAGCGCGACGACGGTATCGATCGCCTCGATCGCGTCGCTCACCTCGCTCGCGTCGGGCAACGCCGTGCCCGGACCAGCCGGCGCAGGCGCTGTGCGCGCGGCGGCGGCCGGTTGCGTCGCCGCGAACAGGTCGCTGTAGTCGGCGATCGGCGCGCGCCGGTTCTCGGCCTTCAGCGCATCGAGCTCGGTGTCGATGCTGCCCTGGCCGAGGCACACGACGCGATCGGACAGCGTATCGACCGGCACGTCGAAGATTCGCGCGAGCGCATCGTCGGCGTCGACCGGCTCGCACGCGAACAGGAACACGAACAGGTGGGCGGCATCGGCCGTCACGACGTCGCCCGCGCGGCGCGGCCGGCAGTGCCGCAGCGCGTCGACGTGCGACACGCCCGGCAACAGCGTGAGCTTCGCGAGCGTGTGCGGCAGCGCGAGCACCGCGCCGCGGTCGAGCACCGCGCGAATCCGCAGGCAGAACGCGCCGACCGGCAGATAGCCGAGCACCGAATCGCCGAGCGCGGCCGCGAGCGCCGCGCGATAGTCGGCCGCGACGGGCCGCGCGTAGAGCTGGCCGTGCAGCGCGTGCACGGCCGCCTGCATCCGCGAGACGGGCAGGTCGCGCGCGACGACCCGGTTCGCGCCGACGCTCAGCACGAGCACCTCGAACTGCTGACGCAGCACCTCGCCGCGCTCGACGACCGCGATCTTCAGCGCGCCGCCGCACTGCCGGCGCAGCGCGTGCACGTCCGCGCACAGCGCTTCGAGCTGCGCATGCGAGCGGAACACGAGCACCGCGGTCGCGGCCTGCGCGTTCGCGCACGCGGCGACGACGGCCGCGTTGTCGTCGACGATCTCCCAGCCGTCCGGCACGCGGCTCGCGCCGTCGAGCACCGTGCGGCTGACCACCACGCGATCCTCGTCGCTCGCGAGCTTCATCCGGCGCGCCGGCTCGGTCGCGCCGCCATCGACGCTCGCCGACAGCCGGCCGCCCGGCGCAAAGCGCAGCGGCCGCACCTCGCCGGCCGCGAGCGTGTCGCCCGCGCGCCAGAAATCGACGACCCACAGCAGCTCGCCGTGCGTGCGCTGCAACTGCGCGACGCCCGAGCAGATCCCGTGGAAGCCGCTGCGCGGCGTACGATCCGCGTCGCGCACGAGCGGCGCATCGTCGGCGCGCGCGTCGTCGCCCGCCCGGGTCGCTTCGGGGTCGAGCAGCAGCACGAGCGCGATCCGGCGCGTGCGGCACCAGTCGGCCAGCGCGTGCGCTTCATCCGCGAGCGCGACCGGATCGTCCCAGCTGAACCAGCGCTGCGCGCCTTCAACGAAATACAGCGAACGGGCATGCAGCCCGTAGCGCTTCATCGCGCGCAAGCCGCCGGTCAGCCGCGCGAATGGGCCCGGCGCCGCGCCGCGCGGCGCAGCGGCGGTCACGCCGGCGTCGGCACCGGCGTCGGCCGGCTCGGCCGCCGGCGGCATCGCCAGCACGTTCAGGTTGCGCGGCCAGCCGGCCGGCTGCGCGCCGCCCGCGAAGCCGAGCGATGCCATCTGCGCGGCGACGCGCGCCGGATCGCGCGCGAGCACGATCGTGACGTCGCGCGTGCGCGCCTGGCGCGCGCTTTCCCACACCAGCGCGTCGCATCCCGGCGTGCCGCCGGCCGCGTAGATCGCGTAAAGACCGCCGGCCTCCAGTTGCGTCCAGGTATCGGGCAGGCCGTCGATCGCGAGCCGGCTCAATGCGCCGGCGCGGCCGCGCGCCGACCCCACGCGCAGCAGCGCGCGCAGGCGATCGACCAGGCTGACGGCGCCGGGCGCGGAGCGGGTGGCATCGAATTCCGTATTCACGGCAGTCCCCTAGTAATCCGAATAAAGCCGCACGGGCGTCGGCGTCACGAGCCAGTTGCGCGGCGCGCGCGCATCGAACGCATAGCGCAGGTACACGAGCGCCGAGCTCGGCGCATAGTCGTGCGACCGGTCGATCTGCAACTGCGCGCCGACGCTCAGGTGCGGGTTCACGCGATACTCGACGATGCCGTTCACGCCGTACGAGAACGACACGCCGCGCGTCGAACTGCCCGCGTACACGAACCCGGCCGCGACCTGCGCGGCGCGCTGGCCGGAGAGCGTCGGGTAATACAGCGAATCCTTCTCGTAGCTGTTCGAGATCCCGCCGGTGACGGTCAGGTCCCACGACAGCGCATCGTGCCGCCCCGCCCATTCGATCGGCACGCCGAGCGACAGATAGCGCTGCGGGCTGTAGTAACCGCCCTGCCCGTACGTGTAGTAGCGCAGGTTCTGCGCGTAGTGCCACGCATTGCCGACGAGCCCGGTGCTGACCTTCATCGTCGCGCGCTCGTACACGGGCACCGTGAAGCCGGTGCGCAGCGTGACTTCCGCATTGCGTTCGACGTTGCGGCCGGACAGCACGCCCGCGCCGAGTTCCGCGAACAGGTTCGTGCGGCCGACGTCGACCGACGCGCGCAGGTTCACGCCGTCGCGGCGCACGCCGCCCCACACCGCGCCGGTCCACGGGTCGCGCATCCCCGCGTACGACAGCACGCTGCTCGTTTCGGGCCGCCGCGACGCATTCACCGAGAAGCTCGCGGGGCCCGCGTCGAAGCGGTAGCGCACGCCGCCGACCAGGTAATGCACGGGGAAGCCGAGCGGCGACGTGCCGAGATCGAAGCGCCATGCATCGGACAGGTAACCGGCGCCGAGCGCGACGCCCGTGGTCGACTGGTGCAGCGAGCCCGACGGATTCGCGAGCAGCGCGGCGGCCTGCGGATTCGGCTGGAACGGCGGCGGCAGCCCGTTCGGCGCCCTGAGCCCCGCGTACGTGCCGAACGTCTTCAGCGAATACGCGTTCGGGTCGCTCGTATCGAGCGTGCCCGGGTCGAGATGCACGGTGTCGATCTGCGCGAACACGTGCCCGTCGTAGCGGATCGGCATCTGCATGTAGATCGGCACCTGCTGCGCGCGATACGACGAGATGCCTTCGTCGCCCGACTTGTACGCGGGTATCCAGCCGGTCTCGATCTCGGGATTGCGTCGCTGCGCGAGGTCCGCGAACGCGGCCTGTGCGGGCGTGAGCCCGTCGCGACCCGGGCTCACGCCCGTCGCGCGTTCCTGCGACTGCGACAGCCGGTACAGCGACGCCGCATCGTCGTAGCGGCCTTGCGCTTCGGCCACGCGCCCGGCCGCGACCGTCACGTCGGCGCGCGCCGGATACGCGGCCTGCAGCCGGTCGGTCACCTGCGCGGCTTCGTCCGGGCGGCGCAGCGCGTTCAGGCGGCGCACGGCCGACAGTTGCGTGTCGACATCGTCGTCCGGCGTGCGCGCCAGCACGGCCTGCACGCGCTCGCGTGCGGCGGCTCGATTGCCGCTGTCCTCGTCGATCCGGGCGAGCGCGAGCTGCGTATCGGCATCGTCCGGCGTACGCGCGACGACCGGCGCGAGCGCGTCGCGCGCCGCGTCGTAATGGCCCTGCGCGCGTTCGAGATCGGCGCGTTCGAGCGCGTAACGCTTGTCCGCGCGGCCGGCCGGGCTCGCGCGATCGAGCAGCGTGCGCGCCCGTGCATAGTCCTGTCGTGCGATCGCGTCGTCGGTCTGCCGCAGCACGAGCCGCAGCGACTGGTCCTCCAGTCGCGCCGTCTGCGCGGGCGTCAGCGACGGGTCGCGACGCAGCATGTCGAGCCACGCGGCGAGCGCCTCGTCGCGCCCCGCGCTGCCGAGCAGGTCGCCGTAGCGCAGGCGCACGTCCGCGTCGGCTTCGCGCGGATGCGCGGCGATCCAGTCGCGCAGCGGCGCGAGGCCGCGCTCCGGTTCGCCCGCGTCGATCCACTGGGCGCCGATCGCCGCGAGCATGTCGGGATCGTCCGGCGCGCTCGCCTGCGCGTGCGCGAGCGTGGCCGCAAAGGCCGCGCGGTCGCCGCGTGCATGCGCGCTTCGTGCGTCGGCCAGCGCGCTTTCCGCATCGAGCTTGCGCGCCAGCGCCCGCATCCCGTCCGAGCGGTGCGCATCGTCGACCGGCGCCAGCGCGGCCTGCGCGCCCGCGACATCGTCGATCGAGTTGCGGTACAGCGCGCTCGCGTAGCGCATCTCGGGCGTGTCGCTGCGCGCGAGCCCGTCGTCCATCACCGTGCGGCCGAGCTGCGGCAGCCCCATGTCGCGATAGAGGCGCGCGAGCGCGAAGCGCGTCCACGGCGCGTCGGGCGCCGCGCGCACGGCCGCCTCGTAGCGTTGCGCGGCCGGCCCGCGCGCGCCCTTGTCGGCCAGCGCACGCGCTTCGTTCGCGAGCACGTCGCCGCGCAGGCCGTCGAGCGCGCGGCGATCGTCGGCGCCCGTCACGCGCCCTTGCAGCGCGTCGAGAAGCGGGCCGACCCGGTCCGCGCGGCCGGTGTTTTCGTACAGCGTGGCCGTGTCGCGCACGGCCGACAGGCTCGGCGAACGCGCGGCCAGCAAGCCGCGCAGCAACGGTTCCGCCCCCGCCCAGTCGCGCTGTGCGAGCAGCGCATCGGCGAGCTGCAGCTTCGCGTCGGGGTTGTCCGGCTGCATCGCGAGCGCCGCGCGCGCGGCGCGCTCGGCATCCTGCGGGCGGCCGGCACTGGCCGCTTCGCGGCCTTGCGCGAGCAGCCCCCAGAACTGCGCGGTACGCGCGAGGCCTTGCCATTTGCCGCGCTGGTCGGTCGCACGCGCCGCCGCCCGCGCGAACAGCGCGCGCGCTTCGTCGTGGCGCCCTTCGCGCAGACGCAGCAGGCCGAGCCCGCCCAGCGCATCGGCGTCGTCCGAGCGCGCCCGGGCCGCGCGCACGAGCAGCGGATCGGCGGCGGCCAGGTCGCCGCGCGCGAGCGCCTGCAACCCGCGCTGCTGCGCGATGTAGTCGGGATCGCGTTCGAGCCGGCGCTGCGCGTCGCGCTGCTGGTCCAGACCGGCGGCGCGATCGCGGAATTCGGTGTCGTCCGGCGCGAGCGCGAGATACGCATGCAGCGCATCGAGATACGCGGGATCGTTGCCGGCCGACTGCAGCACGCGCCGCCACAGCGCCATCGCTTCCGTATGGTCCGCGTCGGCGCGCTTCGCGAGCGATGACGCGATCCGGTTCGCTTCCGCGCGCGTGTCGTCGCGCTGGTTCAACAGCCGCGCGAGCGCGACCGACGCGCTCGTGTCCCGCGGATCGGCGGCGATCGCGCGGCGCAGCGCGGCGATCGCCGGCTCCCGCCCGCCCGGCGCGTTCGACACGATCTGGTAATACTCGGCGCCGAGCGCGCCCGACGGCGCGCCGTTCGGAAACAGCGCGACGATGCGCCGGGCCGCCTCGTCGGCGCGGCCGCTGCGCGCGAGCAGTCGAATCTGCGCCATCTCGCCGCGCCCGCTCGTCGCGACGCGGTATTCGTCGGCCACCCGCCGCGTGGCAGGCGCATTCGGCGATTGCGCCTGCAGCCGCGCGAGCGACGCCTGCGCGCCTTTCGCGTCGCCGAGCCGCAGCAGCACGCGCACCTGTTCGGCCAGCAGGTCGGCGTCGCCCGGCGCGATCAGCAGGCCCTTGCGCAACGCATCGCTGGCGAGGTCGTCGCGATGCTTGGTGCCCCACATCCGCGCGGTGTCGAGCTCGCGCCGCGCATCGGCGGCAGCCGAGGTCGCCGGTGTCGCGGGTGTCGCGGGTGTCGCGATCGCCGTGCCGGTGGCTGCGCCCGGCGCCGCCGCGCACACCGACGACGCGAGCCACGCGAATCCCGCGACGTGCGGCGCGGCGCGCTTCAGCGGGCGGCGCACGAACGGCCTCCCCAGCGGGTGTCGAGCGTGCCGTCCGCGCCAAACCGGTAGCGGCCGTCGCGCCAGCCGAGGCCGAACAGCGTCAGCACGCTCGTGTAATAGCCGGGCGCCGACTGGCGCGCGAGCGTATCGACGCGGGCCGCCTGTGCATCCGCGAGCGCGTGCTGGCCGCGCGCGTCGAGGAACGGCACGGCCGCCGCGGAGAAACCGCCGTTGCCGTCGTTCGGCCCCGCGACGCCCGTCGTCGTATCGACCTTCTCCGGCGGCGCGCCATGCGCGGCGATATGGTCGGCGAACGGCGCGAAGCGCGCGAGCAGCGGCGCGGCGAGCGGATCGGTGCGGTCGAGCGTGCCGGCCCACAGGTACACGCGGATCGCGTTGTACGCACTCTCCGCGTACGTGTCGGGATCGGGCCCGAAGCCCTTGCCCGCACGATACAGCGCCCAGTCGGGCGAGAAGCCCTTCGGCGCGGTGTCGAGCAGCACGCGAGCGGTGCTGGAGGCGAGCGCGGCCCAGCGCCGGTCGTCGGGCAGCCGCGCGCCGAGCGCGCGAATCACCTGCGGCGGCGAATAGCTCGGATTCACGCGCCATTGGCCGTTCGCGAGCTTGAACCCGGTCGGCCCCGGCAGCAGCGTGAGGCCGAGGCCCGGCACGGTCGCCGTCTCGTCGTCGAGCACGCGCTTCGCGAGCAGCGCACCGCGCGCCGTATAGCTGCGTTCGCCCCACAGCCGGCCGGCCTCGACGAGCGCATACGCGATCCACAGGTCGGCGTCCGACGCCGCGTTCGCGTCGAGCACGCGCCACGCACCGTCGGGCGCGCGGCCCCACAGCCACGCCGGCAGGTGCGCGCTCAGGTCGCCCTGCGCGAGGTTGTTCTCGGTCCATGCGAGGATCGTGTCGAACATGCGCCGGTCGTTCGCGACCAGCGCGAAGAACAGTCCATACGCCTGCCCCTCCGATACCGTGCGCGAATCGGCCGAGCCGACGTCGATCACGCGGCCGTCGGCGGAGATGAAATCGCGCTTGAACGCGTCCCAGCGCGGCCACGCCGCGCCGCATCCCGCGCCTGCCGCATCGGCCGCACCGGCCGGCGCGGCGTGCGCGCGCGTGGCCATGCCGGCCGCCGCGCACGTCACCGCAACCGCCAGCGCGAGCATCGCGCCGACACGCCGCGCCGGCTGCGTTGCCCGTCGCTTCGTCATTGCCCGCGCCATCCGTTACATCCCCCGTCGACGCGCGGCGATTCGCTGCAGCACGCTGAACACGCCGAGCGCGAGCAAGAGCCCCGCGACGACGCCGACCGCGCCGAGCACGACCGGATGCCGCGCCGCCTCCGTCCATACGCGCGCATACCACGGCACGAAGCCGACCACGTAAGGCTCGCCGACCCGCAGGCTGTCGACCTGCCCCGGCCGCACCAGCGCGAGGTCGCCCTGCAGTTGCGACACGAGCCCGGCGTTCTCGAACACGTCGAGCAGATCGCCGAGGCGCGGCTGGCCGGTCGCCGTCAGCGCGACGACGCTGCGACCGCGGCTGCCCGGCAGCTCGAAACCGGCGAGCGCCGCGAGCGGGCCCGCCTGTTCGATGTGCGCACCGCCGTCGGCGACGCCCACGCCGTTGCGCCAGCGCTCCTTCACCGTGAACGCGACGCGCGTCGTGCCCGCGCCGCCCGCGCCCTGCTCGCCGATCGCGAGCGGCAGCGCCGTGCGCCACTGCGCGAGCAGCGGCGACGCGGGCGAGCCGTCGATCACGAGCAGGTCCTTGTGCCCGGACAGCGCGGCGACGTCGCCGGGCCGCGCGACCTGCACGCGCAGCGCCGGGAAGCCGGTCCATTCGCCCATGTGGCCGAGCATCGTCAGATAGGCCTCGAGCTCCTGCGGCGACGGCCGATCCGGCATCACGACGGCCGTCTGCGACAGGTCGGCGAAGCGCGTGAACGGAAAGCCGCTGTTCGCGAAGAACGCGAGGTTCGGCAATTGCGCGTAATGGACGAAGTGCGAGAAGTCGATCGTCGAATCGGGATCGATCGCCGCGCGCTGGGGCTCGGTGGCCGTGCTCGAACACAGGCCCGTCTTCTGCGAATCGAGCGTGAAGCGGAACTGCAGCTGGTTGCCGCTGCCGACGCGGAACGCGGGAATGTCGACGTCGCTCGTCACGCGCCCTTCCGGCACCGACAGCAGCGGCAGCTGCATGCGGCCGTGCGCGTCCTCCGCCTGGGCCGGCCCGAGCCGGTACGACTTCACGAGCTGATCGTTGATCTCGACCGCGAGCGTCGAATTGTCCTGCACGGTCGGCGCCGTGTAGCGGTAGCGCAGCGTGATCGGTACGCCCGCGCCGTTCCACGAGTGCAGATCGGCCGGCACGCGCAGGTTCAGCCGGATCGCGTCGGGCGTCGTGCCGCGCACTTCCAGCTGGCGCGGGTCGTTCACGAGTTCGCGGAACGCGATCGGCCGGTTCACCGGCAGCCAGCGCGGCGCGTCGTACGGCTTGCGCGGCGCGCCGAGATCGACGTGCGCGACCGTCGCCGCCGGCCCCGACAGCGCCGCGCGGCCGAGCACGAGCGTCGCGACCGCGTCGTCGACCTCGGCCGCCGTGCGGCCCGTGACGACCAGCAGCTTGCGGCCCGGCGCGGCCGGGTTGTCGGCGACCGCGAGCAGCGGGCCGTTCACGGGCGGCAGCGCGAGACCGGCCGGCAGCGTCGCGACCGTGCCGACCACGACGGCCTGGTCGTCGGCCGGCAGCGCGGTCGACACCGGGAAGCGCGCATGCCGGTAGTCGGCCAGCGCGCCGAACCACGACGCGAGCACGCCCGCGCTGCGCAGCGTCGCCGAATCGGGCGCGGCCGGCAGCACGAACGGCAGCCGCACGCGGCCGTTGTCGCGCCGGTCGAAGAACGGCGCGGGCAGCAGCGCGAGATCGTTCGGCAGGCGCACCGGCGATTCGTCGAGGATCAGCTCGCTCGTCGGGCTCACGTCGGCCCACAGCGCCGAGTTCGCCGGGTCCTCGCAATGGTCGAGCGTGTAATGCGCGATCAGGCGCAGGCCGATCTGGTTGAAATCGGAAAAGTAGCGCGGATCGATCGGGATCTCTTGCGTGACCGTGCGGCCCGCGCGCGCGGCGTCGAACGGGACGGTCGCGACCACCTCGCCGTTCACCGACACCTTCAGATGCGACAGCGGAAAGATCAGCGACGGCGAATACGCGTAGGTCATGCGCAAGCGCGCGCCCGTGATCACGCGATCGAGCCGCACGCCGGCGTTGATCGTGCGGGCGTCATCGGCGCCGCGCAGGCGCAGCGGATCGAACGCGCCGAGCGACGCGAACGGCACACGCACGGTCGTCGCCGGCAGGCCGGCGGCCGGGACGCTGGCCGCCACCGGCGCGGCCGCGGGCACCGCGGTTGGCGCCGCATCGGGCGCCGCCGCGGCCGTCGACGCAGCGGCCGGCACCGCCGGCAGCGGCGCGGCCGACAGCGCGGCCGTATGGAAAGCGCCGGTCATCGCGGCCGCCAGGACGAACAGCGACGCGGCCGGCTTCATGCGCGGCCCCGCGTCGTCACGATCGTCCGGTTATCCTGCGCGTCGCAACCGACGCGCGCAAAGCAGCTATGCCCGTGAGTGCACATCCCCTCTGCTTCCCCTCATATCTGGCTTGATTGCATTTATCGGTACGACGCGGCGGATGCTTCAATGACCGGTTCGTCGCGCTGCGGGGCGCCTGGCACCGGCGTCCGCCCATTCGTCACACTATCTCAAAAATAGAACAAAACTTACCGTGATTCGCGACTGAGAAGCGAAAAAATCTCAATTCGGTCGGAAATGCTGCGCAGGAAGAGTGAATGGCAAGAATTGCGCCGTTGCCAGCCGGACGGCTGGAACGGCATACTGCCGGCGCGATACGGCTGGCCGGGCATCGCCCGCGTTCCGTTGCGGACCGCCCGGAATGCGCTGCCGCAAGCGGCGCGTATGCTACCGCAAGTACGTGCCGCGCGACGGACTTTCTTCATGGAAAACTGACTTGGATCAAATCGCCGACGCCGCCACCCCGTCCGCCGAGCCGACACGCTGCGCCGCATCATCGCCGCGAGGCTGCCGGACGACGGTACCGACATGAATGCGCTGATCGAGCACGCGGACCAGGCGATGGTCTAGGCCAAGCACACGCGGACGCAACAGACCGCCCGCGCATAACGCGTGACGCGTCGCCTGCATCGCTAGCTAGCCGATCGGCGACACCGCGATCGCGATCCCGACGACGAGCCCCTGCACGATCGCGACGAGCACGGCGGCCCGGCACAGCCCGACCGCGCCGCGCACGCGCGCGTCGAGCGTGCGCCCGACCTTTGTCGCGTCGATCCAGCCCAGATCGGTGAGCGCACGGTCGAGGGCCGCGAGCCCGTCGTCGACCGCCCCGTCGCCATCCACCGCCCGCGCCAGCGCGGCGAACAGCCGCCGATCGATCTCGATGCGCACCGCGTACCACAGCGCCGCGATCCCCGATCCCGTGCTGACGACCGCCAGCAGCACGCGGCCGAGTGTCGCCGGCGGCCAGCCCGCCGCGAGCCATCCTCCCGCGCCGGCCGCGGCCAGCGCGACCGCGCTCGCCCACGCGCCCGCATCGAGCGCGCCGCGCGCGGCGGCGATCCTGAACGGGCCGGACCGATCGCGCATCACACCGGCTCCGCGTCGCGACGGCGATCGATCCACTGCTGCAGCACGGCCACGCTTTCATCCGACCATACCGCACACGGCCGGACCGCGCGCACCGCGGCCAGCGCGTCGCGCGCATCCGTCAGCCCGCGCCGCACCGCGAGCCACGCGGCGGCGCACAGCACGCTGCGCCCGTAGCCGAGCGCGCAGCAGACCAGCACGTCGCGCCCGTCGCCGTGCAGCCGTTCGAGCGCCGCGACGGCCTGCGCGAGCTGCGCCGCCGTCGGCGCGACGAGGTCGAGCTGCGGCACGCACGCATACGCGAGCGACGCATCGGCCGCGGCCCAGCGCGGCATCTCGGCGGTCAGGTCGACCAGCGCGGTGAAGCCGTGGCGCCGGATCTCGCGCGTCGTCGGTGTCCGGCCGATCGACACGCGCTCGTCGATCCGCACCGGCGCCGGCTGCCGGAACGTCCACAGCCGCGAATTGACGAACGCGCCGGCGATCGTCGGCGCGAGCAGCCAGCCGACGAAGACCGGAAATCGCCCATCCGCATCCTTCTGGAACGCGCCAGGCGCGCCGCACCGGTACGCCCATGCGACACAGGCGAGCGCCAGCGCGACCCACCCTGCCGCCAGCGCCCAGCCCGGCGCGCGCGGCACGCACGCCAGCGCCGCGAGCGCGGCGCCGAACGCATAGCGGCGCGCGAGCGCGCGGCCGGCCGCGGACGGCGACGCATCGGCGCCCGGCAACCGGCCCGCGGCATCGCGCAGCGGAAACAGGAACAGCGCGAGACAGCCGACGGCTGCGCCGGTCGGCACGTCGATCGCGTGATGCTGGTAAGTCGTCAGCACCGACACGCCGATCGCCGCGAACCACGGATGCAGCACGACGCGCGCGAACGTGCCGCGCAGATGCTTCGCATAGACGGCCCACAGCACGACGAGCAACCCGATATGCAGCGACGGCGCCTGGTTGAACGGCTTGTCGAAACCCATCAGCAGCGTGAACAGCGCGCCGGCCACGCCGCCCGCGTCGGGCCGCTCGAAGCCGAAGCGCAGCGGCCACGCGATGAAGCACGCGACCGACACCAGCTGCACGGTCAGCAGCCGCTTCACGTGATCGAGCAGATCGTCGCGGCGCGTCCAGAAGAAGAACGACAGCGCATACAGCAGGTCGATCGACCAGTACGGCACGATCGTCCATGGCACGAACGGGATCGCGTGCTCCCAGCCGAACGCGAACGTCGGCACCGCGGCGCGGCGCGCGGCGAGCCAGTTCGCGAAGCCGTACGTCGAGAAGAACACGGCGCCCATCGCCGCGAGCCAGCCGAAGCGCAGCGCGAACGACGCGTCGCGCGCGCCGGCCGCCGGCTCGGCCAGAGCGCCGCTCGCGTCCGCATCCACACCCGCGCCGCCGCCGAGCGCGCTCATGACGCGTCGACCCGCTGCGCGAGGCTGACCGTGAAGATGCCCATCTCGTCGATCCGCTGGTCGAGCTTGCGGAAACCCGCCCGCGCAACGAGCTCGTCCATTTCGGCTTGCGAACGACGGCGCATCACCCAGGTCGACTCGCCGCGGTGATTGTTCAGCGCACGCGCGATGAATTCGAGCTGCGGATGCCACGGCTGCCCCGTATAGACGAGATAGCCGCCCGGCGGCACGGCCTGCGCGAGCCCGCGCAGCGAGCGCTCGATCAGCGCGTTCTCGCCGAACAGCTCGTACAGGCCCGACACGATCGCGAGCGTCGGCCGCGGCTCGAGCGTCGCGAGCGACGCCTCGTCAAACGCATCGCCGCGCTCGAAGCGCGCGATCGGCTCGAGGCCGCGCTGTGCGATCAGCACGCGGCCGGCCTCGACGTTCGGCGGGCTGTAGTCGCGCAGCGTGATGTCGTCGGGCGCCGCGCCGTCGCGCTCGGCGGCCATCGCGATCGCGTCGAGCACGTAGCGCCCGTGGCCGGCCGCGATGTCGACGATCCGCACCGGCGTGCCGTTCCCGCGCAGGCGGCCGATCGCCGTGCCGATCAGTTCCTGCAGATGCACCTTGCGCTGGCGGATGCCGACCCAGCCCGGCGAATCGAGATACGTGCGGTCGATCAGCGCGCCGATGCCGAACCGTCCCTGCGCGCGATTGCGGTACACGTAGTCGAGCGTCGAGCCCGAATCGAAGCCGAGCCGCAGCCCGAGCGCGATGCCGTCGGACAGCGCGCCGCCGGCTTTCAGGCCGGCGCGCGTGAGCGCCCAGTACGCCCGCGCGAACACGTTGGCCGGCGGCCGGCCGAGCGCCGCGTATTCGTCGTGGAACGCGCCGCGGCGGTCGGCATCGGCGAGCGACACGCGCGGGCTCGGCGCATCGAACTCGCGCAGCACGAACGCACGCAGCGGCGCGAGCGCCTGCGCGCGGTCGCGCTCGCCGAGCGTGTCGTGGTAGAAGCCCGGCAGCACGATGCGCTCCTTGCGCGCCGAGCCGAGCCGTTCGAAGAAGCGGTCCTGCGGGCCGCGATGCACGACCCAGTCGGCGCCCGAGATCAGCAACTGCGTCGGCACGGTGATCGCGGCCGCGTCGGCGACGATCCGCTGCGCGGCATCGTGCAGGTCGAGCAGCATGTTGACCGCGATCGGCCGCGTGATCAGCGGATCGGACGCGTAGCTCGCGATCCGTTCCGGGTCGTGCGTGAGGAATTTCGGCTTCACGTAGCTGTTCACGTAGAACAGCCCGCGCAGCTTGTGCATCAGCCGCAGCCCCGGCCGCGCGAACGGCACGTAGAGCTTGATGTGGAATGCCGGCGACGCGACGACGAGCGCGCGGATCGGCGGCGCGTAGTCGTGCGCCCAGGTCGCCGCAAGCACCGCGCCGACGCTCTGGCCAATCACCGCGATATCCTCGATCGCGATGCCGTGCGTGTCGCGGATATGCTCGACGAAGGTCTGCAGGTCGCGCACCGACGCGGCCGCGCTCGGGCTGTAGCCGCGCGCGCCCGGCGAGCGGCCGTGGCCGCGTGCGTCCCATGCAAAAAACGCGAAATCCGGCAGGTCGAGCTCGTCGACGAGGTGCGCGACGCGCGCCGAGTGTTCGTGGCCGCGATGCAACAGCACGATCGCGCCGCGGCAGCGTGGGCCCGTCGCGGGCCAGTGGCGATAGAACAGCGTTGCGCCGTCGTGCGTGATGAAGTCGGCCTCACGGGCCGTGCGTGCGTTCATGCGATCTCTCTCGTTTCGTTATTCGAATCATGTGGCGCCGCCCTCCGGCGCGGCCCGTCAGCGGCCCGCTTCGGCGACGCCGGCCTGCACGCGCCGCACCGTCGTCACGATCGACAGCACGATCAACAGCCGCCACAGCCACGCGGCGACACCGCCGACCGGGAAGCCGAGGCCGATCCACAGCGCGAACGCGCCGAGGGCCAGCGCCCGGTCGCTCTTGCCGAACGGGCCGTCGTAGCGGCGCGTCGCGCCGACGAGCGGGCCGATCAGCCCCGCGCATTCGACGATCACCGCCGTCAGCGCGAACAGCCAGACGTCCGCCGGCGCGAACGCGGGAATCGCGAGGAACGGCAGCACGAGCGCGACGTCGGACACGATGTCGCCCAGCTCGTTCAGGTACGCGCCGAGCGTGCTCTTCTGCCCGTGCTCGCGCGCGAGCATCCCGTCGATCGCGTTGAGCGCCATCCGCGCGAACAGCCACAGCGGAATCAGCAGGAACAGCGCGCGGGCGAATACGCCGAGCCCGGCGAGCGCGCCGACGACGATCGAGCCGCCGGCCGCGAACAGCGTGACCTGGTTGGCCGTAACGCCGCGTTCGGCCAGCGAATTCGCGAACGGGCGCAGACGGTTCTGGAATTTGGGTTTGAGTGCGTAGAGGCTCATCGTTTCGTATTCGTATTATTCGCGCGGCACGGTTGGATGCGTTTCCCGCCGCCATGCCCCGGGCGGCGAAACGGCCGTCGTCGGCCAGGATTGAACGGCCCCCATCGTCGCCGAGCCGCCCCGATGCGTCAAGCAGGCGGCCCGGCCGGCCCGCGTGGCGCCAATCTGGCGTTTTTCGGCGAAACTCGCGATAATCCGCTGGCCCGATCGCCGCGAGATCCATTCGAACTGCAGACGGGCACTCGTGCAACAGCCGATTATCACACCGCCGACCGGCGCATTCGCCGCGACGCGACCGCGTGCGACGGCGAATCGTCCGATTATCGCGGACCTGCGACAGGCAGCCACGAACTTTGAAAAAATTTAAACAAGAGCCGTTCGGCGCGCATCCTGCCGCGCCGGCATTCCGGGGTTCCGTCCGCCGCGCGTGCGCGGCGGGCCGGGCATGCACGCAGGAGGCCGCGCGCCGATGAACATCGTCAACGTCTGGCAGCGCGACTTCCTGCTGTCCATCGTGCGGCTCGTCGCCGGCGCGTATCCGGTCTGGCATCAGGCGCCGCCGTCCCCGACGCAGAAGATCTATTTCTCGAACCATACGAGCCACATCGACACGCTCGCGATCCTCGCCGCGCTGCCGCGCGACGTGCGCGCGGTCGTGCGGCCGGTCGCCGCGCGCGACTACTGGGACAGCAGCGACCTGAAGCGCCACATCGCGCAGAAGCTGCTGAACGTCGTGCTGATCGACCGTCATCGCGAATCGGGCGGCGATCCGCTCGACCCGGTGCGCGACGCGTTGCGCCAGGGTCATTCGATCATCATCTTCCCCGAAGGCACGCGCGGCGCCGACGTGCTGCCGCAGCCGTTCAAGAGCGGGCTGTTCCATCTCGCGACCGAGTTCCCGGACGTCGCGCTCGCGCCCGTGTACCTCGAGAACCTGCAGCGCATCATGCCGAAGGGCGCGATCTGGCCCGTGCCGCTGATCTGCAAGGTGCATTTCGGCGCGAACGAAGCGCTCGGCGCCCAGGAAGACAAGCCGACCTTCCTCGCCCGCATGCGCGACGCGGTCATCGCGCTCGCGCCGCCGCAGCGGCCGGCCGGCTGAACGCGGCGCGCCCCCTTCTCCCTTTTCCGGATACCAACCATGCGAACCCTCTTCTGGGAACTGGTCGCGGGCGTCACGGGCGTGCTCGTCGTCGCGACCGTGATCGGCGCGATCCTCGGCGCGCGCAGCGGCGGCACGAGCGCGACCATCGTCAACCTGAACCAGCGCATCCGCGCGTGGTGGGCGATGATCGCGATCATGGCCGTCGCGATCGGCCTCGGCAACAACGTCACATATTTGGTGTTCGCGCTGCTGTCGTACCTGACGCTGCGCGAATTCATCACGCTCACGCCGACCACCGCGAGCGACCATACGACGCTCTTCATCGCATTCTTTATCGCGATCCCCGTGCAGTACCTGCTGCTCGGGATCAACTGGTACGGGATGTACTCGATCTTCGTGCCCGTGCACCTGTTCTTCGCGATGTCGCTCGTGTCGGCGCTCACGCAGGACACGCGCGAGTTCCTGAGCCGCAACGCGAAGATCAACTGGGCGCTGATGGTGTGCGTGTACGGGCTGAGCCACGCGCCGGCCGTGCTGATCCTCGACATCCCGCGCTACGCCGGGCAGAACGCGCTGCTGCTGTTCTTCTTCCTGTTCGTCGTGCAGATCAGCGATGTGCTGCAATACGTGGTCGGCAAGCTGTTCGGACGCCGCAAGATCGCGCCGCAGCTGTCGCCGTCGAAGACGATCGAGGGCTTCGTCGGCGGCGGCCTGCTCGCCACGCTGTGCGGCGCGTCGCTGTATCGCGTGACGCCGTTCAGCTTCGGCGCCGCGTTCGGGATCTCGCTCGCGATCGTGATCGCGGGCTTCGTCGGCGGGCTCGTGCTGTCGGCCGTCAAGCGCTCGCTCGGCACGAAGGACTGGGGCTCGATGATCTCCGGCCACGGCGGGATGCTCGATCGCGTCGATTCGATCTGCTTCGCCGCGCCGGTGTTCTTCCACCTGGTGCGCTACCTGTACGTGTGATGCGCGGGCGGCGCCATGCCGCCCGTTCCCGCGCGGCGGATCAGTACCCGTCGCGCAGCGCCTTCGGCACGACGTAGCGGCCGCGCGCGGCGTCGAACTTCACCGTGTAGCGTGCGTGGATCGCCTTGTCGCCGCGCGTACCGGTTTCCGTGACGGTCAGCGGGTAGACGTCGCCCGAGCCGGTCGTGTCCGGCGCGATCTCGAAGCGGCGTTCCTCGCAACGCGCGCGAGCATGCGCGCATTCCGTCGACTCGGCATTGTCGAGCGCCTCGTCGATGCGCGCCGCCGCATGCACCAGCGCATTGCCGTACGGCAGCCAGATCGAACGAAAGCGTTGCGTGTAGCCCTGCCGCGTATCGCTTTCGCCGATCACGAACCCGAACAGGTGCGGCCCGAGCCGCTCGATGCGCACCGTGCCCGGTTCGCCGCGCTCGCCCGATGCGATCTCCGTTTTCTTCGCGACCGGCTCGAGCGTCCTGCCGTCCGGCGCAGGCTGCAGCACGTACAGGTCGATCGCGCCCGGCGTCGCATCCGAATCCATGCCCGGCATCCCGTTCTGCACCGCCGCGTCGGTCTCGCCGCACATCGCAAGCAGCATGCGCGGGCCGTCCGCGGTCGCCACGCGCAGCACGCCGCACGGCGAATGGATGAAATCGCCCTCTTCCGCCTGCCAGCCCTTGCGGTCCGCACGCCAGTCGCCGTACGTGTCGTGGATGAAGGTTTTCAGTTGACGGTCGGGTTGGGCCGGCTCGGCGGCATGAACGGGCGACAGCGCGGCGAGCGCCGTGAGTGCCGCGAACGCGCCGAGGGCGGCGAGCGAAGCCGCGAGCGGCTTGAGACGTCGGTTCCGGTTCTGGACAGTCATGACGAGGTTCGGTCGGATGGATGTGTGGCGGATTGTTGCAAACTCGACGGATCAAGGTTGCCGGGGCGCGATGCCGGTGCCATCGGGCTTCAGCCGCGCGGTTCGCACCCACCCTTCGGCGATACCGCGCGTACGCGGATTCAAGTAGACGACCGACGTGAAGCGGCCGTACTCAGTCCGCGCGTCGACGTGGTCGTGCTCGACGATGAAGAGCCCGTCGATCCTGCATGCGTCGTCCGGTGCGGAAAAGAACGGCAACCGCCCGTTGCCGATGACGACGCGCCCGGCGTCGCTGCCCATCACATAATCGCCTTGCGCCTGCGCACGGCGGTTCAGCGCATCGCAATCGACGGCACTGTGTACCGGCGTCGCCGATACCGCGCACGTCGCCACGAAACGCGACAGCGCGCGCCGGTCGACCGTCAGCACGTCCGGCCGGTCGGGGTCGCGTGTGACGTCGAGCACCTGCATCGTCCGCGTATCGAGCGTCACCCACCCGAGCGTCGCTTCGCGATTCGGCGTGCCCGGATGGTCAGGCGTCGTGAACAGGCGGATCCGGTAGACGTCGCCGTTGCGCTCGTCCACGTCGGCATGGATGTCGCGCCGGGCAAACGCGGTCTGCCGCAGTGCAGGGACGATGAGCGCCGTCAGGCGTTCGTTGCACGACGCCGGCGCGGCGGCGGCGGCGGCGTGCACGGTCAGCGCGCCGACACATGCGAGCGCGACGCGCATCGCGATGGCCGCGCCCTTCGCGCCGGTCGGCGCTACGATCTCGTTCTTCACTCCTGGCTCCGTTCGGTACGCGCGGGCATCGGCCCGCGAGGCCGTAGCGTACACGCACGCGCGACGAAGCACATCCACCGACACCGCCCGTGACACTGAAGCTCGACATCGCCCAGCGCGCCGGTCGCGACGGCGACACGCACGACAACCTGCAGCGCGCGATCCACGACTATCGTCGGGATCAGCGCGTGCACGTCGCCGGCGCGCGCATCGAGCACGCGGACGGGCATCGCGACCTGCCGATCCCGTGAGTCCGAATGTGAGCGTGAGCGCGCACCCGGTTGGCCACGCACACCGTCACGCCGTCACACCGGATCGGGCACCTCGATCGCCAGCAGCGCCGAACTGACCGACTTGCCGTGCGCGTCGAGCGCGAGCGAGCGCGTCACCCCGCCGCCGAGCGCATCGCGCAGCACGAAGTTGAACGCGCCGAGCGCCGGCAATTCGTAGCGCACGACGTCGCCGTGCACGATGCCCGCGAGCCATCTCTTCACCGCTTGCGCATCCAGATGCGTGCGCAGATGGTCGTAGTGACGCGGATCGCGGCAGATGATCGACACGTTCAGCGTATTGCCCTTGTCGCCGGTGCGCGCATGCGCGAGTTCACGCAGTTGCATCAAGCCTCCACGAATGAAAACGACGGCGTCACTGCCGCGCGCGGCAGCAGCACCGATTGCACGGCGATCACCTCGCGCGTCGACTTGAACGCGCCGCCGCCGCCGGCCGGCCCGTTCGTATAGAGCGTCTCGACTTCGTTGCCGATCCGCGCGGCTTCGGCGGCATTCGCCGTGCGGCCGGCCACCCGCACGCGCACCTCGGCCGGCTCGCCGCGCACGGCCGGCGTCGCGTCGCCATACAGCGCGTCGACGCCGATCAGGTCGAAGCGCAGCTCGCTCGCCGCGACGCCGGTCAGCGCGAGCCGCTCGCGCACGATGTCGAGCGCGAGACGCGCACGCGCGAGCGCGCCGGGGCCGCCGTACGAGATCTGGCCTTCGCCGATCCAGCCGTCGACGTAAGCCACCGATACCTTCAGCGTATCGGGCCGCGCGGTGCCGCGCCCGCCCGTCACGCGCACGCGATCGGCCGCTTCCTCGGCGACCGCCACGCGCGTGAAATCCGCCACGACGTCCGGCTGCAGATACCGCGCCGGGTCGTGAATCTCGTAGAGCAGCTGTTCCTTGCAGCTCGCCGCGCTCACGCGGCCGCCCGCGTGCGGCACCTTCGTGATCACGACCGAGCCGTCGGCCGCGACCTCGCCGATCGGGAAGCCGAGCCGCGCCATATTCGGCACGTCCTTGTAGCCGGGATCGGCGAAATAGCCGCCCGTCACCTGCCCCGCGCATTCGAGCAGATGGCCGACGACGGTCGCCGCCCCCAGCGTGTCCCAGTCGTCCATCCGCCAGCCGAACGCATGGATCAGCGGCGCGGCGAACAGCGACGGATCGGCGACGCGCCCGGTCAACACGACGTCCGCGCCGGCCGCGAGCGCGTCGACGATCGGCGCGGCGCCGAGATACGCGTTCGCGGACACGATGCGGTCGCGATACGCGGCGACGTCGTCGCCCGACTCCTCGAAGCGGAACGCGCCGCGCAGCACGACGTCGAGCACGTCGTCGCCTTCGACCGCCGCGACTTTCAGCCCCGCGATGCCGAGCGACTGCGCGATCTGCGCGGTACGTCGGGCGGCCGCGCGCGGGTTCGCCGCGCCCATGTTCGACACGATGCGCACGCGCTTCGCCGCCGCAATCGGCAGCACCGCGTGCATCCGCGCGTCGAGCAGCGGATCGTAGCCGAGCGCCGGATCCTTGCGGCGTGCCTGCTGCGCGATCGCGATCGTGCGCTCGGCCAGGCATTCGAAGACCAGATAGTCGAGTTGCCCGTGTTCGGCCAGCTCGACCGCGGGCTCGATCCGGTCGCCCGAGTAGCCGGCGCCCGCGCCGATGCGCACGCGCCGTTCGTGTGATGGCTTTGCTGTCATGTCCGTACCGTCGTCCGGCGGCGTACGCCGCCGGAAAGAATCAAAAAACGCCGAGCACGACGCACGCGATCGTCATCACGATCGACGCGCCGAACAGCAGCGGAAACGTGAATTTCTGATGCTCGGCCAGCTCGATTCCGCACAGCCCGACGACGAGGAACGTCGCCGGCGTGAGCGGGCTGACCGGAAAGCCCGTCGTCATCTGGCCGAGCAGCGCCGCCTGCCCGACCTGCACGGCCGACACGCCGAGCTGGCCGGCCACTTCCGCAATCACGGGCAGCACGCCGAAGTAGAACGAATCGGGATCGAACAGCATGCTGAGCGGCATCGACGCGACGCCGAGCGCGACCGGGATATGGCCGGCCATCGACGGCGGCACGAAGCCGACCGCCGCCTGCGCCATCGCCTTCAGCATCCCGCTGCCCTGCATGATCCCGGTGAACACGCCGGCCGCGAGCAGGATGCCGGCCATCATCAGCGCGGCACGCGCATGCGCGTCGATGCGCTTCCTCTGCATGTCGACGTCGGGGTAATTCACCATCAGCGCGATGCACAGCCCGACCATGAACATGATCGCGGGCGGAATCTTCTCGCCCATCACGACCATCGTGCCGAGCACGACGAGCGTCAGCACGAGGTTGAACCAGAACAGGTGCGGCCGGCGCAGCGCCTGCTCGTCGGGCGTCAGTTCGCGTTTGGGCAGCGGGATCGATGCATCGTCGCGCGACAGGCCGAGCCGCTTCTCCTCGCGCCGCCCGAGCCAGTACGCGACGCCGAACACGAACACGAGCCCGATCGCCTGTACCGGAATCAGCGGATTGAACAGCGCCGACACCGGCAGGTGCAGCGACGCCGACGCGCGGATC
This sequence comes from Burkholderia sp. BCC1047, assembly GCF_902833155.1. Taxonomy (NCBI): domain Bacteria; kingdom Pseudomonadati; phylum Pseudomonadota; class Betaproteobacteria; order Burkholderiales; family Burkholderiaceae; genus Burkholderia; species Burkholderia sp. BCC1047. The sequence continues at coordinate 90,642 of NZ_CADFEH010000003.1, read as the reverse complement.
ATCGGCCCCGTCCACGGCAGGAAGTTGATGCCCGCGGCCATCGATACCGCGGCGGCCAGCACGCGCCGGTCCATCTTCAGCCGGTCGTACAGCGGCAGCACCGCAGGAATCGTCACGAGAAAGCACACGGCGCCCGAGCCGTCGAGGTGGATCAGCAGCGCGAGCAGCGTCGTGCCCATCACGATGCGCGTGGGCCGCGTGCCGACCGCGCGCAGGATCCGGTCGATGATCGGGTCGAGCGTGCCGGCGTCGGTGATCGTCCCGAAGTACAGGATCGCGAACACGAACATCCCGACGACGGGCGCGAGCCCCTTCAGCCCGTCGATGACGAACTTGCTGGTGTGCAGTCCGAAGCCGCCGATCAGCGACGCGGCGATCGGCACGATGATCAACGCGACGAGCGGCGACATCCGCTTCGACAGAATGGCGGCCAGCAGCACGACGATCGTGCCCAGCCCGAGTAACGGCAGCATCCGTGTCTCCTACCTTGTCTTTTGTTGGAGACGAGCGTAAGGTCGGCGCAGCGATAGCACAATTGAAATGATTTGATCGCAGCAATCACGAATCGTTATGGATCTGAATCTTCGCGACATTCGCGCGTTCGTCACCGTCGCGCACGCCGGCAACTTCACGCGCGCGGCCGCGCGGCTGCACCTGTCGCAGCCGGCGCTGACCGTGCAGATCCGCCGGCTCGAGGACATCGTCGGCGCGCGCCTGTTCGACCGCAACAGCCGCAGCGTCGCGCTCACGCAGACGGGGCGCGAACTGCTGCCGCTGTTGCAGCGCTCGCTCGACGACATGGAGCGCGTGCTGCGCGATGCGCGTGCGCTCGGCGAAGGCGCGAGCGGCACGGTGCGGCTCGCGTGCCTGCCGACCTTCGCGTCGAGCGTGCTGCCGGAGCTGATCCAGTCATTCCGGCGCGACGTGCCGCGCGCGGGCTTCGAGATCCGCGACGGCGTCGCGAGCCTCGTCACGGCGCTGGTGCGCAACGAGGATGCCGATCTCGGGCTGACCGGCGGCGATACGTTCGATGCGTCGCTGGAGGTGCTGTATGCGGGCGCCGACCGGCTCGTCGCCGTGTGCCCGCAGGATCATCCGCTCGCGCGCAAGCGCCGCGTCACCACCGCCGACGTCGCCGGCGTGCCGCTCGTGCTGACCGCGCAGGGCACGAGCGTGCGCAGCGTCGTCGATGCCGCGCTGGACGCGGCCGGCTGCACGCCCGACATCGCGTGCGAGCCGACCTACATGATGACGGCCGTCGCGATGGTGCGCGGCGGCCTCGGCGTGACGATCCTGCCCGCGACCGCCCGCGAGGTGCGCGCCGAACCCGAACTGGTCGCGAAGCCGATCGACGATCCCGCGTTCGTGCGGCCGATCGCGCTCGTCGCGAAGCGCGGGCGCACGCTGCCGCGCGTCGCGCAGGCGTTCGCCGATCTCATGCTGGCGGAATTGAAAAAGCGCGCATGAAGCGCGCCCGATTCGGGAAAGAGCGTGCGGCGCTTACTACGCGTCCGGATCGACGTGCAGCGATTCGCCGATCGCATAGAAATTACCGCCCGCGATGTAGTGCAGGCTGCGCAGCGCGGGATCGGCCGATTCGAAATACCAGTGGCCGTCGCGAAACACGCGCGTGTCCGACCATGCGCCGATCACCTCGCCGATGAACAGGTCGTAGGTCTGCTGGTTGTGCGGTTCCGGAATCAGCCTGCACGCGAGCCAGCCCGAGCAGCCGGCGACGAACGGCAAGTCGTGACCGTCGACGTCGAACAGCGTGACGCCCGCTTCGCGCAGCTTGTCGGGCCGCTGCGCGAGGCTGTGGCTGCCGACCGCATGCGTGAGCTGCAATTGCGCGGCCGTCGGCACCTGGATCACGAACGTGCCGCTGCGCTCGACGAGCTCGCGCGTCTTCGCGGATTTGTCGAGCACGACCGTCAGCTTCGGCGGCAGGAAATCGAGCGCGCACGCCCACGCGGCGGCCATCACGTTGTCGACGCCGTCGTGGCGGGCCGACACGAGCACGGTCGGGCCGTGATTGAGCAGACGGTAGGCCTTGTTCAGCGCCACCGGCGCGATGTGACTGTCCATACGGGTTCCTTGAAGAAGGGCGCGCACGGACGGATGCCGTGCGGCGCGGCGCCGGCCGTCGCGCCTGCGCGCAGCCGGGCCGAAGGCCGCATTCTCGCACCCAACGTCAATCGGCGCCGGCGCCCCGGCCGGTCACTTCGCAAACAGCTGGCCGATGTCGCGGAACGCCTTGAATTCGAGCGCATTGCCGCACGGATCGAACAGGAACATCGTCGCCTGTTCGCCGACCTGCCCCTGGAACCGCACGTACGGCTCGATCACGAAAGTCACGCCGAACCCGCGCAGCCGCTCGGCCAGCGCTTCCCAGCTCGCCCAGTCGAGCACGATCCCGAAATGCGGCACCGGTACGTCATGACCGTCGACCGCATTCGTATGCGCGCCTTCCTGCGACGCGGTTTTCGGATGCGCGTGGATCACGAGCTGATGCCCGTAAAAGTTGAAGTCGACCCACTGCGCACTCGAACGCCCCTCTTCCAGCCCGAACACGCGGCCGTAGAAATCGCGCGCGGCCGACAGGTCGTAGACGGGAATCGCCAGGTGAAACGGGGAAAGACTCATGATGGATGATGGCCTCGTGAAGAAACGCTCGCGTGGCGCGAGGACGGCACCATGGTAGACAACGCCGAGCAAAAATTAAATCAATATAAAATTGGCTGATTCACAAACAGAATTGATGAATGATCCGCGAACTGAAAACCCTCGTCGCCGTCGCCCGCGAAGGCACCTTTGCCGCGGCCGGCAACCGTATCGGGCTCACGCAGGCGGCCGTCAGCGCCCAGATGCAGCGCCTCGAAGCCGAACTCGGCTTCGCGCTGTTCGACCGGCAAGGGCGATCGGCGCGGCTCAACGAGCGGGGCCATCACGTGCTCGACCAGGCGCAGGCGCTGATCGCCCTGTACGAGAACCTGAGCTCGGCCGCGCCCGGCTCGCCCGCCGCCGTGCGCGTGACGATCGGCGCGATCGCATCGGTGCAGAGCGCGCTGCTGCCGGCCGCGCTGGCCGATTTCCATCGCCGCCAACCCGGGTGCCGCACGCGCGTGATACCCGGGCTGTCGATCGAGCTGGTCAACCGCGTCGACGCGGGCGAAATCGATATGGCCGCGATCATCCGGCCGCCGTTCGCGCTGCAGAGCGACCTGCACTGGACCACGCTCGCACAGGAACCGTTCCGGCTGATCGTGCCGCGCGGCGTGAAGGGCAAGGACTGGGCCGCGCTGCTCGCGAACGAACCGTTCGTGCGCTACGACCGCGCGTCGTTCGGCGGCCGCCAGGTCGACCGCTTTCTGCGCAAGATGCACATCGCGGTGCGCGACACCTGCGAACTCGACGAGCTCGACGCGATCGTCAAGCTGGTCGAGAACGGCCTCGGCGTCGCGATCGTGCCGCAGACCGCCGTGTATCGCCGCTGGCCGGCCGGCGTGCGCGCGATCGACCTCGGGCATCACACGTTTCACCGCGACATCGGGCTCGTGCATCGTGCGCGGCGCACGATGTCGGAGCCCGCGCAAGCGCTGGCGCAACTGATCGAGGCGGCGTCGCGGCGGCGCGCGGGCGCGAGCGTTTCGTAGTCCATCGTCGCGCCTTTCTCGTACGCGAAGATCGCGGCGTTGTCGGGGTGCCCGTACACGGTCGCGATCGTGATCGCGCCGAGCCCCGGCTTGCCCCGGCTCATCGGCCCCTGCTTGCCGTACGCGTTCGTCGCGCCGGCCGGCAGCCCGGCCGCGATCGGATGCGGCGCGTTGACGAGCCAAGGCGAGGTCGCGGCCCGAGTTTCAACGTGCGGCGGCTACGACGCACCGACGGTTCGTGACGTGGCGAGATGAGGCCGTCACCGCTCACGCGCGACGCGCATTTATCACATTCATTTCAGCGCAGCCGATTCAATTCGTTAAATAACGATTTGACGGATCGAAAACAATATTGAGATCGCGGTAGTTCACCCGCAAAACACGCCGAATTATCACGACATGCGCAAAGCCCACTGAAAAACCGGTGGAATGGCAACCCATTGATACGCGTTTATCAATAATCCCGATCCCTCAACGGTGAATTCCGGGAAACATCGCTGTCTACATCTGGCCACAACGAAGAATTCCATTTTTGCCGTTTCAGTGCGGCTCTGTAGTCTCCTGCCCTTCCGGATCACGAACCCACACTCACGCGCACAGGAGATGAAATGAAACGCACGGCCCTCTCGATGATTGCCCTCGCGTCGTTGGCGGCGACGTCCGTCGCGCATGCGCAGTCGAGCGTCACGCTGTACGGCGTGATCGACACGTCGATCACCTATGTGAACCATGCCCAAGGCAAGGACAACGCGTGGATGCTCGGCAACAGCAGCGCGGGCAATCTCGCCGGCAGCCGCTGGGGCGTGAAAGGTACCGAGGATCTCGGCGGCGGGCTCAAGGCGCTGTTCCAGTTGGAGAACGGCTTCGACCCGAGCAACGGCCGGCAAGGCCAGGGCGGCCGCCTGTTCGGCCGTCAGGCCTTCGTCGGCCTGACGAGCGACCGCTACGGCACGCTTACGTTCGGCCGCCAGTACGACCCGCTCATCGATCTCGTGCAGGGCATCACCGCCGACAACTATCTGGGCAGCGCGTTCGCGACGCCGGGCGACGTCGACAACTACGACAACAGCTTCCGCGTCGACAACGCGGTCAAGTACACGTCGGCCGTCTATGCGGGCCTGCAGTTCGCGGCGATGTATTCGTTCGGCGGCATCGCCGGCAGCACCGGCGCCGCGCAGTCGTACTCGGCCGCCGTGTCGTACAACAACGGGCCGTTCAGCGTCGCGGGCGGCTACTTCCACGCGACCAACGGCCCCGCGTCGAACGGCGTGCGCAACGGCTGGACCAGCTCGTCGGACGGCACGTTCGACGGCCCGATCAACAGCGGCTATGCGAGCGCGCATTCGTTCGGCATCGCACGCATCGCTGGCCAGTACGTCGCCGGGCCATTCACGTTCGGCGTCGGCTACAGCAACGCGCAGTACCGCCGCGACGCAAGCTCGGTGTTCGGCTCGAACGAGCACTACAACACGGGGCAAGGCTTCGTGAACTACCAGGCGACGAACGCGCTGCTCGTCGGCGTCGGCTACAGCTACACGCGCTCGGGCGGCGACACGTCGGCGACCTATCACCAGGTATCGGCCGGCGCCGACTACAACCTGTCCAAGCGCACCGACGTCTACCTGACCGCCGCGTACCAGCACGCGAGCGGCCAGACCGGCGACGGCAACGGCGGCTCGATGGCCGCGCAGGCATCGATCGGTTCGTACGGTTACGCGGGCACGAGCTCGCAGACGATGGTCAACCTCGGGCTGCGCCACCGTTTCTGACGGCGATTCCGGGGGATGGCCGGCCGCGCGCCGCGCGGCCGGCCGAATCCGCATTGCGCAGACGGCGGCTTCGGCCGCCAATTTTTTTATCGTTTTCTTTCGCCCCGCCAATGGTTGGCGGGGAATTTTCCCTTCCGCTCCGCTTATCGCCAGCTTCGCCGCTCGAATGACGTAATACGTCAGCTTTCGGGTCATCGCCATTGCATCCGCCTTCGCACTAATCTCGGCCATTTTTACCGATTCCGTAGCACGTGGGGCCGTGATCCGGCGCGATAAAAATGCGCGGTGCGCGCACGGGCAAATGCAAAGGAAAGTTTGACGCGAGCCATTTGCCCGCCTGCTATGGCACACTTCGCGTCTGCGTAATTTCCTTGCACCGGGCGGTCGGATTCCGCCCCATCCTGCCATGTCGCGTCATACCACTCGCCCGCTCAGCCGCCACGCGCTGACCATCGCCTCGACGATCGCGCTGTCGTGCGCGCTCTGTGGCGTCGCGCGGGCCGACTGCCTGGACGACGCGGCCGCGTTCCAGCACGTCAGCGTCGCCCTGATGCGCGGCATCGCGCAGGTCGAGTCGGGGATGAATCCGAACGCGGTCAACACGAATACCAACGGCACGGTCGACATCGGGCTGATGCAGATCAACAGCACGTGGCTGCCGACGCTCGCGCGCGAAGGGATCACGCGGGAAAGCCTGTTCGATGCCTGCACGAACGCGTATGTCGGCGCGTGGATCCTGTCGCAGAACATCCGCCAGCTCGGCCCCAACTGGAACGCGATCGGCGCGTACAACTCCGCATCGCCCGACAAGCGCCTCGCGTATGCGCGCAAGGTCTATGATGCAATCCGGACCATGCCGGATTCGCCGGATACTCCCATGCCCATCCTTCCACCGTCCTTTACGCCGCCGCAACAGGCACAGACGTACAACCCGTTCGCGAGCCTGAGCGTGTCGGCGCCGCCCGTCACGCGCGCCCGCACGATATCGCCTGGCTCGCCGCCTGCGTCGCCGCAGGGCGGCCCCGCCGGCCCGGCCGGCACGTACAACTTCGGCTGGACGGTCACCGGTGCCGACCAGGCCAAGCCGACCCAGGTGTTCGACGACGGCGCGCGGGTCTACGTGCAGTTCAGCGACATGAAGCATGTGCCGGCGATCTTCACCGAGACGTCGGCCGGGCGCGTGCTGATGTCGTGGGAGCTGCAGTTTCCGTATGCCGTCGTGACGCGCCCCGCGCAAACGTTGATCTTCCAGCTCGGGCCGTTCGAAGCGCGCGCGCAGCGCAGTGCGGCGGCCGCGGGCATGACCGCGCAGGCGGGGACGGCGACGGCCGGGGCAACGGCCTCGGCATCGAAGAAGTCGGCCGGAACCGCAATGAACGCGGCGACGAACACGGCGGCCAATACGGCAGCGAAACGCACCGCGTCGGCCGATGCGTTGTGGTACGTGAATACGCCGTCGACGTCGGGCACGGCGACGGCCTCGCCGTCGACCGCGAATATTCCCGCCACGCTGCCGACGGCCATCACGTCGAACACGCCGCCGCCCGCGCCGGCTCAGGCACCGGCCGCTCAGCCGTCGCGCGCGAGCGCGGACGCGCTGTGGTACATCTCGAAGTAACGCGCGTCCGAACGCATGCGCATCGCGGCGATTATTTCCGTGCGGTCGTCGGCAGTTCGCGCGCGGCCGTGCCGCGCTTCGTGAAATACGCGCGCAGATAGCGCGACGTCGACGATGCCGGTGGCGGAATCGTCACACCGCCGTCACCCGCGCCGCACCCAGATCACTTTCCCGTCGCGAATGCCGAGATTGCGGCGCTCCTCCCGGTAATCCATCGTGCCCGGCAACGACTTGCCGTCGCGCTCGAGCACGCGCCACAGGCAGCCGTCGAGCAGCGCGGTCGCATCGGCCTCGGTCTTGCCGACCAGCGCATCGTCCGGCGCGGCGTCCGCCTTGCATGCCTGCGCGGCGCCCGACTGCAACGGGGCCCGGGCCGCGCCGCCGGCAGTGGCGTTGCGGTGCTTCGTGTCCATGTCCGCACATCCTGCAAAGGTTGCGCCCGCAACGAGTGCAACGAGTATCGCGATCGTGTTCTTCATCGGTTTCTCCCTGTCGCGGCCCGGCGGTCCATGTGCGGCATTCGTGCACGACCGGGCATCGCATGCATGATCGATTCCGTACGCTGCCGGCCGTTTCCTGCCGGAGCCGGCCCGCGCATGGCGGCCTTTTGCGACCCGGCCGAGCCGCGTCGGCGCCGCCGCGTCGGAGGCCGGCCTGACGCCGAACCCGCCCGCATGTTACCGCACGCGGTTCGCGGCGACGGCGCGACGCCGACGCATCGTGTGCGCGCCGCGCGCGCCGCCCCGCGTCGGCCATCCGCTCAGAACTTGTACGTCACGCCCGCGATGCCGTAGTAGTTGCTGCGCGACTGCACGATCGGGCTGTCGCCCGCGCGGCCGAGCAGCCGCGTCACGCCGCCGGTCGCGAGCACCGACCAGTGCCGCGACAGCGTCCAGTTCCATGCAACCGCCATCGACGCGCTGTCGATCCCGCCGCTCACCGAATACGGCCGGAACCGGCTCGTCATCGACTGTGCGTCGGTCACGCCGTAGAAGGTCTGCATGTAGCGTCCCGAACCCGCGTGCACGGTGCCCGTCACGATGATCTCGTGCTGCGACGTCTTGAGCACCGGCACCGCGAGATCCACGTGCCCCGACACGCCGCGCGACGTATGCGTCACCGGCGTATCGATCGTGACGCTCAGCTCCGCCGTGTCGAAGAATGTCACGCCGGCGCGCACGCCGACGAGCACCGAGCCCGGAATCCGGCCCATGCCTTTCAGGTAGTCGGAGCCCGGCAGGTCGAAGCGGTTCTCGTCCGCGCGGCCCGCGTCGTAGTTCACCGCCGCCGACACGAACGCCCCGTGCGGCAGGTCCAGCCGGTAGCCCGCGCCCTGCGTGCTGTCGACGAAGAAGCCATTGCCGAACGTGGCGGAAAACGACGGCGCAACGACGCCGCGATACTGTTTGCTGCCCGGGTAGCGCGGTGCGACGCCGCCGCCGAGCGACAACGAATACTGGTTTTCCGCGTGGGCGGCGGCGGCGAGGGTCAGGCCGGCGAGCGGCATGCAATAGCGGTAGCGGCGAAGGGATGGGCGCACAATATTGAGATATGAGTGACGAAGCCCGCAGTCTAGGTGCCGCCCCGCACCGAGACTGTCCTGAATGTGCGGCAAATGTGTGCCCAATTGTGTTCGATTGTTCGCGATTGTCGCCCCGCTGCCCCGGCGGTCGATCCGCCGGATAGAATTCGCGTGCCGCGCCGCGCATCGGTCTGCCGGGTGCGAGATGGCGTGTGCACCCGAGGAGACCATGAACGAAGTTCCACTCAAATACCGCGTGCTGCTGATCGAGGACGACGACCGCCTCGCGCAGCTCGTGCGCGAATACCTCGACGGCTATGAATTCGCGGTGACGGTCGTGCGGCGCGGCGACCTTGCCGTCGCGGCGGTGCGCGCGCACCAGCCGGCCCTCGTGATACTCGATCTGATGCTGCCGAATCTCGACGGCATGGAGGTTTGCCGGCGCATCCGCGCGTTCACCAACGTCCCCGTGCTGATCCTGACCGCGCGGGCGGACGTGTACGACCAGGTCGCCGGGCTCGAGACGGGCGCCGACGACTACGTTACCAAGCCGATCGAGCCGCGCGTGCTCGTCGCGCGCGCCCGCGCGCTGTTGCGCCGCGCGCAGCCGGCCGCGGCGGAAGCGCCCGCGGTCGCGCCCGACGCGCTCGTATTCGGCGAGCTCGCCATTTCGCCGCCGAACCGCACCGTCACGTGGCGCGGCGAGCCGGTCGAACTGAAAACCGCCGAATTCAATCTGCTGCTGATTCTCGCGCGCGCGGCCGGCACCGTGCTGAGCCGCGACGACATCCTGAAGCAGTTGCGCGGGATCGAATTCGACGGACTCGACCGCTCGGTCGATTCAGGCATCTCGAAGCTGCGCCGCCGCTTCGAGGATGCGTCATCGGAGCCGCACAAGATCAAGACGATCTGGGGTCGCGGCTACCTCTTCAGCCCTTCTGCGTGGGACGAATAAATGCTGCGCCCGTTGCTTCGGTTGTACCTCGTCGTGATCCTGTTCGTCGGCGCGTCGATCATGTTCATCCAGTTGTCGTTCGACCGGATCTTCTACGAGCGCGGCGCGCAGGCGCAACGCGACTCGCTGACGACCTACTCGTTCGTGCTGAACGACTACCTCGAACGCCATCCGGGCGCGCAGCGCGAGCTCGCACTGCGCGAACTCGCGCTGCATGGCCGCGAAGGGTTCGGCTTCATGTCGATGGCCGACGCACGCGCGCAACTGAGCGGCGCGCCGCTGCGCGATCTCGATGCCGGCCGGATCGCGATCAGCTACAACGGCAAGGATTACTACATGCCGCTCGGGGACGGTTCGGTGCTGCATGCGCGCCCGATCGAAGCGCCGGACCTCGACATCCGCATCTATGCGTACATGCTGCTCGCGCTCGCGACGCTGTTCGCGGTGGTGCTGTGGATTCACTATCACTGGCGCGACATTCGCCGATTGCAGGACGCCGCGCGCGCGTTCGGCGCCGGGATGCTGTCGACACGCGTGAAGGTGTCGGGCAAGTCGAACATCTACGAGCTGTCGCAGCAGTTCAACGACATGGCCGCGCGCATCGAGGCGTCGATCAAGCAGCAGCGCGAAATGATGCACGGTATCTCGCATGAACTGAAAACGCCGCTCGCCCGGCTGGAGTTCGGGCTCGCGCTGCTCGCCGACGCGGACGAAACGGGCCGGATGCGCGAGCGCCGCGACGCGCTGCGGCGCGACGTGCGCGAACTCGACGAGCTCGTCACCGAGCTGCTGACGATCGGCCGGCTCGAACAGGGGGCAAGCGAGCTCGCGCCGATGGAGGTCGTCGTCGACGCGCTGATCGACAGCGTCGCCGGCAACGTCGCGGACGACATCGCCGATCGCGGCATCGCGCTCGACGTGTCGACGCTCGACGCGCCCGCCGCCCACGTCTGCGATCCGAAGCTCGTCGCCCGCGCGCTGCTGAACCTGATCCGCAACGGCGCGCGCTATGCGTCGCGCAAGGTCGTGCTGGCCGCCGCCCGTGACCGCTCCGGCGCGCTCGTGCTGAGCGTCGACGACGATGGCCCCGGCATTCCGCCCGCCGAGCGCGCCCGCGTGTTCGAGCCGTTCCAGCGACTCGACTCGAGCCGCGACCGGCAGACCGGCGGCTTCGGGCTCGGGCTCGCGATCGTGCGGCGCGTCGCGCAGGTGCACGGCGGCGACGTGCGGCTCGAGGATTCGCCGCTCGGCGGCGCGCGCTTCGTGATCACGCTGCCCGTGCGCGCGCTGCCGGACAGCCTCTTCGACGTCGCGCAGCACGTCGCGAACCGGCACGCCGATACGCGCCGCCGCAGCGGCATGACTAGCGTCGTCCCGCTTTGATGAAACGGGCGGCGGGCCCCGCCCGCCGTCGCCGGCCGCGCGTCGTCAGCGCCGGCGCAGCAGCGCGACGAAGAACAGGCTGCCGAACAGCGCGGTCACGATGCCGATCGGCAGATCCTCCGGCGCCGCGAGCGTGCGCGCGGCGACATCGGCCCACACGAGCAGGATCGCGCCCGCCAGCGCGGCGACCGGCAGCAGCCGGCCGTGCTCGGCGCCGACGACGCGACGGCACAGATGCGGCGTCACGAGTCCGACGAAGCCGATCGCGCCGCTGACCGCGACCATCGCGCCCGTCGCAAACGACGCGACGACGAACACCTCGCGCCGCATCCGCGCGCTCGGCACGCCGAGCGATGCGGCGGCGACGTCGCCCGACATCAGCGCATTCAGTTCGCGCCGGCGCGCATGGAGCGCGCAGCCGGCAAGCACCGCGCACACGGCCGGCACCGGCAGCAGATCCCAGCGCGCGAGCCCGACGCCGCCGAGCATCCAGAACAGCACCGACGACGCGGCGCGCTGGTCGCCGAGATACAGCAGCAGGTTGCCGAACGCGGCCATCATGAACGACACCGACACGCCCGCGAGCAGCAGCCGGTCCGATTCGAGCCGGCCGCTCCGGTAAGCGAGCGCGACCACGCATGCGGTCGCCGCAAGCGCGCCCGCGAACGCGGCGGCCGACAGCGTGAACGGGCCGAATGCCGCGCCCGCCACCACCGTGACCGCGATCGCGCCGAGCATCGCGCCCGCGCTCACGCCGAGCAGGTGCGGATCGGCCAGGCGGTTCGCGGTTGCCGCCTGCAATGCGACACCGACCGCCGCCAGCGTCGCGCCGACGATCGCGGCCAGCAGCGCACGCGGCATCCGGATCAGCCATACGATGCTGTCGTCGCCGGCGGCCGCCGCGAACGCATCGCCGCCGCCGACCGCCGACGCGACGTGCGCGGCAACGATCCGCACCGCGGCCGGCATCGCGATCGGCGCGGGGCCGAACGCGGCCGATGCGACGATCGACACGATCAGCAGCACGGCCAGCCCCGGCAGCACCACGCGCATGCCGGGCCGCGCCGCCTGCCCGCGCACGCTCATCGTACCGCTGCCGCGAATGCGGCCGGATACAGCGCGCGGGCGAGCGTCTCGACGGCCGCGACGTTCTCGGGCCCGGGCGTCGCCGCATCGTACGGAATCACGACGAAGCGCCGGTCGCGGATCGCGGCCACGCGCGCGAGCGCCGGCTGGCTCGACAGGAACTGCCGCTTCTGCTCGGCCGTGACCGCCGAATAGTCGACGATCACGATCACCTGCGGATCGCGCGCGACCACGCTTTCCCAGCTCACCTGCGTCCAGCTGCGCGGCAGGTCGTCCATCACGTTGCGCGCGCCCGCCGCCGCGAGCAGCGCGGTCGGCATCGCGAGGCCGCCCGCCGTCATCGGCTTGTCGGTGCCGCTGTCGTACACGAACACGCGCAGCGGCGCCGGCCGCCCGATCGCGCGCGACACCGCCGCCAGCCGCGCGCGCATCCCGGCGACGGCCTGCGCGGCGCGCGCATCGACGCCGAAGATCCGGCCGAGATTGGTCAGGTCGCGAAACACGTCGTCGAACGACGCGGCCGACTGCTTCATCACGTGCGAACACGATTCGGTCAGTTCGTAGGTGCGGATGCCGAACGGCGCGAGCGTCGCCGGCGTCACCGGCCCGCCGACGTGCATTCCGTAGTTCCAGCCCGCGAGATAGAAGTCGGCGCGCGCGGCGGCCAGCACTTCCAGCGACGGATACTGGCTCGCCAGTTCGGGCACGCCGCGCAATGCGTCGCGCACGCGCGCGGTGCCCGTCTTCCAGCCACCGATGCCCGTATAGCCGACGAGCCGGTCTTTCAGGCCGAGCGCGAGCATCATCTCGGTGAGGTTTACGTCGTTGCTGACCGCGCGCGTCGGCGCGCGTTCGAACGTCACGTCGCGATCGCAACTGCGCACGGTGACGGGATAGGCGAGCGCGTGAACGGCCGCGCCGCCGAGCACGGCGGCGGCGACCAGGCGGCGAACGATGAAGGACAGAACAGCAAATGGCATGGCGGTCATTCCGGATGAAGCGGCGTGATGCGCGGGCGCCCCGTGACGGGATGGCGGTCGACGAGCGCGGCGACGCCGAACACGTCGCGCAGCAGCGCTTCGGTCAGCACGTCGTCCGGCGCGCCGGACGCGACGACGCGGCCGTGCGCGAGCACATGAAGCCGGTCGCAATATGCGGCCGCGAGATTGAGATCGTGAATCGTCGCGAGCGTCGCGATGCCGAGGCGGCGCACGCGCGCGAGCAGTTCGAGCTGGTGACGCAGGTCGAGATGGTTGGTCGGTTCGTCGAGCAACAACAGTTCGGGCTGCTGCGCGAGCGCACGCGCCAGCAACGCGCGCTGTTTCTCGCCGCCCGACAGCGACGCGAAGCGCTGGGCGCGACGCTCGACGAGGCCGACATCGTGCAGCGCGGCTTCGACGATCCGACGATCGTCGGCCGACTCCGCATCGAACGGCCGCTTGTGCGGCGTGCGGCCCATGCCGACCAGTTCGTCGACGGTCAGCCCGAAATCGTCCGGCGTTTCCTGCTGCAGCACCGCGATGCGCTGCGCGACCGCGCGCGGCCGCATGCGCCACACATCCTGCGCGTCGAGCGCGACGCGGCCGGCGTCGGGCCGCGCGTAGCGGAATACGCAGCGCAGCAGGCTCGTCTTGCCGCTGCCGTTCGGGCCGACCAGCCCGACGAATTCGCCTTCGGCCACCGTCAGCGTCACCGAATCGAGCACGTCGATCGCGCCGCCGGGAGACCAGCTCACGCGTTCGATGTCGAGCATGTGGGTGATGGAGCGCACTTCGTCTCGCCCTAGAAGCGCATCGTCGCGACGAGCTCCGCCGAGCGCGACGGGCCGAGCAGCCATTGTTCGCCGCCGTTCGACGTCGTCACCGCGTACGTGCGGTTCGCGAGATTGCGCAGATACAGCGCGAGCTCGGTGCGCGACGTCGGCTGCCAGCGCAGCGACGCATCGAACACCGTGTACGACGGCACCTGCACGCGATTCGCGTCGTCGCCGTACGTCGCGCCGACGTAGCGCACGCCCGCATTCGCGTGCCAGCGCTCGGCGAACGCCCAGCCGAGCCACAGGTTTGCCGTCTGCTGCGGCACGCCGGTCGGCACGTTGCCGGCCCGCGACACCGTCGCGCCGCCGACCGTCTGGTTGAACGCGTCGTAGCGTGCGCGCAGCAGCGCGACGTTCGCATCGATCGTCCAGCCGTGCGGCAGCCGCGCGCCGCCGGTCAGCTCGACGCCGCGCGACGACTGCCGGCCGACCTGCTGGCGCAGCGCCGGATTGAACGGGTCGGTGCTGAGCAGGTTGCGCTTCGTGATGTCGTACACCGCGAACGTCCAGTACGCGCGACCGTCGAGCAGCGTCTGCTTGAGCCCGGCTTCCCACTGTTCGCCCGTCGCGAGCCGGTAGCCCGCCTGCGACGCGGACAGCGTCACGAGCGAGCCGACGCCCTCCGCGCCCGTCGTGTACTGCGCATACGCGCTGAACGTCGGCGCGATGTCGAACACGAAACCGGTGCGCCAGCCGACGTTCGCGAACCGCTTGTCGAAGCCCGCGCCGGTCGCCGCATGCTCGCGGCTGAACGCGACGTGGTCGTAGCGCAGGCCGCTCACCCACGCGAGCCGCGGCAGCACGTCGAGCCGGTTCTCCGCGAACACCGCCACCTGCCGCGCGCGCGTGCTGAACTGCGGCACGGTCGGGTCGGGGCTCGTGAAGACGCCGGGATCGAAGCCATGCGCCGGTACCGTCGTTTCGCCGCCGTACGGCGAATTGTTGATGCCGCTGAACGTGGTCTGGCTGAATTCCGTGCCGATGACGAAACGGTTCGCGCGACCGAACAGCATCCCGTCGAGGCGCGCGCTCAGCCGATCGCCGATCTGCCGCTGATGGTGGCCGATGTCGAGATAGTCGCCGCGCGTGACACGCCCGGTCGCCGCGTCGAGCGCATACGATTCCGCGTTGCGCCAGTGGCGGTTCGACGTCAGGTAGTAGAGCTGATTGTCGATCGTCACGCCGGGCGCGGGCCGGTAGGTGGCCGACAGGCGCGTCCACTGGTCGTAGTACGAAATCGTCGCGTCGCCGACCGTGTAGTTCAGCTTGCGCAGCGACGAATCGAGCACGCCGTTCGGCGCCGGCACGCCATAGTACGTCGCGGGCATCTGGCGCCCGTAGTCGTAGTCGAGCGTCAGCGTGAGCTGCGGGCTCACGTCGAATGTCAGCGCGCCGCCGATGGCCGTCGTATGCGTATCGGCCCGCTCGGCGAGACCGTTCGCGCGCGCATCGCTCGCGTAGAAGCGATACGACAGCCGCGGGCCGAACGCGCCCGTCGTATCGAACGCGAAGCGCTTCGCGCCGTCGGGGCCGATGCCGGCCTGCAGCGTCGTCCCGCGCGTGCGCTGCGGCCGCTTCGGCACCACGTTTACGACCCCGCCGATCGCCCCTTCGCCGTACAACACCGATGCCGGGCCGCGCAACACCTCGATGCGCTCGACCGACCACGTGTCGAACGGAAACGTGCTCGTGCCGGCCGCCGGCATCAGCCGCACGCCGTCGAGCAGCGTCATCACCGATTCCTGCCCGCTGAAGCCGCGCACGCTCAACGCGGTGCCGCCGGTGCCCGGCGCGATCGCGCTCGCGAAGCCGGCGGTGCGCGTGACCGCATCGAGCACCGTGCGATCGCCGCGTGCGTCTATCGTATCGGCCGTGACGGCTTCGACGCTCGCGGGCGTGTCGAGGCTCGCGAGCCCGAGCCGCGAGCCGGTTTCGAGCGGTTGCGTCAGCGGGTCGGTCGGTGCGGACGAAGCCGTGACGTTGATCGCCGGCAGCGCGTGCCGGTCGTCCGGTGACGATGCAACGGCTTCGGCGGCCAGCGCGCCGGTGGTCGCGATCGCGCAGCCGACCAGGGTCGTGCAACTGCGTGCCGCGCGCGTGCGCCAAGCGCTCGCGTGCCGGCGCGGCGCGGCATGGCGCCGCTCCCCGCGCGCCGGGGTGGGTCCGATTCTCGTCACGTCGTATCGATCTTCGTTGAATGTCGTCGCACGCGACCGGCCCGGGCAGCCGGCCGACCGGCGACGAAAACGTCAGATGATACAATATATCAACTTGGTCCGTCAGGATTTTGACAGCTTGCGGGGCCGCAAGCCGGTTGCACGCTAGCGCCCACCCCGCTCAACCGCCGGTCTTGAACGCCGGCAACTGCTGCCCGAGCCGCGCGCCCATTTCCGCGCCGAGCGCCTGCAGCGCATTGAACGGCCGGATCATCACCTCGAACTCGACGATTCGCCCGTCGTCGTCGAAACGGATCATGTCGATCCCCTTCAGCGCCTTGTCGCCGATGGTCGCGCCGAACTCCAGCACGACGCTCTTGCCGTCGTCGTCCGCGAACTGGCGGTGATACGTGAAATTCTCGAGGATCGTGATCACCGTGCGCAGCGCCATCAGCAGCGCGGGCGCCGGCCCGTACGGCTTGAACGCCATCGGCGAGCGGAACACGGCGTCCGGATGGACGATCGATTCCAGCGCGCCGAAATCCTTGCGTTCGACCATCGCATGCCATGCGTCGAGCGATTTCGCGACGGCGGGATGAAGATGCAGCGGGGAATGTGTCATCGAAGTCTCCAGCATCGGGGTGGGACGGAACAGAAACGAATCGGTATCAATCAAAGGGTCGCGGCCAGCGTCGTGCCCTGGTGAATCGCGCGCTTCGCATCGAGTTCGGCGGCCTCGTCCGCGCCGCCGATCAGGTGCACGCGGCATCCGGCGGCCTGCAGTTGTTCCGCCAGCTCGCGCGACGGCTCCTGCCCCGCGCAGATCACCACGTTGTCCACCGGCAACGTCCGGTCGACGCCGTCGATCGTCACGTGGAAGCCGTCGTCGTCGATGCGCCGGTACGTGACCGACGACGACATCCCGACGCCGCGCGCCTTCAGCGCGGTACGGTGTATCCATCCGGTGGTCTTGCCGAGCCCGTCGCCCACCTTCGACGCCTTGCGCTGCAGCAGATGCACGTGCCGCGCCGCCGGTTCGGGCCGCGCTTCGCCCAGGCCGCCGGCATTCGCATAAGACCGGTCGACGCCCCATTCGCTGAAGAACCGGTCCGCATCGACACGCTTGGCGCCGTCGCGATGAACGAGATACTCGGCGACGTCGAAGCCGATGCCGCCCGCGCCGACGATCGCGACGTTGCGACCGACGGCCTTGTCGTCGCGCAGCACGTCGAGATAGCCGAGCGCCTTCGGATGCCCGATGCCGTCGATCGGCGGCGTGCGCGGCACGATGCCCGTCGCGATCACCACTTCATCGAATGCTTCCTGCAACAGCATCTCGGCGGTCGCACGCGTATTGACGTGCAACACGATGCCGCGCAGTTCGATCTGCCGGCGGAAATAGCGCAGCGTCTCGTTGAACTCTTCCTTGCCGGGCACCTTCTTCGCGATATTGAACTGGCCGCCGATCTCGGCGCCGGCTTCGTATAGCGTGACCGCATGGCCGCGCTCGGCCGCCGTGACCGCGAAGCCGAGGCCCGCCGGCCCGGCACCGACCACCGCGATCCGCTTGCGGCGCGGCGCCGGCTGGATCACGAGCTCGGTTTCATGACACGCACGCGGATTCACGAGGCACGACGTGATCCGGCCGCTGAACGTATGGTCGAGGCATGCCTGGTTGCAGCCGATACACGTGTTGATTTCGTCCGCGCGCCCTTCCCGCGCCTTGCGGACGAACTCGGCATCGGCGAGGAACGGCCGCGCCATCGACACCATGTCGCAATAGCCGTCGGCGAGCAGTTGTTCGGCGACTTCCGGCGTATTGATCCGGTTGGTCGCGACGAGCGGGATGCCGACCTTGCCCATCAGTTCCCGCGTCACCCACGCGTATGCTGCACGCGGCACCTTGGTCGCGATGGTCGGAATGCGCGCTTCGTGCCAGCCGATGCCGGTATTGAGGATCGTCGCGCCGGCCGCCTCGATCGCCTGCGCGAGCCGGATCACCTCGTCGAGCGTCGAGCCGCCTTCGACGAGATCGAGCATCGACAGCCGGTAGATGACGATGAAGTTCGCGCCGACACGCTCGCGCACGCGCCGCACGATCTCGACCGCGAAGCGAATGCGGTTGTCGTACGCGCCGCCCCACGCATCGTCGCGATGGTTCGTGCGCGCGGCGATGAATTCGTTGATCAGGTAGCCCTCGGACCCCATGATCTCGACGCCGTCGTAGCCCGCATGCTGCGCGAGCGCCGCGCATCGCACGAAATCGGCGATCGTCTCGTCGACCTCGTCACTCGTCAACGCATGCGGCGTGAACCGGTTGATCGGCGCCTGCAGCGCGCTGGGCGCCGCGAGCGCCGGGTGATACGCATAGCGCCCGAAATGCAGGATCTGCAACGCGATCCTGCCGCCCTCCGCGTGCACCGCACGCGTCACGACGCGGTGACGTTCGGCTTCCGCTTCGGTCGTCAGCATCGCGCCGCCCAGCGCCGGACGGCCGCGCTCGTTCGGCGCGAATCCGCCCGTGACGATCAGGCCGGCCTCCCCCCGCGCGCGCTCCGCATAGAACGCGGCCATCCGCTCGAAGCCGTTCGGCGCTTCCTCGAGCCCGACGTGCATCGAGCCCATCAACACGCGGTTCCTGAGCGACGTGAAGCCGAGTTCGAGCGGGGTCGTCAAATGCGGATAACGGGAGGTCATCGGGGCGTCTCCATCTTTTATGCAACAAGTTGCACGGATGGTAGCGCGTCGACTTCGTTTGTGCAACATGTTGCATAAACATACCCGCGCCGTTTGTGCTGCGGCCCCGATATGGCAAGATTCGGTTCATTGCGCAGCCTTCCTCGATCCGACATGTCCCTGCCTCACGCGCTTCTCACCGCCCTCGCCGAACGCCCTGGTTCGGGGTCCGAGCTTGCCGACCGTTTCGATCGCTCGATCGGCTATTTCTGGCAAGCGACGCATCAGCAGATCTATCGCGAACTCGGGCGTCTCGAGGAAATGGGCTGGGTCGAATCGCTGCCCGCCGAGTCCGGCCGCGGCCGCAAGCGCGCGTACCGGATCCTGCCGGCCGGCAAGAAGGAATTGCGCCGCTGGATCGCCGAACCGGAAGATCCGACGCCGCTGCGCGAGGCGTTGATGGTGCGCCTGCGCGCGGAAGCCGTGCTGGGGCCGGCCGGCCTCGAGGACGAGATCCGGCGGCGCATCGCGCTGCATCAGAAAAAACTGGACTTGTATTTGCAGATCGAGGCGCGTGATTTTTTGGCGGACGGCGATTCGGTGGCTGGCGATTCACGCACGAAGCGCCTGCAGCATCTGGTGCTGCAGGCCGGGATCGCGAACGAACGGTTCTGGGTCGAGTTTTCGCAGCACGCGCTCGACACGCTGCGTTTGCCGAAGGATTGAAGCCGCTGGCGAAGGCCGGCCGGCGGTCGTTTCACCGCCGCTCGGCCTCGTGCGCCCGACTACGTAATCGCGACGCCTTTACAGCAGGTCCCACCGCGCCCGCTTTCGCAAAGCACCGGCCGCGCAGCCTGCGTTGAATCGCCGCGCGGCGAACCCGGATCACGCATCCGGAAAAATCACCACCTTGCCCTTCACCTGCCGGTTCGCCATTCGCGCGATCGCGTCGGCCGCGCCGTCCAGCGACACGCGTTCGGTGATCGTCGGCCGCACCTTACCGGCCGCGAACCATTCGGCGAGCAGCCGCATGTTCGCCGCATGCTGCGCCGGATCGCGACGCACCGCATCGCCCCAGAACACGCCCAGAATGTCGCGCTCCTTCAGCAGCGCTAGGTTCAGCGCGAGCTTCGGGATCTCGCCGGCCGCGAAGCCGACCACGAGGAACCGGCCGCGCCATGCGGTCGCACGCAACGCCGCCTCGCTGTATGCGCCGCCCACCGGATCGTAGACGACGTCGGCGCCGCGCCCGCCGGTCAGTTCGTCGACGCGGCGGCGCAGGTCTTCGGTCGCATAGTCGATCGTCTCGTCGGCGCCCGCTTCGCGGCACAGCGCGAGCTTGTCCGCGCTCGACGCCGCCGCGATCACGCGCGCACCGAGCGCTTTCGCGATCTCGATCGCGGCGATGCCGACGCCGCCGGCCGCCCCGAGCACGAGCAGCGTCTCGCCCGCCTGCAGGCGCGCACGCTGCTGCAACGCATGCAGCGACGTGCCGTACGCAAGCACGAGCGCGGCGCCCTGCTCGAACGTCATGCCCGGCGGCAGCGCGGCGAGCTGGTGCGCGTCGGCCACGCACTGCTGCGCGAACCCGCCGTGGCCGGTAAACGCCATCACCGAATCGCCGGGCCGCCACGCGGTGACGCCGTCGCCGACCGCGTCGATCACGCCGGCAAACTCGGCGCCCGGCGAAAACGGCAGCGCCGGTTTCACCTGATACAGCCCCTGGACGATCAGCGCGTCGGGGAAGTTGAGCGACGCCGCCTTCACCTGGATCCGGACCTGCCCGGCAGCCGGTTCGGGAATCGCGACGTCCTCGATGCGCAAGCGGTCGATCGGGCCGAATGCGGTACACAACAGGGCTTTCATTCGCTTCTGTCTCCTTGCGCGGCGTGGCCGGGCATCGGTACGGTGTGCGGGACATCCCCGCGTGGCCGGTTCACGACGCATATGCGATGCCCTACGGCATCGGCAACATCGTCAGCATTCCGGAATGTCGTTGAAGCCACGGTCAGAACCACGCGTCGCGCATGTCGAGCGTCGTCGTGTCGACGCTCGACAGCAGGTCGAGCTGCGCATCCACCTTCGGCAGTTCCCAACGGAAAAAGTAGCGGGCCGCCGCGCGCTTGCCGTCGTGGAAATCGCCGTCGCGCCCGTGCGCGGCGAGCGTCACGTCGAGCCACAGCCAGGCGACGACGAGATGGCCGAACGCTTCGAGATACACGCTCGCGTTCGCGAGCCGCGTCTGCGGATCGCCGATCGCGCTCAACTGGCGCGTGACGTCGCCCAGCCGCGCCCAGCGCCGCGCCAACGCATCGGCGTGCTCGCGCGTGCCGGCATCCAGCGCTCGCGCGCGCTCGACGGTCGCGCCGACGCGCGCATCGAGCGCGCGCAGCGACGCACCGTCGTCCTGCACGACCTTGCGGCCGAGCAGGTCGAGCGCCTGGATGCCGTGCGTGCCTTCGTGAATCGGGTTCAGGCGATTGTCGCGATAAAGCCGCTCGACCGCGTAGTCGCGCGTATAGCCGTAACCGCCGTGCACCTGGATCGCGAGATCGTTCGCGGCAAGACACCACTGCGACGGCCAGCTTTTCGCGATCGGCGTCAGGATGTCGAGCAGCCGCGCAGCATCGGCGCGCACCGCCGCATCGTCGTGCGCATGCGCTTCGTCAACGCGTTTCGCGCAATACAGGATCAGCGCGAGGCCGCCTTCGACATACGCCTTCTGCGCAAGCAGCATGCGCCGCACGTCCGGATGGTCGACGATCGGCGCCTGCGGCGCGGCCGCGTCCTTGCCGGCCGGCCCGAGCGGACGCCCTTGCGGACGGTTGCGCGCGTAGTCCAGCGCATGCAGATAGCCGGTGTAGCCGAGCGCCACCGCGCCCGCGCCGACGCCGATGCGCGCTTCGTTCATCATGTGGAACATGTACGCCAGCCCGTGATTCGGCTGGCCGACCAGATAACCGATCGCGCCCGCGCGCCCTTCCGGCCGATACCGCGTCCCTTCGCCGAAATTCAGCAGGCAATTGGTCGTGCCGCGATAACCCATCTTGTGGTTCAGCCCGGCGAGCACGACGTCGTTGTGCTCGCCGTTCGCGCCGTCGGCGCCGGTCAGGAACTTCGGCACGATGAACAGCGAGATGCCGTGCGTGCCGGGCTGCAGCCGGCCGTGTTCGTCGGGGATCTTCGCGAGCACGAGATGGACGATATTCTCCGCCAGCTCGTGCTCGCCGCCGGAAATCCACATCTTGTTGCCGGTCAGCCGGTAGCGCGGGCCGAGCGGCGAATCGCATTCGAAATCGGCGCGCGTCGCGATGTCGGACAGCGACGAGCCGGCCTGCGGTTCGGACAGACACATCGTGCCGAGGAAGCGCCCCTCCAGCTCCGGGCGCGCAAACGCGTCGATCTGCGCGGCGCTGCCGTGCGCGACGAGCAGGTTCGCATTGGCGACGGTCAGGAACGGATACGCGGCCGTCGCGATGTTCGCGGCCTGGAAGAACAGGAACGACGCGGCTTCGACCAGTTTCGGCAAGCGCATGCCGCCGAGCGCTTCGTCGTGGCCCGCGGCGATCAGCCCGGCGTCCGCGAACGCGCGCACGGCCGGCTCGACCTCCGGGATCAGCGTCACGCGTTCGCCGTCGAACCGCGGCTCCTCGCGATCGCCGCGCGCCGCGTGCGGCGCGAACAGGTCTTCGGCAATGCGCTCGCTGGTGTCGAGCACCGCGTCGAAGGTTTCGCGACTGTGCTCCGCATAGCGCGGGAGCGCGACGAGCGCTTCGGCGTCGAGCCAGTCATACAGCAGGAACGCGAGATCGCGTCGCGACATCAACAGGCTCATCGTGCTGCCTCCCGGGGTGCCGGCCGTGTCGGCCGAATGAAGGGTTGCGTGGCGCCAAGTGCTGGCAGGAATTTAGCACGGTCGTTCGCAAACGACAACGACGCGGCTGCTCCGTCCGCGTATCCGGGAAGTGGACCGGGCCGCACGAGGCGGCCCGGCGCGGGACAGCTATCGCGTCAACCCGCCTGCGGCTTCGCGAGTTGATCGGCAACCGGCAGGCTGCGAATGCGCGTGCCGGTCGCCGCGAAGATCGCGTTGGTCAGCGCCGGCGCGACGGGCGGCAGGCCCGGTTCGCCGACGCCGCCGAGCGGCGTCGCGTAGTCGTCCGGCGCGACGAGATGCACGCGGATGTCGCGCGGCGCCTCGTTCATCCGCAGCACCTGGAAGCCGTTGAAGTTGCTCTGCTCAGGACGGCCGTCCTTGAACGTGATCTCGCCATGCAGCGCGATGCCGAGCCCCATCACCACCGCGCCCTCCAGTTGCGAGCGCACCCGTTCCGGATTGACCTGCGGCCCGCAATCGATCGCGATGTCGACGCGCGGCACCGAGATCCTGCCGTCCGCATCGACCTGCACCTCGCACACCGCTGCCGTGTACGACACGAAGCTCCGATGCGCGGCGATCCCGAGCCCGTGCCCCTTCGGCAGCTTGCGTCCCCAGCCGGCTTCGCGCGCGACCGTCTCGACCACGCGCCGCAGCCGGCCCGTATCGACCGGATACAGCGCGGGATCCTCGCCGTAGTTCGTGTTTTTCACCGTGATGTGCGGCTCGAAACGCTGCGCGGGCCCGATCAGGTCGAGCAGGAAATCCTTCGGATCGCGGCCGGCCGCATGCGCGAGTTCCGACACGAAGCTCTGAATGCCGAACGCATGCGGAATGTTGTACACCGAGCGGAACCAGCCGATCCGCGTATGCGCTTGCGCGGCCGGATTCTCGATCCGCACGTTCGGGATCGCGAACGGCAGATCCGCGATGCCTTGCGCGAGCTCGCCCGGCTGCTCGTGCACGACGCCGGCGCGGAACGTCGACTGGATCGACGGCGCGACCGTGCGATGCTGCCACGCGACCACCTTCCCCGCCGCATCGATCCCGCCGTCGAACGCTTCGAGCGACACCGCGTGGAAGTGGTCGTGCGCGATGTCGTCCTCGCGCGTGAACGTCAGCTTCACGGGCGCGCCGACCGCCTTCGACAGCAGCGCGGCTTCCACCACGTAATCGGGCTTCGACTTGCGGCCGAAGCCGCCGCCGAGCAACGTCACGTTGACCGTCACGCGCTCGGCCGGCACGCCGAGCGCCTTCGCGATCTCGTCGCGCGTGGTCTGCGGCGCCTGCGTGCAGGTCCACACTTCGCAGCGGCCGTCGGCCACCCGCGCGACGGCCGCGGGCGGCTCCATCGTCGCGTGCGCGAGATGCGGAACGTAGTACGTCGCGCGCACGCGTTTCGCGGCGCCGGCGAGTGCGGCCGCCGCATCGCCGTCGTTGCGGATCACGTCGCCCGGCTGCGCGGCGGCCGCTTCGAGCGTCTTGCGATACGCGGCCGAGTCGTAGCCCGCATGCGGGCCGCGCTTCCAGTCGATCTTCAACTGCGCGCGTGCCTGGATCGCCGTCCACGTATCGCGCGCGATGATGGCCACGCCGCCGAGCGGCTGGAAGCCGGACGGCAGCGGCGTCGACGCCAGTTGGACGACCTTGACGACACCCGGCAGCTTCTCGGCGGCCGATGCATCGAACGACGCGACCGTGTCGCCGTAGGCCGGCGGTCGCGCAACGACCGCATACAGCATGCCGTCGAGGCGCGTATCGATCCCGTACCGCGCGCGGCCGCCGACGATGTCGCGTCCGTCGATCAGCGCCGTCTTGCCCTTGCCGATATAGCGAAATTCGGCCGGCGCCTTCAACGCCACGCTTTTCGTATCCGGCACCGGCAGCGCGGCTGCCTTCTCGGCCAGTTCGCCGAAGCCGAGCTTGCGTCCGGTTTTCGTGTCGACGACCTCGTGCACCGTCACCTTCACCTGGCGCACGTCGACGCCCCACACGGCGGCGGCCGCCTGCGCGAGCATCGTGCGCGCGGCCGCCCCCGCGCGGCGCAGCGCGGCGAAGCTCTGGCGCAGGCTGCGCGAACCGTCGGTGTTCTGGTTGCCGTAGCGCGGCTCGTCGCCGACCGCTTGCGCGACCTTCACGCGCGCCCAGTCCGCGCCCAGTTCGTCGGCGACCACGAGCGCGACGCTCGTGCGTACGCCCTGGCCCATCTCGGAGCGGATGCAGGTCACCGTGACGGTGCCGTCCGGTGCGATCGCAACGAACAGGTTCGGATCGTCGCGCAAGCCGTGCGGCATCCCCGCGCCGCCGTACTGCGGATTCGCGCTGACGGGCGGCTGCGCCGGCGCGGCCGCCTGCGCGAGCGACGGCACGCCGAACGCGAGCAGCAGCCCGCCCGACGCGAAGCCGAGCAGCAGCGCGCGACGGCTTTCGTTGTGGACGGAGAGTTCGGGCGCGCTCATGCGTCACCTCCGCGGCGCACGGCCAGCCGGATCGCCGCGCGAATGCGCGTATAGGTGCCGCAGCGGCAGATGTTGCCGGACATCGCATCGTCGATGTCGGCATCGGTCGGATGGGGATTCGTCTTCAGCAGCGACGCGGCCTGCATGATCTGCCCGGACTGGCAGTAGCCGCATTGCGCGACGTTCAGTTCCTGCCACGCCTGCTGCAGCGGGTGCGTGAGATCCGTCGACAGCCCCTCGATCGTCGTCACGCGCCTGGACGCCGCCGCCGCGACCGGCGTGATGCACGCGCGGATCGCGACGCCGTCGAGATGCACGGTGCACGCACCGCACAGCGCCATCCCGCAGCCGAACTTGGTGCCGGTGTGGCCGAGCACATCGCGCAGATACCAGAGCAACGGCATGTCGGGATTGCCGTCGAAGTGCTGCTCGCTACCGTTGACGGTCAGCGTGATCATCGTTCACCTCCTGGTTGCGATGCCCGCCGGGCAGGCATCGAGTGGGGATTCGAACGGCGCGGCGCACATTCCGAACGATCAGGCAGGCGTGGCGCCGTTTCGTCGACCGTGTCGCGTGCACGCACGGTCGGGCGAATGCTGCGAACGATGCCGTCGGCCGGTTGCCTGCGCAACCTTTCGCCTCTGCCCGGCCGGCGCTCGTCCGCATGGATCGCCGCCCGCATTATCGAACCATTTCGGATTTGACGTCGGGTCGCGGCGATTCGGGAGTTTTAGGCAAGCGGGGAGAACGCACGGCCGGGGATGGCCGTGTCATTGGCGGGGCTTTAGCGTGCATCGCGAGCGCGCGTTCCGGGTCGCACATAGGCAAACATCCGGCCGACCTCGCGGCCGGACCGGATGCTTGATGGTTGCGCCGAACGCGACGCAACGCACTACCGCACGGTCTTCCTCACGGCGAGCGCAGCGCCTGCAACCCGAGCGTGAGCGCATTGAACGGCATCTCCGCGGCGCCCATCGAGAAGCTGGTCGTCTTCGTGGGCACGCCGGGCGTACGCATCAGCGCGTGGACGATCCGCTCGCTCGCATGGCCGTCGCCGTAAGGATTGCTCGCGCGCGACATTTCCTCGTACGCGCTCTCGCTGTCGAACAGCCGCGACGCCTCCCACACGATCCGGTCCTGATCGGTGCCGACGAGCCGCGCGGTGCCGGCCTGAATCGCCTCGGGCCGCTCGGTCGTCTCGCGCGTGACGAGCACCGGCTTGCCGAGCGCGGGCCCTTCTTCCTGAATGCCGCCCGAATCCGTGATGATGAAATGCGCGCGCGACATCAGGAATACGAACGAAAGGTATTCCTGCGGCTCGATCAGGTAGATGTTGGGCACGCCGCCGAGCCGCGCGCGCGCCGGCTCCTGCACGTTCGGGTTCAGGTGCAGCGGATAGACGAACTGCGCATCGCGATAGCGGTTCGCCAGCGTGCACAGCGCGTCGCAGAAATGCCGGAACGGTTCGCCGAAACTTTCGCGGCGATGGCCGGTGATCAGCACGACGCGCCGCGACGGTTCGAGAAACGGGAAGTACGCGGCGATCTTGTCCGACAGCGCGGCGGTGCGATCCAGCATGCGCTTGACCTCGTGCAACGCATCGATCACGGTATTGCCGGTCAGCGAGACGCCCCCGCCCGGCACGCCCTCGCTCAGCAGGTTGTCGCGGGCCTGCCCGGTCGGCGCGAAATGCCATGACGATACCGCATCGGTCACGCGGCGATTCAGCTCTTCCGGCCACGGCGACCAGATGTCGCCGCTGCGCAGGCCGGCCTCCACGTGACCGACCGGCAGATAGCGATAGAATGCCGCCAGGCTCACCGCGAGCGTGGTCGTCGTATCGCCGTGGACCAGCACGACGTCCGGCCGAAAATCGTCGAAGACGACGCCGATCGCATGAAGAATGCCGGTCGTCACGTCGGTCAGCGTCTGGCCTTGCCGCATCAGGTTGAGATCGTAGTCGGGCTTGATGTCGAACAGCGTCAGCACCTGATCGAGCATTTGCCGATGCTGCGCGGTCACGCACACGCGGGCGTCGACATCCGTCTGCGCCTTCAGCGCACGCACCAGCGGCGCCATCTTGATGGCCTCCGGCCGAGTCCCGAACACAAGCAAGATCTTCTTCATCGTTATCCTCGTTTAGCCGCTTCGCGCCCGGCGATCCTGCACGCGGCGCGAAGCATGTATTCGGGCGGCGCATCCCGTACGCGCACGCGATCGACATGCGGCGGTGTGGCGGGGCGAGCGCGCTGCCGCGTCCGCGCGGTCCAGGCCGCGCGAATCGTCGTACTACCGGCGTCCCGTTGCACTCAATCAATCACGTCATGAGTCGTTCCTCGCTGTGTCGAGCGTCACGTCCTCCACACCAGCAATATTCAAACCAGCCGGCTCGCGTCGCGGCCCGCTTCGCTCCGCGGCCATTGCCCGCGAACGGTGCGTCATGGAATGTTTCACAACTGCTACGGACACCCGCATCGCCGGATCGACGCGACAACGATAAACAGCCGGACGCTCGCGCGATCCGTCTGACGACGTCGTCCGACGAATCGCGCATGCATGTCGAGCACGCGTGACGAAGCGAATCGCACGGACCTTTCGACGCGCGTTGCGTCGCCTCGATTCGCCCCTTTCGTCTGTGCAGTGCGCAGCGCGCACGCGAGCGTCGACCCCCATCGCGCGCGCAGGATTTCGCCACATCCGACGGCGCGTTGCATCACACGAATCGGGGCTCGGGAAATGTTGCGAACGTGTAACGCGGATTCGAAACCGGCGAATACATCGGAGTCCGGTCGATTCATCTCATATGAAAGCAGCGATCGCGGGCCGACGCGTGTACGCCGAGAGCGACACGCGACGGCCAGCCATGCCAAGCCGCACCCGGCCACGCGGCATCGGCAGCTGAAACGGTCCGGGCGCCGCGCGACGCGCTCGAGCCGCGCGGCCGACCGTGCGGGGTCGGATGCGACGCGCGCATGCTGATTCGTCAGTGAATCAAAACACGCCGGCTGCACGCATGCCGCATCCGCTTCCCGCGCGGGCCTCCTTGCTGCGCGGGGCATCGCGGCAGATGGCTCACCCCTTGCTTGATGTCGGACACGTGCGTCCCGAAGCACTCGCATCGCAGCAGACAGATGGGGACGCCAAAGCAACGAAGCCGGGAGACGATGCGACGCATCCGTCCGGGGCAGCCGACAACCGCCCCGCGACGAACGCGCCACCGTTTCCCATTGACGTCCGCGCGATCCACGGAGCGCCTTCAGCGCGCATCGGTCGTCGTTGCGGGCACGGGGATGGGGACATGAAGAAAACGCGGGCGGCGTCATTCTGCGAGCAAGGCATCCTGCTGCTGATCGTGCTTGCGTGCTCGCTGATCGTGCGCGACACCGCCTCGCAGGCGATCGCCGAACCGGCCCGGTTCGGCGTGCCCGCCGCAACGGCCTCAACCACCGGGATCGCGATGGAGCGCACCGCGCTCGTCGCGCCGGCCTCGCCCGATCCGGACGCGTCGCTCGAGCCGCCGCCCGCCGCCACGCCGGGCGTCGCATTCGACCCCGAGCTGCTGCTGATACCGTGCGTCACGTACCTGTGGCTGTTCACGCTGTTGACGTGCGCGTATGCCGCCCGGCATTACGTATTCAGCCTCGACCGCCTGTTCAAGCCGCAGCACGCGCCCTACCGGACGATGACCCACGGCGACTGGCCGCGGCTCACCGTCTTCGTCGCCGCCCACAACGAGGAAACCGTCATCGTCGATTGCCTGATGGCGCTGCTGGCGACGACCTACCCGCGCGACCGGCTGACGATCATTCCGGTCAACGACCGCTCGACCGACAACACGCGCGCATTGATCGACGAAGTCCGCGCACTCGCGCCCGAGCTGATTCAGCCGTTTCACCGCGAGACCGGCAAGCCGGGCAAGGCAGCCGCGCTGAAGGATGCGCTGCGCCTCATCCGCGGCGACATCATGGTGGTATTCGATGCCGACTACCTGCCGCGCCCGGGGCTGCTGAAGGAACTGGTCGCGCCATTCTTCGACCCGGAAGTCGGCGCGGTGATGGGCCGTGTCGTGCCGCAGAACGCCGACAGCAACCTGCTCGCACGGCTACTCGATCTCGAGCGCGCGGGCGGCTATCAGGTCAACCAGCAAGCCCGCAACAATCTGAACCTGGTGCCGCAATACGGCGGCACGGTCGGCGGCATCCGCAAGGGCGCGCTCGACGCCGTGGGCGGCTGGTGCGACGACACGCTCGCCGAAGATACCGACATGACCTACCGCCTGCTGCTGAGCGACTGGCGCACGGTCTATCTGAACCACGCCGAATGTTACGAGGAAGTGCCGGAGCGCTGGGCCGTCCGCGCGCGGCAACTGACGCGCTGGGCGAAGGGCCACAACCAGACGATGCTGCGCTATCTGGTTCCGGTGCTGCGCAACCCGCTGATCTCGCGCCGCTGCCGGCTCGACGGTGCGCTGCTGCTCGGCGTGTTCACGATGCCCGCGCTGCTCGCGATCGCGTGGAGCGCCGCGCTCGCGCTCTACCTGTTCAACGGCGTCAACTCGACCGCGCTCGGCCTGCTGCTGTCGCTGTTCGCGCTGTTCTCGTTCAGCACCTTCGGCAACTTCGGCGTGTTCTTCGAGATCGTCGTCGCCGCGCGGCTCGACGGCCGCGCGACGCGGCTGCGGCTCGTGCCGGTCAACGTCGTCGGCTTTTGCGTGACGATCGCGGCGGTCGTCTCCGCGCTGTGGGGACTCGCGCTCGACGCGGCGTTCCGCCGCGAACTGAAGTGGGACAAGACCGAGCGTTTTCGCCGGCAATTGAAACCGGAGCGATGAGCGATGACGACCTTCAACGTGATGGTGCCGGTGGCCGGCGTGCTCACGCTGCCGTTCCTGCCGATGCTGCATGAACTGATCCGGCGCAGCGACGTCGCGGCGCTGCCGATCGGCGACGGGCCGTTCGTCGACCAGGCGCTGCTCGCCGCGCGCTGGCACGACGCGCTGCGCGCGCACGTGGCCGGCACGCCGCCGGCGGATCTATCGGGCGCGCCGCCGTGGCAAGCGCTCGGGCTCGCCGTCGAGCATGCGGATGCGATCCAGGTCGCACGCGACGCGCATCGCGACGACGTGCTCTACGCCGATCGTTCGATCACGCTCGACGACGGCGCGCGGGCCGCGTACGCGTTCGCCGACCAGCGCATCGACATCCATGCCGGCGCGACGATCGGCACGCTCGCGCATGCGCCGCTGATCGACGTCGACGATGCGGTGCTGCGCGGCGTCGTGGTCGGCGACACGGTGCGCCTGCGCGGCGCCGGCGGCTTCGCGTGCCTGTATGGCGAGCCGCTCGTCTTCGGCGCGGCGCCCGGCCCACGGCCCGCGGACACACCGGCCGCTCCGCGCCGCGCGATCACGCTCACCCGCCACTTCGCGTCGCTGCCGCACCGCTTCCTGCACGGTCGTTACCTGCTGCCGTGCGACGTTCGCCTGCCCGCGCACACGGTCGTGCAAGGCAACCTGATCGTCGAAGGGACGCTCGTCCTCGGCGAAGGCTGCGTGCTGCGCGGCAGCGTCAAGGCGCATCGCGTCGAACTCGAACGTCACGCATTGCTGCACGGCGCGGTATTCGCGCGCGACGACGTGTTGCTCGCCCACGCGAGCTGCATCGACGGCGTCGTGTCGGCCGGCGGCCTGTTGCGACTGACGGGTGCGCGCATCGGCGTCGCCGGTCATCCGGTCAGCGCGTGCGCGCGCGACGTATCGATCGTCAATCATGCCTGCGTGCATGGCGATCTCGTCGCGTGGCGCAGCGGCTGGTTCCACACATCCCGTTAAGGAGCGCCTCATGTCCGATCGCCCCAGCCATCGCGGCCCCCGCGTGCCGGTTGCCACCCTCGCGATGCTGTGCGGCGTCGCCTTCGGCGCGCCCGCGGCGCTGGCGGAGCAACCGGACGATGCCGCCGCCGCGCCCGCCGTGCAGCCGCCGCCCGCGACCGTCATCACGCCGCGGATGCGCGACGAATCGATGTTCGTGCGCGTGGACGCCGAAGGCCTGCCGGACGGCGTGCCGCTCGCCGAGTTCACGCCCGAGGATACGAACCGGCCGCCGCTGCCCGATGCGGTCGTCACCCATGTGCAGGCGCCGCAGGAATCGCACACCGAGCTGTCGCTCGGCTATTCGAGCGCACATCTGACGCACGGCTACGGCGACTGGTACGGCGTGCATTTGCGCGGCGTCTATCAGGACGGCAGCCGCACCGTGCTCGGCGAACTGGCGCAACTGCACCGCTTCGGCGAGAACACGCAGCTCGGCGCGCTGACCTACGTGCAGAACCTCGGCCCCGACTGGTTCGGCGGGATCGGCTTTTCCGGCACCACGTCAGGCACGATCCTGCCGAGTGCGCGCGTCGACGTATCGATCAACCGCAAGCTATTGTCCGATCGTTCGCTGGTCGTGTCGCTCGGCGCCGGCTACGCGTGGAACCGCAGCGGCCACCGCGACCAGCTCTATCACGCCGGCGTGATCTGGTACGCATTGCCGAAGTGGATTTTCGAGGCGGGCGCGAACTATACGGTCGATTCGCCCGGATCGGTGAAGGCGCCCGCCTACTACGGCGCCGTCACCTACGGCGAAGTCGGCAAGAGCGTGATCGTGCTGCGCGGCGGCGTCGGCCGCGAGGCGTATCAGGTCACCGGCTCGGGCTCGCAGATCGCGGATTTCCGCAGCCACGAGATCACCGCGAAATGGCGCTACTGGGTCACGCGCAAGTGGGGGACGCAACTCGAATTCGCGTACTACCACAACCCGTATTACTCACGAATCGGCGGCGAGCTCAGCGTCTTCTATCGCTGGTAAGCGGACGGGCGCCATGCAGACGCATCCCGTCCGTCCTCCCGTCGACCGTTCGCTGCGCACCCACGCGCACCCGCAGCGCTGGCTTTCGTCGATCGCGCTGCTGACGCCCGCGCTGTACGCGTCGCTGTGGTTCGGATTGCCGATGGCGTGGCGCTACTGGCGCGCGGTCATGGCGTGGGGCGCGCGCCAGATCGATCCGGCGCTTCACGTGATCGTGATCGGCTATCCGCCCGACGCACCGCGCGTGCCGCTGTTGTCGATCGACGTCGCGGCCCGCATGCCTGGCGGCACGCTGCTGGTCGCCACCGCCGCGCTCTGCACGATCGGCTTCGCCGCATCGTTCATCCGGCGCGCGCGCTGGCTGCCCGTTGCATATCTGTTACGTATCGCGAGCTTCACCCAGCTGCTGATTTGCGCGTACTTCTGGCTCGCGCCCGGCACGTTCCCGTACGTCCCGCAACTGCATCTGCGCGACATGTTCGTGCTGCACGGCGCGGCGATCGCGCTGATTCCGCTGGTCATGGCCGCGCTGTACTACCCGCTCGATTTTTCGCTGCCGCAAAAGGCCTTCGCGTCGCTGCTGGTGCTCGGCTACTTCGTGTTCGCGCTGCCGTTCGTGATGCTGCTGCACGCGACGATCGTCCATCACGGCTCGCTGCTGTTTTTGCCGTTCTGCTATTTCCTGCTCGGCGGCCCGCTGCTGATCGCCCTGCTGGTCACGCTCTATACCTACTGCGCGAGCTGGCCCGGCGCGCTGACGCGCGATCGCGATTCCGTCTGCTGATAGCGCGTCCCAACGCGCCGTATCAGCGATGAAACGAATCCGTCGGGTTTGCGACCGTGCCGCGCGACCGGCAGTGCAGGAAGCCAGCAGGACCGCGCCTCCTGCGCCAATGGCACGTTGTTCGCTTCTTTCCATGCGTCGCATCGAGTCCTCTCACCGGCGAAGGCAGCGCGGCGCACCGGCGCATTGGCGCCGTCGGACCGCCGTGACACACGCCGCTCGATACCCGACGAACCGGACAGCCGCAACACACCTACGGGGCTGGAATGCTCGATCTGGCGGCACGCGTATCCCGACTGCCGCACGCCCCCATTCCTTGAGCGAGGAGCACACCATGTTGGCAAAGTCAGGCAAGTTCTTGCGGATCCTGTTCGCGCTGTTCGCGCTCGCGTTCGCATTCAGTCCGGGCGGCGTTCAGGCGGCCACCAACCAGCTTCTGCTGTTGGTGCCCGATACGCTGACGCTGCCCGATTCGCGCGTATCCGCATGGCTCGACAGTGCCCAGGAAGAAGGGCTGCAGATCAAGGTGATGACCGACAGCCAGTTCATGGCGGCCGGCGCGACGCTGTCGCAGTATCCGGGCCTGATCCTGCCCGATCAGGTGCATACGACGGCCGCCGACGCGCTCGTGACCGCGATTCAGAACTACGCGCTGAACGGCGGCAAGGTGATGCTCGTCTACGATTTCGGCGTGCTGAATTCGGCCGGCTTCTACGTCAGCCCGAAATCGCGCTTCAGCAGCATGGCTGGCGTGGACTATGTGCTGTATGACCAATACGGCGGCAACATGATCGGTCTCGGCAATGTAACCGGCATGAGCAGCTGGCTGCGCACGCTCCAGGTGCCCCCCGGCAAGTCGATGGCGTGGACCACGACTTCGTCGACCGTCACGGCCGCCAGCGCGTTCGCTTCGACAAGCACGTCGGGCACGTCGGGCACGTCGACGAATTCGACGTCGGGCAGCGCACAGTTCCTGGCCGCGAGCCCGTCGAACCCCGGCGGTCTCGCCAACTACAACCACGGCGCATGGTTCCAGTACACGACGCCGTCCACCGGCAGCGGCGTGCTGAACCAGACGACCCCGAAGCTGACCGGCACCGTGACCGGCAAGCTGAAGAAGATCACGACGTATAGCGCCAATTCGCTGCTGAGCACGTCGACCGGCAAGACGGCCAACGCGCTCGCGTCGACGCTGGCCACCACCACCGACACGCTCGAAGGCATCTCCGGCTACGTGTACGGCTTCCTCAGCTATCCGAGCTTCGTCACGCAGGGGACGTACACCGGCACGACGATCCTGACCTCGCCGACGTTCGGGCTGGTGTCCGGCTACAACACGTACGGCAACGGCGGCGTGCTGTTCGTCAACCTGCCGCTCGCCTACCTCGACGGCCAGACCGACGGCATGCTGATTCACGGCTACCTGCATTATTTCGGCACGCAGATGCTGAACCTGCCGTCGCTGTCGCCGCTGCCGAAGGCGATGGCCGGGCTCGTGTTCAACTGGCACTTCTGCGCGGGCGACCAGATCCAGCCGGCGCTCTACCTGAAGAGCCTCGGCGTGTGGAACAACGGGCCGTTCTCGCTCGTGGTCACGGCCGGCCCCGATGAAGCGGCGTTCGGCGACGGTGGCGGCATCAATCTCGCCAACAACCCGTCCGCGCAGAATCTCCTCAAGTATTTCGTGAGCAAGGGCCATCGCGTCGGCAGCCACGGCGGTTGGATTCACGACTACTGGGGAGCGAATGCGAGTGAAACGAATGCGAGCACGTTCACGCAGTACCTGGTGATGAACCATCAGGCCGTCCAGGCGACGACGGCCTTGCCCGACGTCGAGTACGCGGCGCCGGAAGGCAACACGCCGACGTGGTCGGTCAACTGGCTCGAAAGCAACGGCTTCAACGGCTATTACTTCACCGGCCACACCGGCTCGGCGCCGACCCGCGCCTACCGCAACGGCGCGCTGCTGAACCCGGGCCTGTGGGCCTACCCGGTGATGCCGTTCGGCAAGTACGCGACGTTCGAGGAGTTCCAGCAGTACGCGGTGCCGACGAGCGACGTGAACAACTGGTATGCATCGCTGATGAACTTCGTCGTCGCGAACCGCACGAGCCGGCTGATCTACGCGCACCCGCTCGGCGCGTCGTCCTACACGTCGACGCTGTCCGCGATCTTCAATCAAGCCAACATGCTGAAGCTCACGGGTCAGTTCAAGTGGTACACGATGACCGACATCACGGTGTTCGACCGCGCACGCCTGAACGTCACGTGGTCGGCCACCGATACGGGCAGCGGCTGGGCGTTCGCCGCCAGCCACCCGACCAGCCTCGCGAACATGACGTGGCTGCTGCCGAAGAAGGCGTTCGCGCTGCCGTTGATCACGCAAGGCCTCGGTAGCGTCGTCATCACCGACTCGACGTACTGGCTCGTGACGGCGAACAGCGGGACCAGTCTCAAGTTCACCAGCGCCAAGCTGCACTGAGCCGCGACATCGACCCACCCGCCGGCGCGCGACGCGGCCAACGCCGCGCCCGGCGGATTTTGCGCAGGACCACCGCGCAGGAGCCCCCCATCATGAACCGGCCCGCGCTTTTCCCGGCCGCCCGCGCACGCGTGGCGGCCACCGCCCGGCTATGCCGCCTGTGGTGCATCGCCTGCTGTGTCGCCGCATGCGGCGTCGCACCGCATGCGGGCGCCGCCGAACTCCAGCTCAATGGGCTCTACCAACGCCCCGACGGAGCGATCACCGTGCGTCTGAACGGCGCCGGCATCGATCCGTATTTCGCGGCGAAAGCCCTGCTCGGCGCCACCGATGCGGGGCTCGACGCCCATCAGGCCGCGCTCGCATGGATCGCGTGGCTGTTGCCGCGCCAGCGTCCGGACGGCGGCTTCGATCGCTATTGCGTGAAGAGCGGCCAGTACAGTTCATGCGCCGAAGCCGACGCCGACGACGCGATGATGGCGACCTGGATCGAACTGCTCGCCCGCTTCGCGCCGCCCGACGGCATGCCCGCCGCATGGGAGCTCAGCCTGAATCGCGCCGGTGCGCATCTGGATACGCTGCTCAGCAAGCCCACGGGCGTCTATCAGATCTCGTCGACGCTGCACGTCGCGCTGCTGATGGACAACGTCGAGGTACACAGCGCGTTCCAGGCGCTCGCCGCGTATTACGTGCGGCGTGGCGACTCCACGCGCGCCGCCCCGTGGAGCCAGCGCGCCGACCGGCTCGCGTCCGCGATCCTGAAGGTGTTCTGGCGCGGCACGC
Organism: Burkholderia sp. BCC1047; assembly: GCF_902833155.1. NCBI lineage: Bacteria > Pseudomonadati > Pseudomonadota > Betaproteobacteria > Burkholderiales > Burkholderiaceae > Burkholderia > Burkholderia sp. BCC1047. Next base: position 54,772 of record NZ_CADFEH010000003.1, on the reverse strand, counting down.
AGTCGGGCTTTCGCCCAAGCACGCAGCGCATCAGCGACACGACCTTCTATCCGGCGAAAGTAGCGCAGATCTTTCCGCTCCTGTCGGGCATTCAGGTTCCGCAGCAATCGAACGATGTGTTCTACGCGCAGTGGATGCAGAAGTACGGCAAGACCTGGCTGCAACTGGCCAGCTCCGATTATCCGTGGGGCTTGATCGCACTGGTCGCATTCAAGATGAACGACCGGAACACGGTCGCGTGCTGGCATGCGCTATCGGGCCCGTACCGGCACGGCGCACACTGGAATGTCCTGGAGGAAGCGCTTTATCTGGCATTCGAAAGCCGGATGGCCGACCCGGTCGCGCCCGCGAAATGCGGCTTCACGACGGCGGCGACAACGGAGACCGCGTCACGCTGATCCACGCGTGCGCACGGTCCGGGGGAATCTACAGGGAAGGAGACGTGTCATGTGTGGCATCGTCGGCGCGGTCGCGCAACGGGACATCGTCCCGATTCTGATCGAAGGTTTGCGCCGCCTTGAATATCGCGGCTACGATTCATGCGGCGTGGCGACGGTCGTCAACGGCCAGGCACGCCGCGAGCGCAGCATGTCGCGCGTCGCCGATCTCGACGCGCACGTGCGCAGCGCCGGCCTGGCCGGCAGCACCGGCATCGCGCACACGCGCTGGGCCACCCACGGCGCGCCGGCGACCTGCAACGCGCATCCGATCTTCTCGCGCGACGAAATCGCACTCGTGCACAACGGCATCATCGAGAACCACGAAACGTTGCGCAAGCAACTATCCGAAGAACACTACGAGTTCGACGGCCAGACCGACACCGAGGTGGTCGCGCACCTGATCCACAGCAAGTATCGCGGCGACCTGCTCGCCGCCGTCCGCGACGCGACCTCGCAGTTGCACGGCGCGTATGCGATCGCGGTGTTCAGCAAGCGCGAGCCGCAGCGGCTGATCGGCGCGCGGGCCGGCTCGCCGCTCGTCGTCGGCGTGAAGGACGGCGAATGCTTTCTCGCGTCCGACGCGCTCGCGCTCGCCGGCATCACCGACCGCTTCATCTTTCTCGAGGAAGGCGACATCGTCGAACTGACGCCGGGCGGCGTGCGGGTGCTCGATCGCAGCGGCACGCCGATCGAACGCGCGATACAAACCATTCCGTCCGTGCAGGGCGTGGTCGAGCTCGGGCCGTACCGGCATTTCATGCAGAAGGAAATTTTCGAGCAACCGCAGGCCGTGGCCGCGACGATCCCCGATGCCGGACTGTTCGATCCGGCCGTATTCGGCCCCGACGCGCCGCGCGCGTTCGAGCAGATCGACAACGTGCTGATCCTCGCATGCGGCACGAGCCACTACGCGGGCCTGACTGCCCGCCGCTGGCTCGAGACGATCGCGCGCCTCCCCGCGCAGGTCGAGATCGCGAGCGAATACCGCTACAGCGACGCGCTCGCGATGCCGAATACGCTGGTGGTCAGCGTGTCGCAATCCGGCGAGACCGCCGACACGCTCGCCGCGCTCAAGTACGCGCAGGCGCTCGGCCACATCGACACGCTGGCGATCTGCAACGTGCCGACCAGCGCGATGATGCGCCAGACCGGCCTGCGCTTCCTGACGCGGGCCGGCCCGGAAATCGGCGTCGCGTCGACCAAGGCGTTCACGACGCAGCTCGCCGCGCTGTTCATTCTCGCCGTCACGCTCGGGCGGCTGCGCGGCTACGTCGACGATGCGCAACTCGCGCGCTATACGACACAGTTGCGGCGGCTGCCTGGCGCGCTCGAAGACGTGCTGGGGCTGGAGCCGCAGATCGAGCGCTGGGCGGCGGAATTCTCGCAGCATGAAAACGCGCTGTTTCTCGGGCGCGGGCTGCACTACCCGATCGCGCTCGAGGGCGCGTTGAAGCTGAAGGAGATTTCGTATATCCACGCGGAAGCGTATCCGGCCGGCGAGCTGAAACACGGGCCGCTGGCGCTCGTCACGCATACGATGCCCGTCGCGACGATCGCGCCGAACGATGCGCTGCTCGAAAAGCTCAAGTCGAACATGCAGGAAGTGCGCGCGCGCGGCGGCCAGCTTTACGTGTTCGCGGACGCCGATACGCGGATCGACAACGGCGAAGGCGTGTCGGTGCTGCGCATGCCCGATTACTACGGGTTGTTGTCGCCGATTCTGCACGTCGTGCCGTTGCAGTTGCTCGCGTATCACGCGGCGTGCTTGCGGGGTGCGGATATCGACAAGCCGAGGAACCTGGCGAAATCGGTGACGGTCGAGTGAGGGTTGGCGTGACGAGGGGCTGGCCCGCGGAGGTCGCCTGGCGATCAAACGGGCCCGCCGTACACGATTCGAGCAGGGACGATTGACGCTTTCAACGGGAACGGCCCTCGGTTGCCCGGACATCCCGCTGACCGGCCCGCCCTTCTGCCCCGAATCATCCACTTCCGGGTACGTTAATCGGCGACTCTGTCGAATGTATCCGCATTGGTCTGAACGGCGTGTGCCCAGCCGAACTCCGATGATCGTGAGCCTTGCCGTGGCGCCTTGCTGGTCACCACATGCCATACGGTCTGCAGCTTGCCTTCACGCAGCATGCCGGTGAAAGAACAGATCGCCGACACCAGGTCGTTCGACATGCCGAAAGCGAAGTTGATGCAATCGCCATACCCGACGCCGGAGACGGGCAGATCATGACCAAAGAACGCGCTGTCCCGCAACGCCGTGCTGAATACGCCACGGATGACGCCATTCTTGTCATCCGCGATGGTCAGTGTAGAACCATATTGATTACGCCACGTGCCAATCCAGTTCATAACGCACCTCCTGAGCCCCGGACACTTGATCGCCTGCCAGGCGGCCGCGCGTGCTTGTCGTTCTTCTTCCGGCGGCAAAATGGGCGCTCGAGCCAGCGCCGTGCATAGGCGAGCGCCGTTGTGACGAGTGAAGCCCGATGCGAATCGAGCAATAGCAAAAAATTGCTGGCGCCCGCGATCCGGCATGACCACGGAAAGTATAGATGGTCGTCAGACGATATGAAGGGCTGCATGTCGCGATCCGGGCAGCTCGTACGCTCTTGTTCCCTACCTTATTCGCCGTAACATCGCGCACGGCGCGAAGTCGTCGCCTCGGTCGCCGCGGCGACTTCGCGAGCTGTCGCGAACCTTCTTCTGCGCTGAGCGTCATGGGTCATTCCGAAGAAAATTCGATACCAGGTTGATCGCAAAAGCACGATGTCGCATGCACCGTCAAAAATCGTGCTTGAATCTTCAAGTTCTTCGTACGATATTTGAACCGCACAGCGTGCTCGTGGGCAAACGAGCAGCCCGGAACCGAATTCGCGCCGGCCCAGGCCCGACCCGTGCAGCAAACGACAACTGGAACCATACGGTGCAGCGCAGGCCAGATCTCTCGGGAGACCGCAGGATGTCCACGCAAGCCAGGAAGCCGTTGATATCGCTCGTCGTGCCGTTTCACGACGAAGAAGAAACGATCGACGCGTTCTTTGCCGAAACGCTGCCCGTTCTCGAGTCGGTCGCGTCGGTACGCTTCGAGATCGTCTGCGTCAACGACGGCAGCCGCGATCGCACGCTGGACCGGCTGCGCTCGGTCGCCGCCGGCGACCCGCGCGTGCACGTCCTGGACCTCACACGCCGCTTCGGCAAGGAAGCGGCGCTCACCGCGGGCCTCGACGAAGCGGCCGGCGCGGCCGTGATCCTGATCGACGCCGACCTGCAGGACCCGCCCGCGCTGATTCCCGCGATGCTCGAACGCTGGCGCGCGGGCGCCGAGGTCGTCGCCGCGAAGCGCACCGACCGCCGGTGCGACCCGCTGATGCAGCGGGTGGCCGCCGCGCTCTACTACCGCGTGCACAACCGGCTCTCCGAAGTCGAGATGCCGGAGAACGTCGGCGACTTCCGGCTGATGGACCGCGAGGTCGTCGACGCGCTGCGTGCGTTGCCGGAACGGCGGCGCTTCATGAAAGGGCTGTTCGCGTGGGTCGGCTACCGGACCGAGATCGTCGAATACACGCGTGCGGCGCGTAGCGGCGGCCGCTCGAAATTCTCCGGATGGCGGCGCTGGAATTTCGCGCTCGAGGGCATCACGAGCTTCAGCACGGTGCCGCTGCGCGTGTGGACCTATGTCGGCCTCACGTTCGCGATGCTGTCGCTCGCGTATGGCGCGTTCATCGTCGCGCGCACGCTGCTGTACGGCAATCCGGTGCACGGCTACCCGTCGCTGATTTCCGTCGTGCTGTTCGTCGGCGGCATCCAGCTGATCGGCATCGGCGTGATCGGCGAATACCTCGGCCGGATCTATCACGAATCGAAGCAACGCCCCGTCTATCTGGTGAGGCGGCACTACCGTGCCGAGCGCGATGCGGCCGCGCGACCGGCATCGAAGCTGCTGCAGTTTCCGCTCAAGCGTGCGCACGCGGCGCGCCGCCGGGCCGCAACGCCGGCCGCCGCGAGCATCACCGCCCGCAAGACGTCGTTCAAGTAGCACCGGGCCGCGTCAATTGGACATCCTCCGGCAATCGACCCGCCCGGCCGAGCGGCCGGTCGTCGCATGGCTCACGTCGCGACGCGTCGTCCTGTACAGCGCGCTGATGCTGGTGTCGTACGCGGTGTTCATGGCGATCTGGACGGCGGTCGCGCGTCACGCGTCCGTCACCGGCGGCGTGATGCCGCGGCCCGGCGCCGACTTCTCGGTGTTCTGGTCCGCGTCGTACGTCATGCTGCACGGCGCGCCGGCGCACGCGTACGATTTTTCCGCCTTCTCGCGGCTGACGACCGCGCTGTTCCCGCACCTTCCGCGCGATGTCTTCGCGCCGTGGCTGTACCCGCCCACCTATCTGCTGCTCGTGACGCCGCTGGCGCTGCTGCCGTTCGCGCTCGGGTATCCGCTGTTCGTCGCGTTCGGCGTGTCGATGCTCGGCCTCGCCGCGTGGCGCGTATCCGGCCTCCGCGCGATTCCCGGCGCATCGCGCGCCGGCGCCTTCGCGCTGATCGCCGCGCCGTGCGTGTTCGTCACCGCGACGCTCGGGCAGAACGCGTGCCTGACCGCATCGTGCGCGGCGCTCGCCGTTCATTGGGCCGACCGGCGACCGCTGTGGGCCGGCCTCTGCATCGCGCTGCTGTCGGTCAAGCCGCAGATGGCACTGCTGTTCCCGTTCGTGCTGGTCGCCGTGCGCGCATGGCGCACGATCATGTGGGCCGCGCTCGCGACCGGCGCATTCGTCGCATCGAGCGTGCTCGTCTGCGGCGTCGGGTCACTGCGCCTGTTCGTCGCGAGCGCCAGCCTCGTCCGCTCGATCATCCTCGAGCATGGCGTCGTGTTCTGGCTCGCGTCGCCGACGCCGTTCGCGGCGTTCCGCCTCGCGGGCGTGCCGCTCGACGCCGCGTATGTCGCCCATGCCGGCATCGCGGCGATCGCGCTCGCCGCGGCCTGCGTCGTCTGGACGCAATCGCGCGACACCCGCGTGCGCGCGGCCGTACTGGCGGTCGCGACGCTCGTGGCGAACCCGTACGTGTGGCACTACGAGCTCTCGTGGCTCGCGATCGCGATCGCCTGCATGCTGTCGATCGGCTGGCGCGACGGCTGGCTGCGCGGCGAACAGGCGGCGATCGCGCTGATGTGGGCACTGCCGATCGCCGAATACCTGAACCCGTGGCTGCAGTTGCCGCAGATCGGCCCGGCCGTGACGCTCTTCGCGCTATTGATGCTGCTGCGCCGCGCGCGGCACGACTCGCGCAACGCTCACAGCGCAAGCCGTGGCGGCACGTACACGCCGTAATACGGCCCGACGCCGGTCGCGACGCCGGTCATCTTGACGCCGGCGACGAAGTGCCCCTGGATGTACTTGTAGGTGCCGCCCAGCGACACGTCGATGCGGAACGCGGCGAACGCGACGATCGGCACGGAGGTGCTGCTCGACGTCTGCGTGACGACCGGCAGCACGACCGTCGTGCCGACCGGCACCGACGTGTAGAGCGTCGCCTTCACGCCGGTCGCGAGATTGATGCTGTCGCCGATATTGAGCGTGGTCGGGTTGCCGGTCACCATCAGGCCGCCCATCGTCGTCGTGTCGGTCGCGGTCGACTGGAACGACGTCCACTGGCCGCCCATGCACAGCGCGCCATACGTCTGGCCGTTCGTGATCGAAAACTCGTACGGCAAGCCCGTCAGCGGATTGATCAGCGGCTGGTTGGTCTGCGCGTTCCAGTACTGGTTGTACACGCACTGGTCGATCGCGATCGGAAAGAGCCCGCCCGCCGCGACGCCGCCCGGCGCGGCGAGCACCGCGATCGCGGTCGCGCCGCCGGACGCACCGGGGATGCCGAGCAGCCCGCCGAGCAGCAGCGGGATCGATCCGCCATTGATGCCCGGCGCGCGCGACACGGTCACCTGCACGGCCGGCACGTCGTAGGGGCCCGGCGTGATCGTCGTCGGCTGCATCGACGCCGGCGTGCGCGTCACGTTCCAGTAGCCGGTCGTCACCGTGCCGGTCGCCAGCGGTGCGCCCGCCGCCGAGTTCAGCGCGATCACGCCGTTCGCCGCCGGCGCGGCCTGCGACCAGTTCAGCGGCCCGCCGGTCGGCGACATCATCGCATCGGCCGCCGCGAGCGCGGCCGCGTCCGCGGCATTCTGCAGCTGGTTGCGCACCGTGGCGATCCATGCGATGTCGATCGCCAGCGCGCCGAACGACAGCAGCGGAATCAGGAACATCAGGAAGAACAGCGCGACGGAGCCGCGTTCGCGCGCCGTGCCGCCGGATGGCTTGCCGGCCGCGTCATTCATAGAGCATCACCGAGCTGGCCGTGAGCGTCACCGGGCCGGTCAGCGCGCTGAATGCCGAACCGAGCACCATCCCGGAATACGTGTAGGTCACCGTGACCGTCAGCGCGGTGCCCGCCGTCGTGCCGTTCGCCTGCGTCACGGTCACGGTCGGCGTCGTCGGCGTGCCGCCGGTGATCAGGCTGTTCTGCGTATAGCTCAACGCGACGTTGGCGATCTGCGTCGGGGTCAGCATCGGCACGCGCAGCACGACGCCGGCGCGCGCGGCTTCGCGGCTCGCGTTCGTGATCACGGCCTTGTCGCACAGCAGCAGGCTCACGTCGATGATGCCGATCAGCACCATCAGCAGGAACGGCAGCATCAAGACGAACTCGAGGGATACGACGCCGCGCGCGTGGCGGCCGCGCATCGCCGCGCGTGTCATTTTGCGGCCCCCGCGGCGGACGGCACCGCATGCGGCTCGAGCGCGGCGCCCTTCAACGGCCGCGCTGCATCGGCGACCGGGCGCGCCGCGAGCTGCGCACGCACCGCCTGGTACACGCGCAGATTGTCGGCCACCGCCGACGCCGGCAGATCCGCGGACAGCAGCTTCTTCGCCGAATCGGTGTTGCCGAGCACGCCGTACGCGAACGCGAGATTCTGGCGCGCCTGCCACGGCGCATCGGGCAGCCCGGCCACGTCGAGCAGCACGTTCACGCCCTCGCGCGGACGATTGCTCAGCACGAGCGACAGCCCGAGGTCGACGCGCAGCCCCTGCGCGTCGGGATGGGCGCGGAGCGCGTCCCGGTACACGGCCTGCGCGTCCTCGTGGCGGCCCTGCAGGTCGAGCACCGTGCCGAGCCCTTCCGCCGCAAGCGGAAGGTTCGGCTGGGCGGCGAGCAAGTCGCGATAGCGGCTGGCGGCCTCGTCGAGCCGCCGCTGCCGCAACGCGACGCGCGCGAGCCCGACCTGCGGCCCGAGTTCCGCGGGCGCCTGCTGCCGCGCCTGCTCGTAGAGCACGCGTGCGCGCTCCAGATCGCCGGCGCGGTAGTTGACGTCGGCGAGCCCCAGTTGCGCCGCGAGCGAGTCGGGATGCCGGGCGAGCACCTTGCCGTACAGCGTCGACGCGAGATCGACGTTGCCGCCGACCAGCGCGCTGTCGGCAATGCGCAATTCGGCCTGCGGGTCGTCGCTCTTGTGCGACAGCGCCGGCCGCGTCTGGATGCCCGGCGCGCAGCCGCCGGCCAGCAGCGGCAGCACGGCCGCGAATGCGAACGCGCGTCGCGCGGAGCCTTTCATTTGAACACCTCGAGCAGACGAATGGCCGCCGGGCCTGCCGCGATCAGCCCGACCGTCGGCAGGATGAACAGCATCATCGGCAGCGTGATCTTCGGCGCGAGCTTCGCGGCCTGTTCCTCGAGCGCGACGATCTGCTCGGTGCGCTCGCTGCGCGACAGCGTTCGCAGCGCCTGCGTGATCGGCGTGCCGAACCGCTGCGATTGCGTGAGCGTCGTGGCGAGCGAGCGCGCCGACGGGAAATCGACGCGGAGCGCGAAATGCGCGAGCGCTTCGGATACGTTGCCGCTCAGCGTCAGCTCGTCCGCGCATACGGTCAACTCGTCGGCGAGCGGCGGGCAGATGCGCTCGAGTTCGCGTGCGACGCGCCGCACGCCCGACACGAGGCTGTTGCCGGCCATCGTGCAGATCACGAGCAGGTCGAGCGCATCCGGAAAGCATGCGGCGATGATGCGCCGGCGCCGCCGGATCATCGCGCCGAGCACGTATTCCGGCACGATCACGCCGATCACGAACGCCGCGATCATCGCGACCGCCCGGATCACGAAATATTCGCCGAAACGCGGAATATACGGGCTGAACACGATCGCGACGCCGGCAAACAGCACGCCGCAGCTGAGCTTGATGCCGATCATCGACGACACCGCGCGCCGTTCGCGAAAACCCGCGCGCGTCAGTTGCAGCCCGAGCTTCACGCGCTGCATCGGATCGAGCACGGGCAGCCGCTCGCCGAGCTGCGCGAGCCGTCGCGTCAGATCCTGACGCACGTCGCCCGGCTGCAAACGCCCGCCTCCCAGCGACGGCGGCCGCTGCCCGGCGGCCTGCTGCACGCGCACGGCAATCCGCTTGCGCGTGCCGCCGCCCGGCGTCGCGAGCGCCGCCGCGACGCACGCGATCAGCAGCAACAGTTCGAGGCCGCGGGCGGCCAGCATCGACATCGTCATCGCGCGGTATCCAGTTTCGAAATCTTGTGAATCGCCAGCAGGCCGATGGTCAGCAGCCCCGCCGCGATCGTCAGCATCACGCGGCCGGCATGCGTGTCGAACAACAGCATCACGTACGCGCGGTTCACGAGGAACAGCGCGCCGATCATCACGAACGGCACCGCCGAGATGATCTTCGTCGTGATCCGCCCTTCGGCCGTCAGCGCGCGTGTCTTCAGGCGGATGTCGCGGCGCGTGCGGATGATGCTCGACAGCTCGTCGAGCGTCTCGCCGAGGCTGCCGCCGGTCTCGCGCTGCAGCAGCAGGTAGACGGTGAAGAACGAGAAGTCCGCGATCATCAGCCGGTCCGCCGCGTGCGTCAGCACGTCCTTCAGATCCGCGCCGACGCGCAGGCTGTCGCCCATCGTGCGGAAGGTCGAGCGCACCGGCTCGGCCGCGCTGTCGCCGACCGTGCTGATCGCCTGCGTGACCGGAATGCCCGCGCGCACCGCCCGCACGATCAGGTCGATCGCGTCGGGGAACGCCTCCAGAAAGCGCAGCCGGAAACGCTCGACCAGCATGCGGTAGCTCGCGCGCATCGCAATCAGCGGCAGTCCGACATAGATCGCCGGATGCACGACGCTCGGCAGCGCGACGAGCTTCACCGCGACGATCCCGGCGATCGCGCCGGCGATCGTGCTCGCGACGACGATCCGCAGCCCGCGCTCGCCGCCGACGGCGCGCACGCGCGTCACGTAGCGCTGCATCCACGCACGTACGCGGGTTTGCCGGCGCGGCAGGTTGAACAGCGCGACACCGGACCCGGCGGCCTCGCCGGCGTCCCGGCCCGCGAGCGCGGGCGCAAGGCGCTGCAGCCGCGCGCGAATGCGCTGCTCCGGCGTATGGCGCGCACGCTCGAGCAACGCGGACAGCCCGAGGCCCATCGCGAGGATCGCGACGAACGCGCCGAGCGTGAAGAGATCGGCAGCCCTCATTGCCGGAATACCTCGGAAAGCGCGTCCTCGACGCCGTAGTACGCGGCGCGCGGCGCGAACGCGGGCCGCAGCGACGACGCCTCGAACACGCCCTTCACCGCGTCGCGCGTCGTGTCGCCTTCCTGGCGGAACGCGAACAGGTCCTGCGTGATTACCACCTCGCCTTCCATCCCGACGATCTCGGTGATCCGCGTCACGCGGCGCACGCCATCGCGCATCCGCTCGACCTGCACGAACAGGTGCACGGCGCTCGCGATCTGACGCCGGATCGACAGCAGCTGCAGGTTCGCATTCGCCATCATGACCATGCTTTCGAGCCGGCTGATCGCGTCGCGCGGCGAGTTCGCGTGGATCGTCGTCATCGAGCCGTCGTGGCCCGTGTTCATCGCCTGCAGCACGTCGAACGCCTCCGCGCCGCGGATTTCGCCGAGGATGATGCGGTCCGGCCGCATCCGCAGCGCGTTGCGCACGAGATCGCGCTGCGAGATGCCGCCGAGCCCTTCCGTATTGTCCGGGCGGGTCTCGAGGCTCACCACGTGCGGCTGCAGCAGTTGCAGCTCGGCCGCGTCCTCGATCGTCACGATCCGCTCGTGCTCCTCGATGTGCTGCGACAGCGCGTTGAGCAGCGTCGTCTTGCCCGACCCGGTGCCGCCCGAGATCACGATGTTCAGCCGGCATGCGCACGCGATCTTCAGGACCTGAAGCATCCCGTGCGAGATGTTGCCCTGATGCGCCATCCGCGCGAGCGTGATGTCGCGCTTCGCGAACTTGCGGATCGAGATCGACGCGCCGCGCATCGCGATCGGCGGCAGCACCACGTTCACGCGGCTGCCGTCGGCGAGCCGCGCATCGACCATCGGGCTGCTCTCGTCGACGCGGCGTCCGACCGCCGCCGCGATCCGCTGCGCGACGCTCGTCACGTGCGCGTTATCGCGAAACTTCAGCGGCGTGAGCTCGAGCCGGCCCGCGCGCTCGACGTATACCTGGTCGGGGCCGTTGACGAGGATGTCGGACACGCTGTCGTCGGCGAGCAGCGGCTCGATCGGCCCGACGCCGAACATGTCGTTCAGGATCGCGTCGACGATCAGCACCTGCTCGCCCGCGGTGATCTTCAGGCGCTCGCGCTCGACCGTGTGCGCGGCCACCTGCTCGATGCCCGCGCGCACTTCGTCGCGCGTCTTCATCAGCGCGGCCGACATGTTCATCGACGCGAACACCGCGGTGCGGATCGCGTCGAACTTGCCGGAACGGATGAGGGCCTCCTGCGTATCGGCCGTCGCCGCCGCGCGCGCGGCCGCGGATGCGGCGGATGCGGACGTGGACAGCGACGCCGGCACCGGGCTCGCGGCCGGCGCGGGCGCCGGCGCGGGCGCGTCGTCGCGCGGCGCGGCACGGGAGCCCGCCGGCGCGGGGTCCGGCGTCCGCCGCTTGCGGGTACCGAACGTCACGATCCCTTCCTCCATTTGACGAAGCGCGCATACCACGGCTCGGCGACGGCCATCGATTCGCCGGTGATGCCGTTCGCGAGCAGCCGGATCTCGTCGAGGAAGCCGCGCCGTTTCGCGCCTTCGATCGGCTCGCCGAGGTTCTCGGCGATCGCGAGCGACTGCGCGTCGTGCGGCAGCTCGCGCAGCCGCACACCGCCGAACGCGTCCTCGAAATCGGACTGCGCGACGCGCCCCTTGACCGGCTCGAGCGGATTGTTCAGCACCATCGACAGCAACCGTTCGCCCGGCATTTCCTTCACGAAGCGCGCCAGCCGCGCGGCTTCGTACGCGGCGTGCACCGACCGGTCGGCGACGATATAGACGAGATCGGACGCCGTCAGCGCATCCTCGAACAGCTTGCCGGCACGCACGCCCACGTCGAACAGCACGTAATGGAAGCGGTCCTTCAGCATGTCGACGAGCTGCGCGATCGCATCGTCGCGCAGCAGCGCATCCTCGCCGTACGCGAGTTCGGCCGACAGCACGTGCAGGCGGTCGCCCTTCGTGACGAACATGCGGTCGAACAGCGCGTCGTCGGGGCGCAGTTCCATGTTCAGCAATTCGATCAGCCCGTTGTTGCTCGACAGCCCGAGCATCGAATTCGCGCCGCCGCCGTGCAGGTTCAGGTCGACGTAGGCGACGCGTCGCCGCTTCTCCCCCGCCAGGCAGCGCGCGAGGCTGACCGCGATCGTCGTCGTGCCGACGCCGCCGCGCGCGCCGACGAAGCTGACGATCTTGCCGGTGCGCACCTGCACGACCGCCTCGGTCGTGGTCAGCGCGCGCCGCATCAGCTCGACGGTCAGCGGCTTCACGATGTAGTCCTGCACGCCGATGCCGAGCAGGTTGCGGAACAGCCCGACGTCGTTCTGCGTGCCGATCACGACGACCCGCACCGACGGATCGCACACATCCGCGAGCCGCATCAGGTCCGACACCGGCAGCACCGAATCCGACACGTCGACGATCAGCTGGCGCGGCGAGCGCTCGTGCTGCTGCAGCAGCCGGATCGCGTCGTCGCAGTTGCCCGGCTGCACGTGGGCGCGCGCGATCGACAGGTCCTGCGCGACGCGGCGGATCACATCCTCGCTGCCGGCGTCGGACACGACCGCGATGAGGTCCGCCGCACCGGCTGCGGCGGCGTGCTTGGCGTTCTGGCGGTCGAGGACGTTCATGGGCGGCATCGCGATCGCATCGGAAGGGGGTCAATGGCCGGGCGAGCCGGTCGTCGTCAGCGTCTTGCCCGGCGTGGGCTGCTTCACGCGATCCTCGACGTAGCGGCGCACCGCGTCGGCCGCGACCTGCGCGTCGGCGCCGCCGTACGGCACGGGCGCGACGAGGTCTTCCGGCCGCGCGAGCATCGTCGCGAGATTCGTGTAGGTCGCGCAGCCGAACGGCACGCCGGGCCGCCCGAAGCCAGCGTCGACGAGATGCGACGGCTGCATCAGCTTCGCGCAGTCGGGCGGCACCGCACGCACGCCGTCGAAGCCGATCGCGCGCGCATCGGGCAGGTTGATCGGCGGCGGCGTCGACAGGCAGGCCGCGAGCGCCAACGGCAACGGCGCGGTGAACAGGGTTCGAAGTCGCATGCGTGCTCCTCCGGTCAGTACACGAAGCCCGCGGCGCCGACGAGACGCGGCGTGTCGCCGGTCAGCAGGTCGAGCCCGAGATTGCGCTGGATCGCGAACTCGAGGTCGCTGCTCGGCCGCGCGACGGTGTCGAGCGCCTGCTCGAGCTGGCCGGGCCCGGTCGGCTGCACGATGTACGGCGTCACGATCACGACGACCTCGGTCTTGTTGTCCTGGAAGTTCTTCGACGAAAACAGCCGGCCGATGATCGGCAGCCGGCCGAGCCCCGGGATCTGCGACACGGTATTGGCCGTCTGGCTCTGCAGCAGCCCGCCGATCGCGAAGCTCTGCCCGCTCGATAGCTCGACCGTCGTCTCCACGCGCCGCACGGAGAGCCCCGGCACCGTGACGCCGCCGGTCGTCACGCTGTTGTTCGGATCGACCTCGCTCACCTCCGGGCGCACCTTCAGGCTGATCCGGTTGTCGGCGAGCACGGTCGGCGTGAAGTCGAGCGACACGCCGAACGGCTTGAACTCGACCGTGATCGCGCCGGTCGTGTTGCCGGCCTGCGCGACCGGAATCGGGATCTCGCCGCCCGCGAGGAAGCTCGCGGTCTGACCGGACATCGCGGTGAGGTTCGGCTCCGCGAGCATCGTGATCAGCCCTTCCTGATCGAGCGCGTCGAGCACGACGTCGATCGACCAGCGCCCCGTATGGAAGCCCCCCACCACCGAATACGCGCCGGTCGGCGACAGGTTGAACAGCCGGTTCGTCGAATCGAACAGCGTGCGCCCGTTGAACAGCCCGCCGATGAAGTTGCCGGCCGCGCCGAGCGAACTCCAGTTGATGCCGAGCTGCTGCGTGATGTTGCGGCTCACTTCCGTCACGCGCACGCGCAGGTTCACCTGGATCGGGCGCGACAGCGTGAGCCGGTTGACGATCTTTTCCTTGTCGCTCACATACGGCGCGAGCGACTGCATCACGGCGTCCGCGTCGGCCGCGCTCGGCACCTTGCCCGACACCATCAGCGAGCCCGGCGCGCCGGACACCGACAGCTTCAATTGCGGAAAGCGGCCGTCGAGCACCGTCTGCAGCGACGCGGTGTCGACCTGCACGATCACGGTCCGGCGCAGGATCGGCCGATGATTCGCGCCGAGCGCGATCAGCGTGGTCGTGCCGGCCTTCTTGCCGAACACGAACACGGTGCGCGGCGACGGCACCTGGATGTCGGCGATGCCCGGGTCCGCGACGAACATCGCGGTCGCCGGTTCCGGCAGCGACAGCATCTCGCCCTTGCCGGTCGCGATCGACAACGCCGCGCCGGCGTCCGCCGCCTGCGCGCGCTGCGCGAGCGCGGCCCCCGGCGCGACGAGCGCGGCCACGCACCAGAAAGCGATCCAACGAACCATGCGCACCATCCGTGTTCCCGTCAAATGCCGGCCGCCGGGAGGCCGGTTCCGAATCGACACCTCGACACCTCGTCCTCGCGTCACTGCGCGACCGCCGCCCGCGGCACTTGCGCCGTCGCGTCGGTGGCCGCATTGCCCACCGCGGGCGCAGCCGGTGCAACCGGCGTGCCCGGCCAGCCGGACGGCAGCGGCGGAATGCCCGGCATGCCGACGCCCCCGCCGCCGCTGCCACGCGAGCCGTCGTCCACCGACGAACCGCGATAGATCACGACCGTGTTGCCCTGCGGTGCCGGCCGCATGCCCGGGTCGGTCTTCGCGGACGGCGAGCGCGTCGCGTCGCGGAACGCGCGCGATACGTCGCCGGCCCACACCGGCGGCGTATCGGGCTCCTGTTCGTCGCCGCCCGCGGCCTGGCGGCGGTCGCTCGTCGCAAAGCTGCGCAGCGCGAGCGACAGCGACCCGAGGCGCGTCGCGACCAGCACGACCTGCGCGGTGCGCGGCGCGACCTCGAGCGTGACCGTGCGGGCGCGCACCGGCGCGTCGGGCGCGCTCGCGGCCGTCCTCGCACGCTGGAATTCCGAGCCGACCGCGAGCACGCGCGCGCGGCGCACGACCGTCTCGGCTTCGAACGTGCCGGGCGTCGTCGCGGAACCGCCGATCTGCTGCGTGAGCACGACGTCGACGAAGTCGCCCGGCTGGATCAGCCCCGCGTTGCCCGACACGTCGTCGACCGGCACCGAGATCGCGCGCATGCCGGGTTGCAGCGCGGCCGCGAGAAAATCCGGCGCGCCGGCCGGGATCACGTTGTCCGCGCGAATCGGCGCACCGGCGTCCACGCGGTTGCGCAGCAGCGCGCCCTTGAGGTCCGCGCCCGGCTGCGACTCGACGAAGGCGCCGGCCGGCACCTGCGCGCGCGGCATGCGCTTCCACGCGAGATCGTTGTCGCGCAGCAGCAGCCCTTCGGGCAGGTCGGCCGCCGCGACGCGCACGTCGACGTCGCTCGCCGCGCCGGGCGCCGGCGGCGTCGACGCGGCGACATAGAGCTGGCGCAGGAGGAACGCACCGATGGCGGCAGCGATGATCAGCACGGCCATTCTCAGGGGTTTGGGCATGGCGGCGTGCGTCCCCGCTAGGTGAGCGAAACCGCGTGAGGAAATGGCGCCCAGACGGCCAGTGCGCCGCCGAGCGCGAGCGCGATGCCGTACGGCACGCCACGCGTGTCGATCGCGGGTGCCGGCGCGATGCGGCGACGCTGCCACGCCACAGCCGCGAGCATCGCGACGCCGCATGCGACGCCGCTCGCCCCGACGATCGTCAACACCGGGAACGCGAGCGCCGGGCCGGCCCACAGGAACACGGCCGCCGCCAGCTTCACGTCGCCGCCGCCGATCCAGCCGGCGTGACGCAGTCCGGCGAACAGCAGCAGCATCGCCGCGGCGGTCGCGACGTGCGCGGCGAGTTGCGCGAGCCCTTCGCGCGCGAGCGCGGCCGCGACGAAATACAGCATCGCGAACGCGAGCACCGCACGGTTCGACAGGCGCCGCGCGCGCACGTCCTGCAGCGCGAGCGACATCAGCACGAGCGTCGCCGCCGACTGTACGAGATGGAGCATCGGAGAGCCGTCCGTCGGCGCGCCCCGGCTGGATACGTCGTACCGCTGAGGATCCGTGTATCCGTCGGCGGCGCGCGGGTTCAGGGGGATCAGATCAGCGCCGTGACCTTGTTGATCAGCGACGTGAACACGGCCGGCAGACCGCCGGTGTTGCTGCTCAGGATCACCCCGACCGCAGCCAGCGCGACGACGACGATGCCGGCGAGGACCGCGTATTCGAGCGAGCTGACGCCGCGTTCATCGCGCAGCAGGGATTTGACGTAGTGCAGCATGACAACCTCCGTGTGACGGGGTCGTTGATCGACCGTTGAATGTAAAGACGCGGCGTTGCTTCGGTGGCGTTCACTGCGTTTCGCCCATTCATGACTCATGCGGCAGGCCTGGCAACGGGCCGTTCGCATCCCCCGGAATCCCTTCGATCGCTGCAACGCGAGTTCGGCGGCAATGGAATCCTCCATTACCCACGCTCGCTTGTCGCCCGCCCCGCATCGGCATGATGCGGATCCAGTCGTTCGTCTAGGGTATAGACAATTTTTTTGGCGTTTTCAAATAATTTAGCGTCGAAATGTATTTATGAAAAAGCCTGTTCACACGTGAATCGAGATCCCGGCAGTCGGCGTATTATCGCGCCTCCGCATTATGTGGTCGCTAGCTACGTTAATAGTCTTACGGCGTCGGCCGGAATGATTTTCCGAATCGCGCACAATTTACGCATTTGTTCCATTTTCGATTGCCGGGCAGTCCTCTTTATTGCCCGGGTATCGAATTCCGATAGCCGCCCCCGGCGTCGCGCGAAACGCGTTCCGCGAGCGCGTCGGCGCGTTCCGGTCAACGGCGATCGCGCGGCTCCGCCCCGCCGAGCGAGCGCAGCGGCGACGGGCGGATGCCGAGGCGGGCCACGCCGAGATCCGCCCCGCTCATCGACGTGTGCTCGAACCGCTGGAACGACTCGGTGATGTGCTTGCGCAGCAGCGCGACATCCCATGGCTTGATCAGCACCTTCTGAACGGACCCGTTGCCGGACGCGTCCGGGATCGACGCGCCGTCGCCGTAGCTGGACAGCAGGATGCGCACGATGTCCGGGTACAGCGCCTTCACACGCTGCAGCAAGTCGAGCCCGGACACGCTCGGCATCCGGAAATCCGACACGATCACGCCGACGCGATGCTGCGCGAGCAGGTCGAGCGCCTCGTCGGGATCGGTGGTGGCGAGGATCTCGTAGCCGTCGCGGCCGAGCGCCTGCCTGAGCATCTGCAGGACCGCGCGGTCGTCGTCCACCAGCAGCAGCGTACGGTGCAGCAGTTCGCGCTGCCGGCAGTGCTCGGGCAACTCCGAGCCGGCGGACAACATGTCGGCGATCTCGTCGCCGGTGACCGGATGGCTGAAGTAGTAGCCCTGCATCGCATGGCAGCGATGCCGGTTCAGGAACGACAGCTGGGCCTCCGTCTCCACGCCCTCGGCCACGGTTTCCATGTGCAGCGACTCGGCCATCGCGATGATCGAGCGCGTCAACGACGCACCTTCCGCGCTGGTGGTGACGTCGCTGAGGAACGAACGATCGATCTTGACGACGTCGATCGGCAAGTCCTTCAGGTACGACAGGCTCGAATAGCCGGTGCCGAAATCGTCCAGCGACAGCACGACGCCGAGCGCCTTCAGTTCGCGCAGCGTATGTGCGATCGCATGGGAGTCCTCCATCAGCACGCTTTCGGTCAGCTCCAGTTCGAGCGAGTCGGGCTCGAGACCGGTTTCCGCGAGCGCCGTGCGCACCATGTCGGCCACGTCCTGCTGCCGGAACTGGCGCGCGGACAGGTTGACGGCAATCCGGATCGGCGGATGCCCTTCCCGGCGCCACGCGACGGCCTGCGCGCACGCGGTGCGCAACACCCATTCTCCGATCGGCAGAATCAGCCCGGTTTCTTCGGCGATCGGGATGAAACGGTCGGGCGGAATCACGCCGATTCCCGGACGTCGCCAGCGAATCAGCGCTTCGACGCCGCTGATCTGACCGGTCTTGAGATCGACCTTCGGCTGGTAGTACAGCTCGAGTTCGCCGTTCGAGACCGCCTGATGCAGCGCGTTTTCGAGGATGGTCTGCTCTTCGACGCGCGCGCCCAGTTCACGCGTATAGAAGCTGTAGCAATTGCGCCCGTGTTCCTTCGCGCAATACAGCGCGGCGTCGGCCGTCTTCAGCAGCGTCTCCGCGTCGGTGCCGTCGGTCGGGTAAAGGCTGACGCCGACGCTGGTCGTCACGTGCAGGTCGTGGCCGTCGAGCACGAACGGCGCAAGGAAGGTGTCCAGGATCTTGCGGGCGATCGCGTCCGCGTCCGACGCCGTCGCGAGGTTGACCAGCATCACGACGAACTCGTCGCCGCCGAGCCGCGCGACCGTGTCGCCGTCGCGCACCGAACTCTTCAGGCGCGCGGCGACGACCCGCAGCAGCCCGTCGCCGGCCGAGTGACCGAAGCTGTCGTTGATGTGCTTGAAGCGGTCCAGGTCGAGCACCATCACCGCGATCAACTGCCCGGTGCGCCGCGCCTGCGACATCGCCTGCTCCATCCGGTCGCCGAGCAGGTTGCGGTTCGGCAGGCCGGTCAGCGCGTCGTGATTGGCGAGGTATTCGATCCGCCCCTGCTGCATCTTGCGTTCGGTGATGTCCTGCACGATGCCGCGCAGGATGATCGCGTGGTTCGGATCGCGGCCGGACTCCGCCTAGTGCAGCACGCAGCGCTCGGTGCCGTCCGCATGGATCAGCCGATGCTCGATCGAGAACGCGACGCCTTCGGTGCGCAGGCTCGTGTAGGACTGCACAAGGAGCGGCTGCTCGTCGGGCGGCACGGCCTGCACTAGGCGCTCGAAGGTCGGCGGCGTGTGGGCGGCGTCGAGCCCGAGAATCCGGTACAGCTCCGGCGACCAGTAGCCGTCCGTCCGCCCGGCCTGGTATTCCCAGTTGCCGAGGTGCGCGAGCGCCTGCGCATGCGTGAGGCTGATCTCGGTCGTCGCCAGCTTTTCGACCGCCGCGGCCGCGCGCAGCAGATAGCGGACCCGATACCCGAGCAGCTTCCACCGCATCGGCTTCGACACGAAGTCGGTCGCGCCGGCGTCGAATGCGCTGGCGATCGATGCGTCGTCGTCGTTGCCCGTGAGCATGACGATCGGCACGCGGCGGCCCTCGGGCAACGCGCGCAATGCGCGGCAACAGTCGAACCCGTCGCCGCCGGGCATTTCGACGTCGAGCAGGACCACGACCGGACGATGGCGCAGGAACGCGTCGATGCCCTCCTGCGGCCCCGTCGCTTCCTCGACGCGGAAGCCTTCGGGTTCGAGCGTCTCCACGACCAGCATGCGCGTCATGGCGTCGTCGTCGATGATCAGAATCGCCGGCACATCGGCATGTTCCTGGTTCACGAGCATCCTCCTGTTTTGCCGCCGCGCGATCGCCCTGGCGATCGGCCGGTCGGCCGTCCGTTCAACCTTCGACGCGCTCCGCGATCAGCGCCGCGTGCGCGTGCCCGAATTCCGCGTCCGTACCGGCGACCAGCTCCACCGCCGCGCCGACGTCGGCGGCGCGCGCCAGTTGCTCGATCGCGCGACAACGCGCCGACAGCAGGTGCGCGCCGACGTTCGCGCTGCTCGATTTCAGCGTATGGGCGGCCAGCTTCAGCGCATCGGCGTCGCCCGCTTCGACCGCCGCATGCATGTCGCGGATCAGCCGCGGCGCATCCGCCGCGAATTGATCGATGATCCGCGTCAGGACATCCGGGCGACCCGGCCGCTGAAGCGCGCGCAATGCATCGAGCGCCTTCTGGTCGATCACGCTGGCGTCGTCGTCCAGATCGGGGGCCGCGCCACCGCCCGCTTCCGGACGCGTATCGATGTCGTCGCCTGTCGTCGCCGCATCGCTTTCGGTTGCCGGCGCGCACGCCGCGCCGCCGACATGGCGCGCGAGCATCTGCAGCAGCGCATCGCGGCGAAACGGCTTGCCGAGATAGTCGTCCATCCCGGCGGCCAGGCAGCGCTCGCGGTCGCCGCTGAGCGCATTGGCCGTCAGTGCGATCACCGGCATGCGCGGCGCGCCGGCTTCGGCTTCGCGACGGCGCAGTTGCCGCGTCGCCTCGAAGCCGTCGAGCTTCGGCATCTGGCAGTCCATCAGAACGACGTCGAAACCGTCGTCCGCCAGCCGCTGCAGCGCCTGCTCGCCGTCGTCGGCCACGTCGACCTGATAGGCGGTGTCCTCCAGCATCGCGAGCGCGATCTGCTGATTCACGACGTTGTCCTCCACCAGCAGCACGCGCGCCGCGATCTCGTCGAGCGGCCGGCGCGGACCCGCGGCGGCGTCGTCGGACACCGGCTCAGCAGACGTCAGCCGCGGCGGCATCACGTGCATCGCCGACGCGATGGCCGCATGGAGATCGGCGCCATGGAGCGGCTTCGTCAGCCGGGCGGCGATGTCGAGTTCGTGCGCGACCAGCACGCTGTCCATCATCTCGAACGCGGTCAGCGTGATGATCCTGAGCGCACGCAGCGACGGATCGCGGCGGATGTACTGCACGAGCGAGATGCCGTCCATGCCCGGCATCCGCACGTCGACGATCGCGAGATCGAACGGCGCGCCGTCGGCGACCGCCGCACGCAACTGCGCCAGCGCGTCGTCGCCGCCGATCGCCGTGGCGACGCACAGCTGCCATTCGATCGCATGTTCGAGCAGCACGCTGCGATCGGTTTCGCTGTCGTCCACGATCAGCACCTTCAGGCCGGCGAGCGACGGCCGTGCCTCCGATGCGACGCCGACCTCCCCGGACGCCGGCTCGAACGGGGTCGTCACGGTGAACACCGAGCCCTGGCCGGGTGTCGATTCGAGCGTGAGCGCGCCGCCCATCATCTCGGCCAGCTGCCGGGAAATCACGAGGCCGAGCCCGGTTCCGCCGTATTTGCGCGCGGTCGAGTTGTCGGCCTGCTGGAACGGCCGGAACAACTGCGCGGCCACCTCGGGCGCGATGCCGATGCCGGTGTCGGCGATCGTGAACACGATGCGGCCGTCGTCCGCATACGACACGCTGAGCGCGACGTGCCCGTGCTCGGTGAACTTGATCGCATTGCCCAGCAGGTTCGTGAGCACCTGGCGCAACCGCACCGGGTCGCCGCGCATCCATTCGGGAACGGTGTCGCCGCGCCGGTACACGAGCGCAAGCGCCTTGCGTTGCGCGTTCGGCTCCAGCAGCGCGACGACATCGTCGAGCAATTGATGCAGATTGAAATCGATGCGCTCCAGCGTCAGCTTGCCCGCCTCGATCTTCGAGAAATCCAGAATGTCGTCGATCAGCACGAGCAGCGTCTGCCCGGATCGATACACGGTGTCGACGAACTTGCGCTGCTTCGACGTCAGCCGCGTGCGCTGCAGCAGCTCGGTCATGCCGAGCACGCCGTTCATCGGCGTGCGGATCTCGTGGCTCATCCGCGCGAGAAACTCCGATTTCGCCGAATTCGCGGCTTCGGCCGTGGCGATCGCCGCCTTCAAATCGACGTCGCGGCGTTCGATTTCGTCGAGCATCATGTTGAAGCCGGCGACCAGCGCCGCGACTTCGTCGCGGCCTTTGTGCGTCATGCGCAACGACAGGTCGCTGCCGCTGCGAATGCGCGCCATCGTGCGCGTCAGGCGCGACAGCGGCCCGGAGATCGACGCGCCGAGCCGATGACTGATCAGCAGCCCGCCGATCGCGAGCAGGAACGATACGCCCACGATCATCAGGATCGCGGTCGCCACGGCCCGGTAGACGTCCGATACGATGCCGCGCTGCTGAAGGTCGACGCGCACGGCCTCCTGCTCCGTGTAGGCCGCGAGGCGATTGGCCGTCGTGTCGACGTCCGCGACGATGCCCTGCATGGCCACGTCGTTGGCCAGCATGTCGGACTTCACCGCGAGGATGCGGCGCGCGGATCCGGACAGCTCCGTGGTCAGTCCGACCACCTCCTGGGCGCGCTTCACGTTGCCCGGGCCGTCCGCGGCGAGCGCATCGCGCAGTGCGCCGGCGGATGCGGCGAGCGCACCGATGTTCTTGTGCAGCTCGTCGTCGCCGCGCGCCAGACGGTCGTTGCCGTCGCTTTGCGCGATCATCCGCAGGTCGAACGCCAAAGCGCTGATGCCGCCGTTCACGATCGCCGACAGCGACGCGACCCGCGCGGCTCGCCGCCGGAATTCGATCGCCTCGTCGAGACGCTGTCGCGCCTTGACGATCTGCAATGCGAACGGATCTGCGATCTCCGCGAGCTTTGCGTCCAGCGCCTCGAGCGACTGCAGCACACTGTCCTCTTTCGCGCGGTAGCGGGCCGCGACGGACGGCTCGGCGAACATGGCGCCGCGCAGCGCGACGAGGCCCTCGTGGCCGTCGAGGATGTCGGCCGCCACGCGCCCGAGTGCGGTCGTCACGCCCTGTGCGGTGGCGGCCTCGAGGTTCGGCACCGCGAGCGCCAGCGCATGGCGCGCACCGTCGATCGACGCCTGCATGCGCTCGCGCAACGGCGCGAGCCGGTATCGGTTCGGCGCGACGTCGACGCGGCCGGTGACGGTGATGATGTCCTTGACGTTCGTGCGAACCTGGTCGAGCGCATGAATCGTCCGGTTGTATGCGGTGTTGGCCGCGAGCGCGCCGCTCACCGCCGCATCGGCGTCGTTGTCCAGCCGCTCGGTTTCCTTGCCGATCTCGGTCAGCAGCGCGGCGCCCCGCGCCTGCACGCGTTCGATCAGCCGGCGCTCGGCGACGAGTTGCGCATCGCCGCGCAGCCGCTTGTCGACGCCTTCGTTCATCGACTGGAGCATCGTCCGCAGATCGGTGGACGGTTCGTCGATACCGTGCCGGTCGATCGCGCGCACGGCGGCCGTGATGCCGGCGATCCGCTGCAATTGCGTTTCGATCTGCGACGACGACTGCTGCCGCTCCGACGCATCCTGTGCGTGCTCGAGCCGGCCGAACTCCACCGCGAGTTCCGCATACGCGCGCTGGAGTTCGTTGCTGCGCACCTGCAGCGGCAGCGATTCCGTCGTCAGCGTGCGCACACCGGACGCAATGCCGTGCACCGCGATCAGGCTGGTCACCGAAATCGCCACCGCGCCCAGCAGCATCAGGCTGGTACTGGTGACGAGCTTCGCCTTGATGTCCATGCAGCCCTCCAGGATCGGAATGGCCTGACGGCCATCCGCCGCTCATTGCGCCGGCACGGCCAGCGGCGTGACGTGCCCGTGCGCGATTTCGGTGAGGAACACGTCGTTCAGCGCCTGATGATCGTCGGTGCTCAGGTTGACCACCAGGCCGCCGAGGTCGAGATGCCGGATCGATTCGAGCGCCTGCTTCAGCGTTGCCCGCGTGGGCGCCGGCCCCGCGCGCTCCAGCCCGATCAGCGCGACCTTCGCGTCGAGGCAGCCCTCGATGTGCACCACGCCGATGTGCTCGTCCGGAAAGCGCTGGGCGATGAGCCGCGCGCAGTCCCGGATTACCGGGCGATCGCTCTGCGGCAGCGGCACGACCTGCGAAATCAGCATGCCATTCCCTTCGTCGCCGATGAGGCGCAACAGGTCGTCGGAGCCGACGAACGACACCGCCGCGAGATGGGCCGTGAGGCCTTCGCGGTGCGCGGCGCGAACGAATGCGGCGACCGGCGTATACGGGCCGACCATGATGACGACGTCGGGCCGCCCTTCGAGTACGGCCGCGAGACCCGTGTCGACCGCCGTCGTGCCGCGGCGGAACGTGCCGGTGGCGACGACGTCGAGGCCATGGCGGCGCAGCGCGAGCCGCGTGCCCGCCAGCACCGCGAGCCCGAAGCCGTCGTCCTGGTAGAACACCGCGAAACGCGTCGCGCGGTCGTGTGCGATCAAATGATCGACCAGCGCGCGCGTTTCGTCGTCATAGCTCGCCCGGATGTTGAAGACCTCCGGCGTGACCGGCTTGCGCAGCGCCATCGCGCCGCTGAACGTACCGACGAGCGGAATGCCGGCGTCCCGGATCATCGGCAGCACCGCGGTGGTCGTCGGCGTGCCGACGTAGCCGAACAGCGCCAGCACGTTGCCCCGCTCGATCATGTCCAGCGTGTTGTCCACCGTCCGGTCGGGTTCGTAGCGATCGTCGGCGACGACGAGGTCGATTTTTCGCCCGTGCACGCCGCCGCGAGCGTTCGCGTCGTCGAATACGGCTTGCGCGCCGATCAGCAGCCCATGTCCGAGGCCGGCGGAATTGCCCGATTGCGCGTTGACCATGCCTAGGCGGATCGTGTCGCCGGTCACGCCGGGCTCCGCCGCGAATCCGGCGCCCTGGCCGCCCAGTGCGGCGCAGCATGCGATCAGCGCCAACACCTGCCTGCCGCCGGGACGCGCGAGTGCGCGCAGTAGGTTCGAAGACCAGGTGCGGGAATACATTGGTGCGACTGACACACTCTCGTCCATGTAGGGCTCCCGTTCGGCACCCGGTTGTTCTGATCTGACGATGCGCCCCGCCGCGTGCCGCACCGCTGCCGTGGTACGAGTCGATTAGTCATATATATAGGTGGCATCCGTTGCGACTGCAAGGCGGAGGCGCGGGGCAAGGCCGTTGTCGCGGGTTGTTGCGGATTGTTGCGCTGCGGCGATCGAATGCGGGAGGGCGCGACTGTGTGGGATCGCGTTTGCGGCATTTCGATGCGGTCGTCAGTGCGTCGGTTTGTTGCGGGAATTGGTGTGCAAGAGCCGGACGCCCGTGCGATGTCGCGCGGCCGATTCCGGCGTTCGGAAGAGGGAATGCGCAGCGCGCGGACTTGCGGCGATACGCCGACGCGTCGCGTAGCCAGGCCGCGCGTTGCCGATCTTGTCGATCGGCAACTTGGCCGCGCCCGTCGTTGGTGTGTCGGTTGAATGCCGCAAGCCGGTTCGACGAGGGATAAGCAACGGACTGCCAAACAAATTGATAGCGCGGCTACGGCCGACATACTGCTCGGACAAGCAACGCCTTTCTGCTTGCCGTGCAAATTGGACACGCTATGCGCGCATCGCCGTTCTCACATGGACTGGGTACGATCCGGGTTGACTATAAAAGCCACACGCTGCGTGAACACGCAACTCGATAAAGGAAAAAGGCAAATTGAAAATATCAGCCAATGCATTGATTTCATTGGCCCGCCCTACACGATTCGAACGTGTGACCTACGGCTTAGAAGGCCGAGCGCCATCACTTGGATCAAGATTGATCGACATCCCCACATTTCTCCATCCGCTTGAAATATAACGATATTTTAATCATTCGCCACCCTACGATGTTGACTCGGATTGACCAATATCCCTAGAATTCCCCTACACGGCGCCTACATGGCACTACAAGCGGGGACTACCGGTGACAAAGGAAAATTTCACGATCGAACGCGTGACGGGTTACGAGTGTGCACCTGGACGACAACAGACGATCTACTGGGACAAGAAGCAGCAAGGGCTCGGTCTTCGCGTCACGGCTTCGGGCGTGAAGTCCTACGTATTCGAGGGCCGCTTGTTTGGCAAGACCGTTCGCATCACCATCGGCTCGCCCAACGCGTGGCTACTCGAGCGACACGCCACGACCGACGCAGCCACCGGAAAAACGATCGAACGCCTCGGTGCGAGACAGGAAGCGGCCCGACTTAAAGCGCTGATGGATCGCGGCATTGATCCTCGCGAAGAAAGAGCGGAACAGCGTGCTGAGCATGAAGCCCGCAAACTCGAATCCCTCAGGCAAAACGCAACTGTATCGGAGGCGTGGTCGGCATATCTGGACGCACACCGCAGCAAATGGAGTGATCGACACTACTACGATCACGAGAAGCTCGCACAAGCAGGCGGCCTACCTTGGAAGCGTGGACGTGGGACGACGATTCCTGGGCCGCTGGCGACACTAATGCCGCTGAAGCTGACGGATCTCAATGCCGAGCGAGTGGCTACTTGGCTTGAAGCCGAAGCAGAAAAGCGACCAACGAACGCCGAGCAGAGTTACCGCAAACTGCGTGCATTCATTCGGTGGTGCGATGACACGCCGGAATACTCAGGATCTATTGCTCCAAATGCGTATGCCGCTCGAGCCGTGCGCGCAGCAGTACCACGCACCAAGGCAAAAAGCGATTGCCTCCAGAGAGAACAGCTGCTTGCATGGTTCAGCGCCGTACGTCAAATAGACAATGCGGTTATCAGCGCATACTTGCAGGGGCTCCTGCTTACTGGAGCTCGCCGCGAAGAACTCGCCGCATTGCGTTGGAAGGACGTGGACTTCCGCTGGCGCAGTCTGACCATGAACGACAAGATCGAGGGGACCGGCGGTCGCACTATCCCACTCACACCGTACCTAGCGAGCCTCCTGACGAATCTCAAGCAGACGAACGAGATGCCGCCGAACAGACGGCAGTTGGCCAGCCTCACCGAAAAGGGAAAATCTTGGTCACCCTCTGAATGGGTGTTCACCAGCAACAGATCAGAGGGCGGAAAGATCGCCGAGCCCAGAAAGGCCCACAATGGTGCAATCGAAGCTGCCGGCCTGCCGCACCTTACATTGCATGGACTGCGCCGGTCGTTCGGTACGCTTTCGGAATGGGTTGAAGTCCCTGTCGGTGTTGTTGCGCAGATCCAAGGCCACAAGCCGTCTGCGCTGGCCGAGAAACACTATCGACGTCGGTCGCTGGATCTTTTGCGCATGTGGCACGATAAAATTGAATCGTGGATGCTGCAGCAAGCCGGCCTCGATCATCTCCTTACGCCTATTGCCGAGACTTACGCGAGCGGTGGAGAGGCAAAGACGGTGTCGGGAAGTTGATAACCACCGGCGATTACACAAGACTGCTTACAGCGGAAGCTGCACACGGCCCGATGATTCAGCTGTACCTGCACCCAATCTGACAAGGCTCGGCGCACAAAGCTACGCCGAGACCTATGCCCGCACTTTCGAGGACGGGCCGTTACCGACCGAGGCTGTGTGAAAACGTACGCGATCACCTAGACTGAATCAACCCGTTCCTATGCGAGGCGATGATGGGGCGTTTTGTCGAAGGCGAGGACCGCAATCAAGTAACATTGCTTCCAGAATGTCTCGATGACTTCATCGCCGAGGACAACCCAGTCAGGATCATCGATGCGTTTGTAGAGAAGCTTGAACTGGTCTCGCTCGGATTCCCGGGCGCCACACCAGCGGCGACTGGCCGGCCCTCTTACCATCCGGCGGCGCTGCTCAAGATCTACATCTACGGCTATCTCAATCGCGTGCAGTCGAGCCGACGTCTGAAGTGAGAGTGCCAGCGCAACGTCGAGTTGATGTGGCTGACTGGCCGGCTCGCACCAGACTTCAAGACCATTGCCGAGTTCACGCGTTGACGCCCCTAACTGGCGTAGCACGATCAGGTCACCAGCCCGCAATCCGACCCCCACGCAAACGCGCTCGCACGAGTGCTCTACTGTATGGTTCAGGCGTTTTTACACAGCTTCGGCCGAACTGAGTCACACGATCTGACGCTGTCTGTTTGGTCTAGTGCAGCCTTACACATATCATCCCTCGCATTTGGCCCCTCTTAGGAAATTGAGGTCCATGGATCGATGTGCGTCTCCGCTGTCCGCATCGCAATCCTCATCCTTGTCAGGGTGTGGGGCCGCGGTTCACATATTATTAGGATTCCATTTTATATTATGAAGTCTAGCAATTTTTTAGTTGTAAGAGCAAAGTTGTAATGTCGCGTTTGGACCTCGGTAAGCTTGCCGGCTCCCCGGCAGCTCATGGAGCCGGCGATTCACCGAACAGCACTGGTGATATTGAACATGGGAGAACTCGACCGTCTGAAGGTAATCCAGGTTGTAGTGGATTTGGATCTGAAGCCTGACGGCGCTTCCGGACGACTGGGCCTAACGGTCCGGTAGATCGAACGGCTAGCGACGCGGCACCGGGAATCTGGTGCGGCTGGACTGACGTCGCGCAAACGTAGTCGTCCGGGGAACCGGTGTTGGCAGTGCGAATCGCTCTAACCGGTGAATTGCACTGAAATCAAGGTCACTCCTACCTGACGCGGGCTCAACATCCATCTGCTCACCCGTACCCGATGCTCGACAGATCAATCGCGCGCCCTCAACGTCTTCCTTCCTGGATCCTTCAAGCAGCTAATGCCGGCGATGATTCATCCGCGACATCCAGGTTCGGGTTGAAACGGGTCATGCAGTTCAGGTCAAGTGCGCGTATCTGCTCGGTCATGAAGTCGACGAAGATCCGAATACGTGTCGGCAGATGTTGCCGACTGAGATAGCAGATGTAGTGGCCGCGATCTTCCGGCACGTGCTTCGCCAGCGCGACGACGAGTTCGTTCGACGCGAGATGGTCGCGAATCTGGTAGCCGGCCATCTGCGCGATCCCCGCTCCGTTCAGCACCGCGCGCAATACCAGGTCCGCGTCGTTGAACGTGAGGCGCGAGGTCGGCAGGTACTTCTGCAGGCGGCCGTCGACATTGAACTCCCATTCGAACAGGCGCCCGCTCGCGAACCTGAAATTGATGCACGCGTGCCGATCGAGGTCTTCCAGGCTCTTCGGGAGACCATGCGTCGCCACGTATGACGGCGCCGCGCAGAGCGCCATCTGCATCGGAATCAACTGGCGGGCGATGATGCTGGAATCCTCGATGCGCCCGTTGCGGAACGACACGTCGATCCGCTCGGACACCAGGTCGATCGGCCGGTCGTCGAGCACCAGGTCGATGTCGATGTCCGGGTACGCGTCCGCGAATTTTGCCAGCAGCGGCGCCACGACCTTCCTGCCGAATCCCACGGCCGAGCTGATGCGAATGAGGCCGCGCGGCGGCCCCTGCCGCAACTCGAGCATGTCGTTCATCGCTTCCACGATCTGCGCCACGCCCT
The DNA here is from genome assembly GCF_902833155.1 of Burkholderia sp. BCC1047. Lineage (NCBI taxonomy): Bacteria > Pseudomonadati > Pseudomonadota > Betaproteobacteria > Burkholderiales > Burkholderiaceae > Burkholderia > Burkholderia sp. BCC1047. The sequence continues at coordinate 25,855 of NZ_CADFEH010000003.1, read as the reverse complement.
GATGGCAGTTCTCGAAAAATCGCCGTCCCTCGCACGTCAGTTCGGTCGTGCGCGTGGTCCGCTGGAACAGCCGCGTGCTCAGTTGCGCCTCCAGCTTCTGGACGTTCCGGCTCACGGCCGGCCGCCCGACGCCGAGCCGTTCGGCGGCCTTCGTGAAGCTTCCCTCGCTCGCCACGGCAACGAATGCCAGGATGCCCGCATAGCTCGCACCGAAGCTCGCCGACAGGGCATTGGCGCGACCGGCCAGGTCGCGCCGCACGCCGTACTCCGATGGTCCCGAATGATTCATTTCCCGCTGCCCCCATGCCGATCATCCCGATTGCCCGCTATCCGCGGGTGCCCGCGAACCGTCGCACGTGCGAACGCGAATCAGCCTCGTGCAAGCCAGGTGTCGAGGCCGATGCGGCCGAGTCGCGCATTCCCGAGCGGCACCAGCGAGGTTTCCTCGACGCGGCCGCCGTAGTAGCGAGCCTCGCGGTCGGTCACCACCGCGCGCGGATCGCCGACCGATTTCAGGTAGCGCGCGACGACCTCCGCGAACGGCGCGCGATCCGGGCCCGCGATCTCGACCGTGCCGTTCCGCGGCGCGGCGAGCGCGATCTGCGCGACGAGCGCCGACACGTCTTCCGCAGCGATCGGCTGAAACAGGCCGTCGCCAATGCGGACCGTGCCGTCTTGCGTGCTGAAGTCGGCAATGCCGCCGATGAATTCCATGAATTGCGTCGCCCGCACGATCGTGTACGGCACGCCCGCCGCTTCGATCGCCTGTTCTTGCGCGACCTTGGCGAGGAAATAGCCGTTCTCCGGCATCCGGTCGCAGCCGACGATCGACAGCGCGACGTGATGGCGCACGCCCGCGGCCACTTCGGCCTTGCCGAGATTGCGTGCCGCCGTGCGGAAGAAATCCAGTACCGCCTGCGGCTCCCACGACGGCGCGTTCGCCACGTCCACGACCACATCCGCGTCCGTCAGTGCATCGGCCAGGCCCTCTCCCGTGACGGTATTGACGCCGGTGCTCGGCGAGGCGGCCAGCGCCTGATGACCCGCTTCTTCGAGCAGCGTGACGACACGTGAGCCGATCAGGCCCGAACCACCGATTACAACGATCTTCATCACAAAATCTCCCGACGAATGGATTGCATTGGACTGCGAGGGGTACGCGACGGCGTCGGATCCGTTGAAAGTCGGTCATGACCGTCGCATGGCGTGCCGCAATTGTGGAAGAATCATGTCCTATCCATAAGTGCCAAGAATCGTCGATCGGACTGGTCCATACCGCATCTGTCCCTGTCCTGTTCGCGCCACCCGAGAGACCGTGATGTCTGCGCAGACGCCCCCGCTGTCCATCGAAATCGACCGGCAACACCAGTTGCCCGTCTATCTGCAGATTTGCGAGCGGTTCAAGGCTGCGATCGCCGCCGGTCATCTGCGCCCCGGCGATCGCGTGCCCGCGCTGCGCGGCCTGGCGACGCAACTGAATACGGCACGCGGCACGGTTGAGCAGGCCTACACGATCCTGGTCGACGAGGGCTATCTGCAAATGCGCGGCGCGGCAGGCACGTTCGTCTCGCCGTCCCTGCCGGTCTCGCTGAGGCAGCCGCCGCCCGCCCCCGCCGAACACACCGACGCGCAACGTGCGTCAGTCGGATCGAACGACACTCCGCCGCCACGCCGGGCGCAGCCGATCGCCGTCGCGCTTAGCGGCGAGCCGCGCCCGCTGCAACCCGGGCTCCCGGCGCTCGACGCATTTCCGCGCAAGGTCTGGCACCGGCTCGTGTCGCAGCGCGCACGCAGCAGCGAACGCGCACTGCTCGGCTACCCGAATCCGGCCGGTTACCGGCCGCTGCGCGAACACATCGCCACCTATCTGACGCTGTCGCGCGGCGTCACCTGCGTGCCGGAACAAGTGTTCGTCACCGGCGGCTACCGCGCCACGCTGGAACTCATGCTGCGCAGCCTCGCACGGGCGGACGAGCGCGTGTGGTTCGAGGATCCCGGCTATCTGCTCGCACGCGGGTTCCTGTCCGAGACCGGCGTACAACTCGTCCCCGTGCCGGTGGACGCCGACGGGATCGACGTCAAACGCGGCATGCAGCTGGACGCGCAGGCACGCTTCGCGGTGGTGACGCCGTCGCATCAGAGTCCGCTCGGGCATACGCTGTCGCTGCCCCGCCGCATCGCGCTGCTCGACTGGGCCGAAAAAATGTCGGGGTGGATCGTCGAGGACGATTACGACAGCGAGTTTCGCTATCTCGGCCGCCCGCTGCCCGCGTTGAAGAGTCTCGACCGGCGCGATCGCGTGATCTATTGCAGCACCTTCAGCAAGGCGATGTACCCCGGTTTGCGGCTCGCCTACGCAGTCGTGCCGGAGCGCGCCGTGGAGCGCGTCGAACGCGTGGCGTGCAGCATGAATGCCGGGTCGCCGCCGCTCCTGCAAGCGGCGCTGGCCGATTTCATCGAACAGGGGCACTTTGCCCGCCATCTGAAGCGCATGCGCGCGCTGTACGGCGAGCGCCGCATGCTGATCGTGCATGCGTTGCGTCAGGCGTTCCGCGAGCGGCTGATCGTCGAATTGCCGGTGGGCGGCATCCAGTTCGCGGTGCGATTCACCGACGGGCCCGATGGGCCGGTCGACGACGTCGCCGTCGCCGCACGCGCGCGCGACGCCGGGCTCGCGGTCGTGCCGCTCTCGATCTGGTATGCGAACAGCCACACGCGGCTCACGCCGCGCGGCCTCGTCATCGGGTTCGCGAACATCGTCGACGCGGACGAAGCGCAGCGTCACGCGACAACGCTGCGCGCCTGCGTCGGCCGCTGACGCGCGGGCCGCAGCCCGGTGGGGTGTCACCGACGTGCGGCACGGCCCCAATTGGTGTCCGACGGGAAACATTGAATCGCCCGCGACGGCCATACCGTCGCACGGTGCGCTCCGCTAGCATAGGGACGCCCTTCTCCATGGACGAACCTGGATTCGGGCTGCACCGGAAGATCGCCGCGCTCCGCATACGATCGTTCGCTCCACCTGTTCGTGAAGACGCCATCTGCCCGAGCCGTGCAGCCCACCTTTGCAACACGCTTCGACAAATGAACGACCGGGAATCGAAGCGTCGCTGAACTCGAGCACGCATCATGAATGACAACACGCTGCAGGCCCCTCCGCTCTCCCTCCTCGACAGGTATCGGGGTCGGGATTTCCAGCCGCTCTATACGACGAGCGTCACCGTGTCCGGTGGCGAGACGGGACACGGCCGCGCATCCGGCGTCGTGCGCTCGGACGACGGGAACCTCGCCGTCGATCTGCGCCTGCCCACCGAGTTGGGCGGCCCCGGCAATGGGACCAACCCCGAGCAATTGTTCGCGGCGGGCTTCGCCGCGTGCTTTCACGGTGCGCTGAACCTGCTCGAGCAACGCGCCAGCATGGAACCCGCCGATACGGTCGTGGAGGTGCGGGTTTCATTTGGCCGCGATCCGATGGACGGCGGCCATGCATTGCTCGTCGACGTCCGCGTCCGGATGCCCGGCGTCGATCAAGACATCGCGGAAGAACTGGTTCGAGCCGCGGAGCGCCTGTGCCCGTACGCAAAGATGGCCAGACAAGCCACCGTCAATATCGCGACTGTCGTTGATTGACGCGACGCCCGTCGGGCGGTAGCGGCACCTGTCCGCTGAAGACCTTCGTTGCTGCTCTGTCGCGCGTGGCCGCTGCGCCGTGCATTCGGGGACGCGCCGAGTCCTCGATGAGGCAAATGAAATGCATCTCGGAAAATCGTACAAGTTGTCGGAGTTCCTGATCTGGACACGCTGGAACATCTACGCGCTTTTCGTCTTCGGGACTGTGCCGGTCATTCTGTACAAGTTCCTGTGCGTCACATGGTTGTCGATCCCGCTGACGATCGTGGTTCTCCTCGGAACCGCGACGTCGTTCATCGTCGGCTTCAAGAATGTCCAGACGTACAACCGCGCAACGGACGCGCTGGAAATCTGGACCGAAATCGTGGGCAAGAGCCGTCGCTGGGGCCAGCTCGCGCGCGATTTTGCCGGCGACGAAGCGATTTCCCGCACGTTGATCGATCGACACCTTGGATGGCTGACCGCGCTGCGATACGAACTGCGTCGCCCTCGGGTCTGGGAAAGCACGACCAAACTCTACAACGCGGAGTACCGCCGGTTCTATCGCGTTCCGGAGTGGGAACAGGACATCAGGGAAGTGTTGCTGAAATACCTGTCACCGTCTGAGACGACACAGGCGCTCTCTTCTACGTCCATCGCGACATTCGTGCTGAACCTGCAATGCAGTGCGCTCAGGACGCTTCACGCGGCCGGTCAGCTGAATGCGAGCTTCTATATTGAGCTTCACAAGACGATCGGGGATTTCATCGCGCTCCAGTCGAGATCGGAACGTTTCAAGAACTTCCCGTATCCGCGACAGTACGCGACCGTCAGCTCGCTGTTCGTCCGGTTCTTCTGCCTTTCGCTTCCATTCGGTCTTCTGAGCGAATTCAACCGGCTGAACGATGGCGTGAGCGGCTTCATGCACGGCAACATGGTATGGCTGGTCGTGCCATGCAGCGTCGCGGTGTCGTGGATGTATACGTCGCTCGACCCGGTCGGCGAAAGCACCGAGAATCCGTTCGAAGGCGGTGCGAACGACGTTCCCATTTCGACGCTGTGCGTCACGATCGAGCGCGATCTGAAAGCGATGCTCGGAGATCCTGCCGACCATCCGTGCGACCACACGATCATCGCGCTATAGGGTACCGGGCAGTTGCCGATGTGCGTCGACGCACCACGCACCGTCCGGATACGCAAGATTCGGAACGTTCGCGTTCGCCGATTACAGACCGGGAGACGTATGGAGAACGAGAGGTTGCAACCTCCGCCGCTGACGCTGCTCGACAAATACCCGGGGCGGGAATTCGCCCCGCTCTATACGACGACGGTCACCGTCTCCGGAGGCGAATCCGGGCACGGCCGTGCTTCGGGCGTCGCGCGCTCCGACGACGGCTGTCTCGCCCTCGATCTTCGGCTGCCGACCGAGCTCGGTGGTCCGGGCGGCGGGACCAATCCCGAACAGCTTCTTGCCGCCGGCTACGCCGCGTGCTTTCACGGCGCGCTGAGCCTGCTCGCGCGACGCGAGCGGATCAATATTCGCGACGCCACCGTGGCCGTCGAAGTCACGTTCGGTCGTGATCCGATGGATGGCGGATATGCGCTGATCGCCAATATCACCGTCCGCATGCCGGGTATCGACCGGCAGTTCGCGGAACGTCTTGTCCGCGACACAGAACGCCTGTGCCCCTATACGAAGATGGCGCGGCAGGGAATCTGCAGTGTCCTCGCCGTGTCGGCGTGACTGAATCTCGCCGGCATGCGTGACGAACGATTGGTGCCGAAGCAACAACAGAGTGCACACGCGCCCGGTACTACTGGCCCGCGGGACCCGCGATTACGATGGCTGCCAAGCGGGTCGTGCGATCAATCGCGATACGCAGGGCCAGCAGTACCCACGTCAACACATCAGGAGAACGGATCATGTCGCAATGACTGGCAGTCATTCCTGAAGGCGCACCATATGGTGCCAAGCATGAGTCGGCGCGGTAATTGCCACGACTATGCCGTGGCCGAGAGCGTCTTCAGCGCCCTAAAAAAGGAGCGAATCAAGCGGCGCATCTATCCGAGTCGGGCGACCGCGACCTCGGAACTGTTCGATTACATCGAAATGTTTTATAACTCGGTTCGTCGGCATGGTTCCGCCGGCGATCTTTCACCGATTGAGTTTGAGCGGCGCTACGCGCTAAACGGCTCGTGAGTGTCTATGAAACTCTGGCCTGTCCAATCGATCTTCCAACCTACAGCGGTGCATACGTGATGGCCGGATTGGTGTCGGACCGACAACAGAGTGCGCACCTTGCCGCCCCTACTCGCCAATCAACTCAAAGGTTAAGATTCTTTACAAGCAGTAAGGGCTATACGGTGTTCGACGCAGTTACGGAGAATGTAACCCGTCATTCCAGCAGGAGCGACAATGACACAACGTGTCAACTTCTTTCAGCAATCTCCCGATCTGTCGAATAAGCCTATCGAGCTCAGTAGCCTGTTACGGATCTGGTGGGATCGTTTCTGTGGGCTTCAGCTCCGGCGCGTCGTCGATCATGACGACTGTCACGAAAGTCGAAGGCCGCAGCTCGACAACGCTTTGTCCACCGACGACATTCTCCCGTCGTTCACGCCACCGTACCCATTTGCGCAATCGGTTCGCACTGGTCTCGGCCTTGAGCGCTAGCCCAGTTCGTGATGCGCGGGCCTGCAGCACATCTTAATTGACCTACACTTACCCTCCGGACTATATCGATGCTTGCCATCTGCGTCCCTCCGGGTGACTCGTAAAGGGAAAAGTCACAGTCAGTAAAGGTCACCATTTTCACCCGCAATTCGAGTTGTCGGACGCATCTAGCATCTCTGCCTCTGATGCTAGATATGCTTAGTTTCGAGGTAGTGGTGATCTTCGTCACTGACGATCGCACTTTTCATAACGATATCTAATAGACCAGTCCATCTCCATTTTTCCCGGTTGGCTTTCCGATGAATGGCGAAAGACTGGATGTGATGACGATGTCAGCATCTTTGTGGCTTCATGTTCCGCAACGAGGAAATCATTGAGAAAGAGCATCATCCGCGTTGTCCTCTGCGCTTTTACGCTCGTGCTTCCATGTGCCACGCCCTTTGCTGCGTCACCTGCGGAGCGCGCACCTAATACGATGCAGGCCCGCGTGATGGGGTGCGCTGCGTGTCACGGCGCGCACGGTGAAGGCACCGACAATGACTACTTCCCACGCCTGGCCGGCAAGCCCGCCGGCTATCTCTACAATCAGCTCATCGCATTTCGAGACGGCGGCCGAAGCTACCCACCGATGAACTATCTGCTCGCGTATCTACCCGACGTCTATCTCAAGCAGATCGCCGAGTTCTTCGCGCACGAGAGGCCGCCGTATCCGCCGCCGACAGCACCCAAAGTGAGTGCCATAATGCTCGCGCTCGGCAAGTCGCTGGTCACGAACGGCAAGTCCAGCCGCAAGGTGCCCGCGTGCGTGGCTTGCCATGGCGCCGCACTAACCGGCATGGAGCCTACTATTCCCGGACTCGTAGGCTTGCGGGCCGAGTACATCAGCGCGCAGCTAGGCGCGTTCCGTTACGGCACGCGCCGCGCTACGAGCCCGGACTGCATGCACGACGTGGCCTCACGGCTGTCCGAGCAGGACATTGTCGCTATCGCCTCGTGGCTCGCTGCGCAGCCCGCGCCTGCCAATTCGACACCCAAACCGCGCTCGCCCTTGCCCCTCGCGTGCGGCAGCGTCCCCCAATAGACGAGGCCTCGACGTGTACCGACTTCGATCCCTCATCCTGACGCTCGCGTGGCCCCTGACTCTGTGCGCCGCGCTGTTGTGCTCACTTGCCACGTTTAGCACTTTGACTCACGCGCAGATCGATGCACTCGCTGCCACCTCCCAGTCTGGCACAAGCAATGCCAACACGATCATGCGCGGCGAATATCTCGCGCGCGTGGGCGACTGCATCGCCTGCCATACAGTGCCCTCGCAGACGATGTTCGGTGGCGGTCGTCCGATGGAAACGCCGTTCGGCACGCTCTATACGCCCAACATCTCCTCGGATAAGGAGTATGGCATTGGTAGATGGAGCGCCGACGATTTCTATCGCATGCTGCACGAAGGCAAGTCCCGTGACGGCACGTTGCTCTATCCGGCAATGCCGTTCACCTCGTACACGAAGGTCACGCGCGCAGACTCCGATGCGATCTACGCGTACCTACTCTCCACTCCAGCGGTCCATCAGGCCAATCGCGCTCACACGTTGCGCTTTCCGTATAACCAACGGCAGCTGCTGCGTGGCTGGCGCGCACTGTTCTTCAGCGCCGGCGAATTCAAACCCGATCAGAAGCAGTCGGTGGAATGGAACCGCGGTGCCTATCTAGTCCAGGGTCTAGGTCATTGCACGATGTGCCACACGCAGATCAACGCGCTTGGTGGCAATGCGACCTCGAAGGAGTTCCAGGGCGGCCTGATCCCGGTGCAGAACTGGTATGCCCCCTCGCTCACCTCGAACAAGGAAGCGGGCCTCGGCGACTGGAACATCGACGATATCGTCGACCTGCTGCAAGCCGGCGTGTCGAATCGCGGCGCCGTCTACGGGCCCATGGCTGAAGTCGTCTACGATAGTTTCCAGTATGTTGCCGATGACGACGTACGCGCCGTGGCCGTATATCTCAAGTCGCTGCCAAGCCACACGACCGAGGTCGACAAGTCACCCAAGAGTCAATTCGTGACCGAGGAAGCACATCGCCTCACGCCGCTAGGTAAGAAGATCTACGAAGCGCAGTGTGCAGTGTGCCATGCGACCGAAGGCCAGGGAAAGCTACCGCACTTCCCGCCACTTGCAAACAACCAATCGATACAGATGAATTCCGCCGTCAACCCCATCCGCATGGTGCTCAACGGTGGCTATGCACCCGGCACCAAGAAAAATCCAATGCCGTATGGCATGCCGCCGTTCGCACAGTCGCTCTCCGACGAGGAGGTGGCGGCCGTAGTCACCTATATCCGCACGGCGTGGGGCAATCACGGCACGGCAATTTCCGTGCAGGAAGTGAATGCGCTGCGTTCGGCACCGCTTTTCTGAACTTCTGCGCTGAACCTCTCAGGTTTTAGACGGAGATTGCGATGATCGAAACTCCCGCTCCAGAACAACCAGATGACCGCTCGCAGCACGAGCAAGTCGACGATATCGTACGTCACGGCCCAGGCGGCGCACTCGCGCTCGCCGGCATCGCCGTAGCCATCGTGATCGGGCTCTGGTTTGCGTTCTACTTAATCGTCTTCCTGCCTCGCGGTGTCATTCAGTAACTTTGCGAGAACCTCGCAACTACTCAATTTAACCCCTGCGCATACTGCACATATGTCCACGAATCCATCCGATTCCCATGTCAGCGCCGAAGTGGCCGCGCGCGCGGAGCGCCGCTGGGCCACCGCCATGGTGTTGATCATTGTCATTCTAGTGGCAATGACAATCTTCACCGGCTTGCACTGGGCCATGATGCCGCCTTCGCGCGTCGAAGTCGTCAATCCGAACAAGCTGCACGTTTCCGGCGAATTCGTCGAAGCCAACCTCGGCAGCGCACTGGAGTCCGATGGCTCCGTCACGGTGCGCGTGCTCGCGCAACAGTATTCATTCACCCCACAGTGCATCGTCGTGCCGGCAGACGTCCCTATCACGTTCCGTGCCACCAGCGCAGACGTCGTGCATGGCTTTCTGGTGACCGGTACGAACCTCAACTCGATGGTCGAGCCCGGCTACATCTCTACCTTCCACACGACCTTCAACAAGCCCGGCGATCACCTCATGCCCTGCCACGAATATTGCGGCACGGGTCACCAGGGCATGTGGGCACACGTTCAGGTCATCGATCGCGCCGCCTTCATGCAAATGGCCACGCTTCCGGAGAATCAACTGCGGAGACTGAACTGTGTTAAATAACAAGCGCCTCGTGCTCGCCCACTTCTGGCTCGCGTTCGTCCTCTTTGGAATCGCGCTGCTGCTCGGCGCCTGGCAGATGCTTGTGCGCAGCCCACTGCATCCGTGGCTGCACAATCCGGAGCTCTACTACCGTTCGGTCACCGAACACGGCACCGTGATGGGCTACGCGTTCCCCACGCTCATCGCCATGGGCTTCGGCTATGCCGTGACCGAGCTTTCGCTTAAACGGCCACTGCTCGGCGTTCGCTGGGCGTGGCTCGGATTCATCCTGCTCGCGCTTGGCGCCGTCACCGCTACCGTGCCGATCGCGCTAGGCCGAGCGTCGGTACTCTACACGTTCTATCCGCCGATGATAGCCAATGCGTTCTACTACATCGGCGTCGTGCTCGTGGTGGTGGGCTCGTGGGTCTGGGTCGCGCTGATGGCTGTGAACTTCACAGCATGGAAACGCGAAAACCGCAGCAAGCCAGTGCCGCTCGCGATGTTCGCGACCACTGCAGGCGCATATCTGTGGGGTTGGACCGCAGTGGGTGCGGCAATCGAAGTACTGTTCCAGATCCTGCCTGTTGCGCTCGGCTGGCGCAACACCATCGACGCGGGCCTCGCGCGCATCTTCTTCTCATGGACGTTGCACGCCATCGTCTACTTCTGGCTCATGCCGGCCTATATCTGCTACTACACGATCGTTCCGCGCGCGATCGGAGGGCGACTCTACAGCGACTCGATGGCGCGTATCTCGTTCATCCTGTTCCTCGTGGTAGCCATGCCCATCGGACTACACCACCTCTTCACCGACCCGCAGGTCGGCGCAGGCTTCAAGTTCGTCCAGTCGGTATTCACGGCGCTCGTGGCTGTGCCTACGTTGCTCACGGTGTTCACGATCTGCGCCTCGCTGGAAATCGCAGGGCGGCTGCGGGGCGGCAAAGGCGTGTTTGGCTGGATCGCGAAGCTCCCGTGGCATAACCCGCAGATGCTCGCCGTTGCGTTCTCGTTCGTGATGCTCGGGTTCGGCGGCGCGGGCGGCCTCATCAACATGAGCTACCAGCTCGATCAGCCGATTCACAACACGCAATGGATCACGGGCCACTTCCATCTGATATTCGGCGGCGCGATCGTCATCATGTACTTCGCCATCGCCTACGATCTATGGCCGCAGATCACGAGCCGCGCGCTCACTAACTGGAATCTGATGCGTTGGCAGTTGTGGTTATGGTTCATCGGCATGATCATATTGACGTTCCCCTGGCATCTGGTCGGCATTCTGGGCATGCCGCGCCGCATGGCCTACTTCGATTACAGTAATCCCGGGCTGGCCGAGCAGGCAGGCCTCGTTACCATGTCGGCCGTTGGCGGGCTGATCCTCGTAACGTCCGCAATCCTGTTCTTTATCGTGCTGCTACAAGGACAACGTGGCGTCGTTCAAACGCCCGAGGAATACCGCTTCAGCACGCCCGTGCACGAATCGGCAACGCTGCCCGCGGCTCTCAATAGCTTCGCGCTGTGGCTCGTGCTAATGGTCGCCCTCACTATCACTAACTATGGCTATCCCATCGCGCAACTACTCGTGAGGTCCGATACCAACGTGCCCGCAGTTCCGATTGGAGCACCGCGATGAGCGACGAACGCTTGTTCTCGTTACGCAATCCGTGGTTCCGCGCGAGTGTGGGTACGGTTATCGTTGCATTTGTCGTGTCCGCGCTGATTGGTTTCGTGTGGCTGCCTTCGGCGCAGAGCGATCCGCAGTTCCAGGGTATCTGGAACGCGATCTGCAGCGCGGCGGGTGTGCCGCGCCAATGGCATCCAGTCGAATCGACTATCGCGTCCAGCTACAAGGCGAGCGCAGTCGAACTCACGCCGCATATGTTCGACGATACATCGAGCCAGTCGATCGGACGCGGCGCGACACTCTCTCTACGCTGCACGATGTGCCACGGCGCACGCGGCATGAGTGAAGCTAATTCGCCGAATCTCGCGGGGCAATTTCCAAGCGTAGTTTACAAGGAGCTCCTCGACTTTCAGAGCGGCGCACGCAGGAACGCAGTGATGTCGCCGATGGCGCAAAATCTCTCTGATCAGGACATTCGCGACCTCGCGGCCTACTACGCTTCGCTACCACCGATCACACGTATTCGCAGCGACGCGCCAGCGATCGTTGCAGAGGGTGCTCCTTTGCGCAACATCTCGGCATGCGCCACGTGCCACGGCGGCGTCGATCACAAAGTGGGCAGCCCGTGGCTCGACGGCCTACCGGCCGCCTACACCAAAGCCCAGTTGGCTGCATTCGCGGACGGCACGCGCCACAATGATACTTTTGGGCAAATGCGCAACATTGCACGTAACATGACTCCCGAGGAAATCGACACAGCGGCGACTTGGTATGCGGGTGCATCGGATCGGTAAAAAGAATTGACCGCTATCGCACTAGGCCCTGTAAAGCTTGATGTGCGAGCTTGGCGCGTTTGCAAAGGCTAGCAATTCAGTTTGGTCCCACGACCTCACACCGTCAGTGGGCCGGTATTCTCATCCAATACCTCATGTTTCGGAACCGGGCTAGTGTCCTGTTCCGTTGTTAACTGACTATGTTCGCGTAGCATGTTGACGCCAACGGAACGGGAGACGTCAGCATGGCCATGGGACGACCGAAGGCGGAACTGGTGCTGAGCGAAGACGAGCGTACGCAACTGATGTCGATCGCACGCTCTCGTTCGATTTCGGCTGCGCTGGTCGCGCGGGCGCACATCGTGTTGGCGGCGGCCGACGGAGAGCCCAACAACGCAATCGCTCAGCACCTGCAACTCACGCGCGCTACGGTGGGCAAATGGCGTCTGCGGTTTCTGGAACAGGGAATCAACGGACTCTATGACGAAGTACGTCCCGGCAAGCCGCGCAGCATCGACGACGAGCGGCTTGCCCAACTGATTCACAAGACCCTGCACACGAAACCGGCAGATGGATCCACGCACTGGAGCGTGCGCACGATTGCCGCGGAAACCGTCATCTCGCCGACGTGCGTGCACCATTACTTCAAGCTGCTGGGCCTGCAACCGCATCGCAGCGAAAGCTTCAAGCTCTCGACCGATCGGTTCTTCATCGAGAAACTGCGCGATGTGTTCGGCTTGTACCTGAGTCCACCGGGGAACGCGCTGGTGCTGTGCGTCGACGATAAGAACCAATGTCAGGCGCTCGAGCGCACACAACCTATGCTGCCAATGGGTTTCGGCTACGTTGAAGGCGTCGCGCACGATTACGTCCGTCACGGAACCACCGCGCTGTTTGCCGCTCTGAACGTGCTCAACGGCGCCGTGCTCGCCACTTGCAAGCCACGTCACCGGCATCAGGAATTTCCGTCGTTCCCGCGTGAAATCGACAAGGCTGTCCCTGCCGAACTCGACGTGCATTGCATCGTCGATAACTATGGCAGTCACAAGCATCCTGAAGGTCAAGGCGCGGCTGGCGGCACGCCCCCGCTGGCACATGCATTTCATTCCCACCTACAGTTCGTGACTCAATCAGGTCGAACGCTTCTTTGCCTTGATCACCGACAAGGCGATCCGCAGAGGCTCGTTCGGCTCAGTAAAACAACTGATCAAGCGTATCGATCAGTTCGTTTCCCACTACAACGAAAACTGCAAGCCGTTTGCCTGGACCGCGTCAGCCGATTCCATCCTCGAAAAGCTGCGTCCACTTTGCTCGCGAATCAGCGGAACAGGACACTAGCAAATCGCCCACCCGTTGTCGCGCCGACACATGGATTTAAGGTCAATCAACACGCCGCCCATCCTCTACTTGCCCGTACGAGGTGGCGGCCCCGTGCCGGAAAGAGCTACCGATGAAGCCTGAATCGCGATTTCTCGACGATCTGCGGTTACTCGCAGCCGACATCGCGCGCGACTTGTGTCGTATTCCTGTACCGGCCCCTCGCGCACTCGATGAGATAGAGACGGTAACCTCAGTCCTGCTAGCCATTCTTTGTGCACATTTACTCGACGAGCACAACATCGGATGGGCTGCATTCAGCGCGTACATGGTGATGCGGGCCCATGTCGCATCAACCGTGCCCCGGGGAGTGTTACGCATCGTTGGTACGGCCGCCGGCTCTGCAGCCGCATATGTCATGCATCGGTATCAGCTCCTGTCACCGGTTGAGCTTGCCGTTGCGCTGGCAATCGTTGGCACGATTACGTTATACCTCGCGCTGACTGAAGCCAGCGGCTACGCGTGGTTATTCGCGGGCCTGACCTTCGCGATGGTGACGAACGATGCGTTGCAACAACCCGAGGTCCACCTTGCCGCATTCGCCTGGTCGCGCGTAGCTGAAGTAACGACCGGAACGCTGTGCGGGATTACGGTCAGCGCTCTGTCCACCGCGACTATCCGCAATCAGCTTGCTGGTGATTACTGCATTTCCCCCGTTGCCAAAAGCGTAGGCATCACAAGGCGCTGGAATCACGCTGCAGCCGTGCATGCATGCAAGTGTGGGCTAGCTCTCGCCATCGTCCCGCTTCTGGCAACGCTGCTGCATCTGCGGTCCGCCGCCCAGGCATGTGTCTCGATCTTCGCGGTCTCAATGGTTCCGACGACGCAATTGTCAGCCGCGTACGACTATACCGTACGACGCATGGCACATCGATTCGCGGGTTGCACTGTCGGTGGCATCTTTGCGACGGTCGGACTCTATGTGTCCCACCATTCGCCTGCATTGATGGCACTCTTCGTCGTTATCGGTGTCGTTATTGGGCGGCATATCGAGAATTCAAGGACGGGCGCAAACTACATAGGAACGCAGTTCGCACTCGCCTTTCTCGTTGTGCTGGTGCCCGACACCTATGCCGCCAGCGATACGTCCGCAGGCTTCGAACGCTTCCTGGGCGTGCTGTTCGGTATCGTTGCTCTCTATCCGGTTTTGGCGTTACCGCGTCAATCTCGCAAATAACACATCCCCGGATCAGCAAATAAGTGGAACAGGAAAACGATCTACTTCCCGCGATCCCTAATCAACATGTTCGACACTCACTTGCGGATGACCCGTCGGATGGCTAACCTCACTGACATTTGCGGAGCGGATCGCACATTAAGCATGCAATTAATCGAACTCTATTTCTGTGCCGTTCGTCGTGAAACATCATAGCCGCCGCTAATACAATCCGCCGGCGATGTCGCGGAGGCGCCGGAGAGTACCCGAAATTTTTCGATAACGTTGTCCCCTACTTCGATTCCTCCACACCACACGACTCGGGCTATTTATCAGATCACGATCGGCGGTGAACTCCACTAGCTCACGTTTTACCTGTACTAACTCAGCTTCCAATTCTATTAGCGGATTCCACTGATGACGGTCGCTCCCCAGGTTCCCGGCAGCGGCCTTGCGCACCCAGTTCGCGAGCACCGTCACAGGAATCGACAGTCGCCAGAAGGTCTCCAATACCCCGATTCCGTCAATCAACGCAAACTTAACCGCCTCGTCGCGAAACTTAGCCGTATAGACGGTCTTCGAAATACGACTCACGCGAACGTTAGCTACCAAATCTGGCAAAACGTTAGTCTCTCGGCTCCTTTCTGCCAGATTCTCTCTACCGTCAGAATCATACGAATTATCGGACGAGGCAACCATATGAAAATTCTCCACAAGCCACGCCCACCGCACATCAAAGAACGATCGACTGCTTCGATACTGACTCAGCAGATAGACTTGTATCACCAAGCATACTCATGAGTTCACGTTCAATCTGCTGACAAATTTTTGTAATCGGCACGTCATTTGCACTTCCCTCAAACGGATTTTCAGTACTCTCACCCACTTGCTCCAGCACGAGATACATCCAAGAGATCATCGCACTGAACGGTATGACAAGCCAAATCATCTTATTATGCATGAATCCAGAAACACTATCGTTAATCTTCGCGAATTCAGTGAAAACTCCGAATGGTAACAGAAGGCAAAAATAGCGAACAAAGAGTGTATTGATAACTGCATATTGACGAGGATATGGGTAGTTTTTTATGTACTCCGCTCGTCCTTGCTGCTCGAAGAAACTCTTGATCGAGCGTGCAAATTCCATGTAATATGATTCGCCAATCTCACCCACTTCGCGCAAACGCTTAATCGTCTCGGATTGTGATGCTAGTAACCAAGTCGTTCTATTTTCCACTTGCATGAGAAGTCCGATCTCGGTTTCCGGCAAATACCGACTAAGTGCCTGTTCCAACGGCACGTCCCACTCCGTGACTCGATAGTGCCTCTTTCTGTATTCCACATTCGATATCTTATTCATACTCTCCCAAATCTTCGGAGTTCTAAGCTGATACCGGAGGGCTGTCAACCATGCACAATGCCGAAGAATCAGCTCTCTTCCCGCATCCGATCCTATCGTGAAATCTCGACTCATAACGCCCAGGAACCGACTACCGTTCAGGATATCGGTCCAGATCTGTTGCGCTTCCGATGCCCTGTTGTAGGTCTGCACGTTCTTGAAACCTACAATAAATGACGTGGCAGTTCCTAGCAGCACCACTATCGACAGCGGGATCGATATCCATTCCAATCCGAGAAATTGGTAAAGAACAATCGGTAGCGTTCCGCATGCGAGTAAGGCGTAAAGCTGCCGCCTCGACCAGTATACGAACTCGGACAACGTGTACGATTTTCCTAGGTGCATGGAGTACACCTCACAGCAAGGGGGTGGTATTTTGGGCCGAAACTAAGACAGCAACTCGAGCGAAACGAATCTTCAGCCAAGGCGAGAGATCGCCGAGCCCTGCACACAGTAACGGCGACATAGAGATCAAGGTACTGCCGCGACGCAACGCGCTCCAAAATGATGTCGGCCTGCGATCAACCCAGCCCGGATGCTGTCAAAAACGTCGATCGGAACCTCACTCGGGTTGGCCGCGGTCCGAAGCATTAGTGGAGGTACCGCCGAAATCAAGCCAACTTTCGCCACGCGCGAGCAGCTATGGCGGCCGATTATCGGGTTACCTCACCGCCATCGGTCGAAAAGCCGATCACAGTCACTTGTTTGAGGTTCAGTGTCTCGATGACGGCAGCCAGGTCGTCAGCGTAGTGATCCATGTCGTTGCCATTCCACGGTTGGCTGGACCTGCCATGTCCGCGACGGCACAGGGACCAACCATGGCTGAGCGTGACAACCGGATCATCCTTCGAGCCCCAGTCCTTATAGTAAATTACGACGCCGTCTTTGGTGGTAATCCTGTCCGAGGATTGAATCCTCGCTCCCACCGGACTGGAAGTAGCATTGGACTTTGCCGCGCGTTCGGTAGCCGCTGCTGCGACATTCGGCACCACGGCGGCGACAGTTGCCAGGACCCCATCCGGCATTAGATCTCGACGACCTGCGTCGTCGGGAGACAAGTAAGGATCAGGTTTCATGCTATACGCTCCAATTCCGGAAGAAATCGTCATGCCGGGCAATAAATTGGCCAGGCAAATTCACTTATATCGTTGGCGAGGTACCAATGCGCCTAAGCGGTAAAGGAAAGACCGCCGCTTGCGATCGCAGTCGCTCGGCACGGCGAGAATCGTAGGACGGTCATTAACTTGACGGTAGCCACGGAAAGAGGCTCACCGTGTTGCTCAAGCGGCACCAATGTGTAGCACTTGACCTTGACAAAGGGGCGAGTTGCGGACTACGAATGTGCACACCATAATCGTGTGGGTCAAACACGAACGGAATGCGGCAACGGCTGACCAAAAGCCTCGACGGAAGTGCGTCGACTCGAATGCAATGCGACGCCATCAAGCACGATGACGCGCTCCGCCACGACGGCGGAGGTTGCTCGGACACGACGGCGGAGGTTGCTCCGACACGTCGTGCCCTATATAGGTGAACTTTGCAGCAACACGCCCGACGACAAGTGACTACCGGAAAAATAGGAGCACCGTTTCGGAGCAATGCCATGAATATTGACATGTCCGTGTTGAACCAACTCGGCGCCCTCCGACTTACCTCCCGTCGAAGGCCGCCACGTTAGGTAAAAGAAGCATTCTCGTGAACCTTGAGCGCGGCTCAGCGGCACTTATCGCGGTCGGCAAATCTAGGCGCAAGTCGGGCCCCTTTCGTCCGTTACGTCGTCGTAATCGGATGCAGGGGTATCGTGAACTGAACAACAGCGCCACGAGGTGAATTGTCGCTCGCCCACAATTCGCCGCCGTGAGCATCAATAATCGAGCGGCAGATCGACAATCCCATCCCTAAGCCGGTGGGTTTCGTCGTGTAGAAAGGCGCGAAAACACTTTTAGTTTTATCTTGACCAAAACCTGGGCCCGAATCCCGCACCGTCACCAGCACACTACCAGTCTCGGAAATCCGAGTACTGATGTGCAATTTTCGCTCGCCATCTCCGACACAGTTCATAGCTTCGAGGGCATTGACAACCAAGTTGAGGAGCACTTGCTGCAGTTCCACACGATCACCTTCGACGCACGGCAGACCGTCCGTAAGGTGTATTTCCACCGACGCACCGCTTTTCCTAGCCTCCCCTCGGGTGAGTTCGATCACTTCACGAATCGCCTCGTTGACGTTGACGGGCTCTTTCCTTGGTGGCGCTTTCCTAATTAGTTGCCGAATTCTACCGAGTACATCAGAGGCGCGATTGGTATCTTTAACGATTCGGCTCAACGCGAGACCAGCCTCGTTGATATCTGGGGGCTGTAGGTTGAGCCATCGCTGCGCTGCTTGAGCATTCGTCACCGTCGCGGCGATCGGTTGATTGACCTCGTGAGCAATCGAAGCCGCGAGCTGCCCCATAGTCGCGACACGATTCGCATGCGCCATTTCCGTCTGCACCTCTCGATAGCGCCGCTCGCTCTCGCGAATTTTTTCCTCGGCCTGCTTTTGCTCGGTCAGATCAAGCACAAACGCGACGCCTTCGTTACGTCGGGCTTCGAACGTGGCTAAGCCCACAATGACAGGTACACGAGATCCGTCCTTCCTAAAGTACTCTTTCTCGAAAGGCTCAACGCGGCCTGTCTGCCTAAGTTCCCGCAGTATTTGATCGGCGTCTTGATGCGCTTCCATAGGTGTTAGATCTCTCCATCGCAACTTACCCGTCGCGAGGTCGTTGCGGTCATACCCAACAATGCGCAGAAATACATCATTGGCCTCCAAAATTTCGCCGTTGGAGTTCCAGACAAGAATTCCGATGATGTTGGCATCAACGAGGCGTCTGATTTTCGCCTCCCGCTCCTCGACATCACGATACAAGCGCGCATTCTCCAGCGAGATCGCAGCCTGGGACGCCACAAGCTTGAGCACGGCGATACGTGCCGGGCTGAACGCTCGCGCAGTCAAATTATTTTCGAGGTAGAGCGCGCCGGTCAGTTTCGCCTGATTCATCAAGGGTAGGCAAAGGATAGAACGGGCGCGATGCTCGCTAATGTAAGGATCGTTTATAAATGCCGGTGCAACAGCAGCCTCATCGAGAATGATGCTCTCTCGGGTACGCAAGACATGGTAAAGAACCGCTTCAGGCAGCATCTCTCCGCTCACAGGTACATCGCGCGGTTTCAGCTGGATGCCACTCTCGCTGGTAGTTGCCTCCGCCACAATACTGTGTTCGCCCTTGACCGACAGAATCAGCAAACCTCGTGCCGCGCCGGCCTGCTCAATGGCCGTACGCATAACCATGTCTATCAGCCTTTCTAGGACGATATCGCCAGAAGCTGCCTGCGACACCTTGATCACCGTCGCCAGATCCAAATGTTCGACGGGCGTCTCGATCGTGGCCGTCGGTCCTAGCTTTGACGAGTCGCTCCCACGGCAAGAACTGAGCGATGGATTATTCTCCTCCAGTTGCCGTACCTTCCCATCGGCACCCCAACGCTGATAACCATAGCGCGCATCTTGCATATACATGCGCGCGATTTTCCCTAGTCCACGGGCCACATAAAAGCGAGACGCGAACTCGTTAGCAAGTGCCTCGATGTGGACAAAGCCGCTTTCCTGCGCCAGGTCAATTGCTTGCTCGTAGAGCATCTCGGCATCGATCGCCCGGCCCTCGAGCCGGGCAATTTCGGCGCCCACAAGCGCGGTATGACCCGCAAAGTTACTCGGGCACTGTTCCGTCCAGACTTGAAGCTGCCTGTAATGCACCGTCATGGCCTCCAATTGCCCAGCCTCAAGAGAACCAGGACCGGAATCGCACAGCCCGCTCAGGGCCAATGCGCCGTAAAAATGATATTCACCCTCTTCGATAAACAAGTGCGAAGTCCACAGCAGCGTTTTTGCTCGAGATGCAGCATGTGTCGCTGCCAGATAGTCGCCGGCAATACAGCATGCCTGCAGTTTTCGGATCCAATACAAGCACGCGGCGAGCGCTAGCGACGGATTGGCCAATTGCTGCTCGACTTGAGCTTCATTGAATTGCCCGTCGTCAAAGCAGCCAAATTTCGGTGTCAAGCCGCGAAGCATTCGAATCAGCGCCAGCTGATTCTCGATGAAATTGATGACGAGACCAAACCGAACTTTCCTAGCGTAAACGAGGCCAGATTCCGCCTCCCTTTGTAGCTCAAGCAGTGGCTCGCCGATGAAAAGCAGATTCGACACGAGACTATTGCGTGAGAATGCACCGTACAGGAGATCGCCAATCCTGTTCGCCATGTCGAAAACTCGACGCAGTTGGTCACCGCAGGTTCGTACTGGCTCTGCCCAACGGGCAGCGAAAATGGAGAAGCAAAGATACGTACTGGGCTTGTAACGTTCGAGGCTACGCCGTTCGACTAGCTCACAGCCGAGCTGGCTGAATTTAAATCGAGCCGGGGCGTCACCGAAGAATCTTCCAGCAACCCGAGGGAAATTGGCATAGGCCACGCACGAAGCATTACCATTGCCATACTCGAGGCTGAGGGTGATCGCCTTGCAGATCGCCAGACAAGCGAGGTTCTGATCCGTGCATAGTGCAGGCGGGATCAGTTTGGCCAGCGCCTCGACGATTGTTAGCGCGACCTCGTCCCGCATCGGCGGCAGATCGATGAGTTCATCGATAGTCCGATCCCCGAGCAATGACCAGATTCGCTTGTATTCACTTCTGACCGTTACCTCGTCCTGATGAGGTGACCACTCCAGCCCCACGCCGCGAAGGAAGGCGAGGCAAACCGCCACTGCATCGTCGCTCTGGTCGAGAATCAGATGGAGATCCATTTGCCAACACGCGACCTGGGCGCGCTCGACCGTCGTGTTGGCGCGCCTAAATAGCGCCGCCAGACGCGCTTCGGCTGCCGACTGCTGTCCCGTCAGAAACTCACATTCGGCAAGACTCAGCTCCAACGCAAAGATTAGCTCGTGTCTGCGCGCCCAACAATCGTCATTCAAGAGCGCCAATCCGGTAGTGAGATAGGTAAGCGCAGAGGCGTAGGCAGTCGATGCCTTGGCGCGTCGGCCGGCGAGCAGATTGAATTCTGCCAGTTGCTCCCTCTCATCCCGCTCAGTAATCAAAGCAGCACCGCGGTTGAGTTGTCCCACGATCTCAAAGATCGCTTCCTCCAACTGTTCCAGCGGCGTCTGCACGGCGAGCACTCGACCAATTCGTAGATGGGCCTCAGCGCGCGCATCTTCAGGAATCGTCGAATAAGCAGCTTCGTGAACTCGGTCATGAACAAACGCGTAGGAGCCTTCCGGCCGCACAACCAGTTCTTGACGAACAGCTTCCCACAATGCCTCAGGGACCGCGGATTCCGGAACACCGAAAACGCTTGCCAGCGTGGAGGTCTCGGCGATGTTCCCAACACACGCAAGCTGCTGCAGCGCCAGCTGCGTTTCAACCGGCAAACGGATCAGCTTGCCGACCATCAAGTCCACAATGTTATCGGTGTACCCCTTTTCGTGGATGCGAGCCGTATCCCAAGTCCAAGCCAACGCGTCATGATCGAAAGTCAGTAGCTCCTCATCTGCCAACGTCTGCAGGAACTGGATCAAAAAAAACGGGTTGCCTTCGGTCTTCTCCCCGACCAATCGCGCCAGAGGCTCGATACACCCTGGCTCACAATGCAACGACTCCGCAATCAACTGCTCGATGTGCTCTTTTGAAAGTGGTGCCAACTTAATTTCGCCGATCTTGACACCCGCCCGTCTAATGGCCTGAAGCCTGACCGTCAATGGATGTGTGGCATCGACTTCGTTGTCGCGGTAGGCTCCAATGAGCATGAGGTAACGCAAGTCGGAGTCGACAAGCAGATCCTCGATCAAATCCAGAGTAGCAGTGTCAAGCCACTGCAAGTCATCGAGGAAAAGCACGAGCGGATGCTCCGCCTTGGCAAATACGCCGAGGAAACGCCGAAATACGAGCAGAAACCGTTGCTGCGCTTGTTGCGGCTCGAGCATCGGAAGGGGTGGCGGTTCGCCAATAATAAGCTTCAACTCGGGGATGAGGTCGGTCATGAGCGCCGCATTGGGCTCGAGTGCATCCCGTAATGCACCTCGCCACTTCGCCAGATCGCCATCAGATTTGCAAAGCAGCGTACGCACTAGGCTTTGGAAAGCCTGCACAAGAGTCGAATAGGGAATATGGCGTTTGTACTGATCGAACTTGCCCGACGCGAAGAGCCCGCGTGGCGGCACTAGTACTCGATGCAACTCGTTGACGACGGAAGATTTACCGATACCAGAATAGCCCGAGACCAGCATCAGTTCGGGAAAACTGGTGTTGACTACGCGTTCGAACGCAGCGCACATAGTATCGACTTCGCGCTCTCGTCCGTACAATCTCTCGGGAATCAGGAGTCGGTCCAGCGTGCCATGCTCGTCCAGCCGGAAATCATCTACCCAGCGCTGACGATCCCAGTCGGCCATGCAGCGCTGAAGATCGTGCGCGAGACCGGCAGCCGTCTGATAGCGATCCTCTGCTGTCTTGGCGAGCAACTTCATGATGATATGGGAGAGTGTTGCTGGAACGCTAACGCGCCCGCTCGGCGGCACCGGTCTTCTGGCGATATGGCAATGTACCCATTCCATGGCGTCGGTCGCACTGAATGGAAGTGTGCCAGTGAGCATCTGATAGAAAGTGACGCCGAGTGCGTAAAGATCGCTGCGCGAGTCAACAGAACGATTCATACGTCCCGTCTGTTCGGGTGCCATATAGGCCAGCGAGCCGGCGATGGTCTCGGGAGGCTCCGGTGCCAGTCGTTCTCGGGGCACCCGAGAAGCAAGACCAAATCCAGTAAGACGCGCCCGCCCGTCGGCGCAGTTCACCAGAATATGGGGGGGTTTTAGATCCTTATGATGGAGCCCATGCTTGTGAAGCTTGACCAGCGCCTCAGATATCGCTACAGCGATCCGTAAGAAAACCCCCGTCTCCATGGGGGCACCGATTAGGCGCGTCAGCGGCTCGCCGCCGGGGTCCTCGAGCATCAGCATTGTGCGATTATCGGCGCGAAGCAGCTTTAGCGGCCGCACCGCCCACGCACCATCGAGATGGTCTTTCAGGCCGAATTCGTGAGTGAGCCGCTCTACGCTGGAAGGTAATGGACGCTCAGCAGAAGGGTACGCATATAGGACGCTGCCGTCGCCATCCCCACCCTGGCGCGTTCCTCGCGAGACAATGCGCTCACCATCGTCCCATAGAACCTGAAGTCTCTCACCCATCGGAACTGGAGCCTTAAGTAGATCTTGATCTGCCGCATGCTGCCGTCAAGCTTTGGTTCAACAATACGGCTGAACCCCGCTCCCATCGCGAAGTCCGACACGACACATGCCGAAAGCCAGTCAGCTCTGCGTTGACAAATTATCGCGAAAACAAGTACGCGGCTAGCATGATACCGCAGCCATTTCAGGTTGCCGCCAGCAACACGCAATTGCGATCTGGGCGACATCCCTCTAATTCGAGGATCGAAACTCATATGCACGATCACGATTCACGCCGCTCATCCTGCCGCCCCTTAGGGGCGCAACTCCGCTCGCGCACCGTCCAACAAGGGGCACACCCTACCCAGTGCAAACCTCGCCGCGCATCCAACTGATGCCGGCAGAACGAGAACAATTCCCAGTACTTGAACGAATTCACCGACAGCCAGGCCAACTAATACATAGGTACTATTTCCCATCAGGAGTATGGGATATACGCTGACCACCATCAAAGCAAAAGCCGACGCTCAAGCTACGCTCCGGCGTATGCTGCCCCTTCCCCGATGTACGAGGTCGAACACTTGTGTGCCACTCAGATAGTTTCGATAGTTGACGATGACGAAGCCTTCCGACTCGCGACAGGGAGTCTTGTGCGTTCGTTCGGAAGGCAAACACGCCTGTTCGCGTCTGCTGAAGAGTTTCTCAATTCTGGAAAGCTCGCCGAAACATCATGCCTGATCTCCGACGTTATGATGCCTGGCATGTCAGGAGTCGAGATGTTGCTTCAGATTCTGGCACTGGATCACGTCACACCGACCATATTCATCACGTCGTTTCCAACTGCAGCCCTAAAAGCAAAGTCCCTCGACGCCGGCGCGCTGGTGGTGCTTGGTAAGCCAATTGACCCCGACGCCCTCGAGCATTGGCTCAACGTAGCACTGAACCAGCCATAGCAGACCGCCAATCGTTGCGCAAGCACTCCGCCAGGAGTTCATCTCTCAACTACTTCTTCGGCTTCGAACTAACGCCCAACGATTCTGCCGTTCTAACGAGATCGGCAACTGACCGTACCACCATCTTCCTCATGACCTGCCCGCGATGAATCTTCACCGTGACCTCACTGAGGTTCAACTCGAAGGCTATTTGCTTGTTCTTCAAGCCCGCGACAACAAGTTCCATAACTTGTCTTTCTCGCGGCGTCAGCGAAGCATAGGCGTCACGAAGCGCCGCACCTGACTGCTCAGTTGCCAGCCGTTGCCCGTCTCGCGCCAACGCATTGGCAACAGCGTCCAGCATGTCTTGGTCGCGAAACGGTTTGGGCAGGAAATCAATGGCCCCCGCTTTCATCGCCTTGACCGTCATAGCAATATCGCCATGGCCTGTCATGAATATGATCGGCACTCGCAGGTCACTGCTTGCGATCTGCTCCTGAAACGCTAGACCGCTTTCTCCGCGGAGCCTGACATCGAGAATCAGGCAACTCGGGACACGGTATTTCGGGAACGCGAGAAATTCCTGTGCTGACTCAAATGTCTCTACGCGAAGCCCGATGGAGCGCAGCAAAGCGTCGAGCGCCTGGCGCATTGACTCGTCGTCATCAACCACGTAAGCCACCGGGTCCATGCGGTCTTCGTGATACTGGGGCAACGTCGAATGCGCCCGTGAACTCATTTCCCTCTCCTTGCCCTGCGTTGCCGTGAGTAAGCAAAACCACCTGCTACCTCCCCCCATGTGGTTGGTAGCCTACCACTTGAAATTACAAAAACCATACGAGATTATGTAGGGCAGGATTGTACTGCACCTCCTTCGTAAGAATCGTGCCGCTAGCCGCCACAATGAAGTGCCGTTTTGGGCATGTCCTGGACGCCAAGATCCGCAACTTTCAGCAGGGGTGGCGTGTTCCGTCGACTAACCGGACCTATCCGGCACGCAGCAAGTCTGCCTTGCAGCATCTTGGCGGCAGGCAAAGCTCAAGAACTATCGTCACGACGAACCTAGTCTGGTCGTTGCTCCGCGTCGGCAGCCAGTACCGCTAGGTTGCAGATATTCGGCGCCTGAATCCTTCTGCGACCGACAGACAAATTTAAGCCTAGGCCTTAGCAGGCTGTTGAAAAGCGCCTCGTTTTGACAACCGAGGCAGTGTTTAAAAGGATTTCGTATGCGATTAGCGGCCGAGTTGCAGACGTATCGTGCCGGATGCCCCGCTGGCGATCGGGTTGCCCGATACGTCGCCGCGCGGCGATCGCACTTGGGCGGCTCATCGCGTTACTCCTTGCGGCACCGCTGGCAGTATTCGAGCCATTCGAGTCAGGTTGCTCGCCAGCATCGTCAGCTTGAAGTGCTGGTCGACTCGCTTGATGCCGCGATACGCGGTCTGTCTGACCTGCCCCCGGTTTTAGTCCGGACTGCAGTTAGAGTCCGAGGTTAAAAACTGCTGCTTCGCGTCGTGCGCCCGGGCGAACTGCACAGGCGTCAGATAGCCGAGCGAACTATGAGGCCGCTCGGTGTTGTACTCGATACGCCATTCCTCAATCAGCCGCTTGGCGTTAGCCGAGCGAACTATGAGGCCGCTCGGTGTTGTACTCGATACGCCATTCCTCAATCAGCCGCTTGGCGTGGCGCATTGAGACGAATTTGAACCGCACCGGGAATCGTGGAGGTCGGTTGGTTTAAGTTAATGCAGGCACTTCAGCCGCATTTCTGAGTTGCCTGTAGTAGTTTGCCTCAGCTTC